>NZ_JABXFH010000066.1:0-22867 GCF_013372745.1 Janthinobacterium sp. BJB401 | reverse complement strand
TTCATTTCATCCTTTTTCATCTCGCCCTTGGCCATGCCGTCTTTCGCCATGGCATCTTTTGCCATGCCATCCTTGGCCATGTGATCCTTCTTCATGTGCTTCTTGGCCATCGGCTTCTTCATGCCGTCCTTGCCCATCGCATCCTTGTGCATGGCGTCTGCCGAAGCATCCTTGGCCATGGCATCTTTTTTCATGGCGTCCTGGGCGAAAGCGGCGCCCGACATGAGGATGGCGGAAGCGATGATGGCGGTGATGGTGGTTTTCATGATAGGTCCTTGTCTCAGTGTGGGATGGGCGAGATTGCCCGGTGGTAAAGCTGTTGCTGTGCTACAGGTGTTGCTTACTGCTAAATAACAGGAAGGCCGGGAGGTGGTCAGGGCCAGGCGCATTGCCGCAGGCAGTACGATTAGTACGACAAGGCAATGCAACGCCGCACTGGCCGGCTCCCCGGTCTTCCTAAGAGCCGCCGAACCAGTTGTATCCCTGATTCTCCCAATACCCTCCCGGATACGTATTCGTCACGAAAATCGCCTGGATGTGCTTGGGATTCTTGTAGCCCAGCTTGGTCGGCATACGCAATTTCATCGGATAGCCATACTTGGGCGGCAATTCCTGGCCGTCATACGTCAGGGCCATGATGGTTTGCGGGTGCAGGGCCGTGGCCATGTCGATGCTGGTGAAATAATCGTCGGCGCACTTGAAGCCGATGTATTTCGCCGTCGTGTCGGCGCCGACCCGCTTCAGGAAGTGGGAAAACGGCACGCCGCCCCACTTGCCGATGGCGCTCCAGCCTTCCACGCAAATGTGGCGCGTCACCTGCGTTTCCTGCGGCAACGCGCGCAGCTGCGGCAGGGTCCACGGCTTTTTGTCGGCGATCAAGCCGCTCAATTCCAGGCGCCACGCGTCGCCATCGACCTCTTCCACTTCATCCTCGCCGTAATACGCGTTGAAGGGGAACGGCCGCGTGATCATGGAATCGGGATACGTGGGCGCCAGCTTGCTCGGGTCGAACAGCCAGCCTTGCACCGTGTCATTCATGCGCGACACCGCCGTCAAGGCTGTCTCGATGGCGGACGGGTCGCTGGCGTTGCATCCCGTCAGCAGGGACAGGCCGCCCAGGGTCAAACTGCGCTGCAGGAACAGGCGCCGCGACGGCTGCTTGATCTGGCGCAAGGCGTCGTCCAGCATGGCCTGGCCCTGCTCTTGCACGATGATGGTTTTTTTCATGCTCATCTCCTTAGCGGCCGCGCAGCATGGCGACCAGGGTGCGCGGCACCAGCGCCACCATCAGCAGGTGCACGCCGACAAAGCCCGTCAGCAGCGCCATGGCGATGAAGTGGACCCTGCGCGCGCGCTCGTAGCCGCCCATCAGCTCGCGCAAGAGGGGAAATTGCACGGACTTCCACAGCACCAGGCCGGACAACACCAGCACGATGCAGTCAAGCATGACGAACAGGTAGGCGGCGCGCTGCACCATGTTGTAGTGGCGCGGGTCAGCATGGGCCAGCTTGCCCTTCAGCGCGGCGGCGAAATCGGCCAGCAGCAGGCGCGGCGACAGGGGAAAGAACTGGCGCCGCAGCCGTCCCGAGACGATATTGATAATCAGATACAGCAAGCCATTGGCCACCAGCAGCCACATGGCGGCAAAATGCCATTGCAGCGCGCCGCCGAGCCAGCCGCCCAGGGTCAGCGCGCGCGGCAGTTCGAACGGGAAGAATGGCGCCGCGTTATAAATGCGCCAGCCGCTGGTGGCCAGCACGACCACGGCCACGGCATTGAGCCAGTGCGTGATGCGCAGCCAGGCGGGGTGGATCACGTTTGCTTGTCCGTTCATCACATCGCTCCCTTCGCGCAGGATGCCGTGCTGACGGCTTGCAGGATGGCGCTGCTGTCGCTGCGCTGCACGAAGGCGACCACTTGCAGCTGCTCCGGACGCCAGCTGGCGGGCAGGTTGACTTCTCGGCGCAACTGGGCGCGGCCTTGCGCCAGCGCAACCGGTCCCAGCCACAGGCGCACGGCCGCATCGTGCTGCAGGGTGGCGCCGCGGTTTTCGCCGCGCAGCACTTTCGAGACGATCGCGCTTTCGCTGATGGCCACGTACAGCTGGCCGCCCGTCTGTGCGTCCGGCGCGCTGGCATGGGCTTCCAGCAGCAGCTTGCCACCTGGCCCCGGCGTGGCGGATAGGTCAATCTTGACGGGCGCGGCGGTGGCGTTGATGCGGCGGATGGCGGCCGGCAGTTGCGTATCCCAGCTGCGCAATTCCGTGCCGCCGACGAAAAACTGCGGCGTGTAGGCCACGTGGCGCGGCTGGTGGCGCAGCAATTCAGCCTGGCGCGCGTCGAATTGCGCCTGCGCCAGCGGATCCGTCCAGCCGATCTGGTCCCAGTAGGTGACGTGCAAGGCCAGCGGCACGATCAGGCTGGCCGCGCCCGCTTCCTTGCGCAAGGCGCTCAGGCGCTGGTCGGCGGGCGGGCAGCTGGAGCAGCCTTCGCTGCTGTACAGCTCCACCAGCGCCGCCGTCTGTGGCCCGCTTTGCACGGCGCAGCGCTGGCCGGCCGCCATTTGCGCCATGGCCGGGGCGACCACGGCCGCGCTCAGGACGGGTAAAAGCAGTGTTGCAAGGCGGTGCTTGATGTCCATGGTCGTTACCCGGTATATTGAAATAAGAAGCGTGCTTGCCTGTCAATTCGCCGCGATGGCCGGATTGGTTACAGCCACCCTCCATTATTTTTGAATTTATTTTTTTCAACGCCTGTCACCAAAGGCCTGCATGCAACGAATACCTGTAAGCGAACACCTGCATGGCACGGAACTGCGGCTGCATGGCTTGATGCTGCGCGGACTCGATGGCGATGCGGCGGCTTACCGCAGTTTCTTGCAAGCCACCAGCGGCCATTTGCGCGCGTTCCTGCGCAAACGCCTGCAGCGCTGGCCGGACGACGTGGAAGACCTGGTGCAGGAGTGTTTGCTGGCCATCCACAACCAGCGCTTGACCTACGATACGGGCGTGCCGCTGACGTCGTGGATTCATGCGATTGCGCGCTATAAATTGATCGACTGGCTGCGCCGGCATGCGCGGCGCGAGGCGCAGCACTTGCCGTATGACGAAGAAGATAGCGCGCAGGAACTGTTTTCCAGCGCCGACGCGGAGGCGGCCGAAGCCAGCCGCGACCTGGCCAAGCTGCTGGCCAGCTTGCCCGCGCAGCAGCGCGACGCCATCGTGCATACCAAGCTCGATGGCTGGTCCGTGCGCGACACGGCCGTGGCCATGCAGATTTCGGAAGCCAGCGTCAAAGTGGCCGTACATCGCGGCTTGAAAGCACTGGCGGCCAACTTGAGGATAACGACACCATGAAAACCGATGACTTGATCGCCATGCTGGCCAGCGGCCCCGACGTGGCCGCCGCGCCGCCGCCGGGCACGCACTGGCGCGCCGCGTCCACGTTGGGCGCCGGGCTGCTGGCCAGCGTGGCGCTGATGGCCATGCTGCTGGGCGTGCGGCCCAATCTGGAACAGCTGGCCCTGCTGCCCGACTTCTGGATCAAGGTCGGTTTCGTCATCTGCCTCTCCCTGGCGGCCTGGCATGTCAGCCGTCGCCTGTGCGTGCCGGGCGCCGCCACCCGGGCCCTGCCCCTGCTGCTCGCCATGCCCCTGCTGCTGATGTGGGCGCTGGGCGCCATCATCGTGCAAGAAGCGCCGCCCGAACAACGGGCCGAGCTGTTCTGGGGCGCCACCTGGCGCAGCTGCCCCTTGCTGATCGCCACCCTCTCCTTGCCCATCCTGGCCGCCGTGCTGCGCCTGATGCGCCAGTTGGCGCCCACGCGCTTGCGCCTGGCCGGCGCGGCTGCCGGCTTTGCCGCCGGCGCCATGGCAGCGCTCGTGTATTGCCTGCATTGCCCGGAACTGGCCGCCAGCTTCGTCGGCTTCTGGTACGTGCTGGGCATGCTGGTGCCGACCGCCATCGGCGCGGCCATCGGGCCCAAAGTGCTGGCCTGGTAAGCACACTCTCCCCGCAAGCGGGGCGCCGGTCAAGCGGGTTTCGAGCGTCTATCGTCTCCATATCCGCATACTCACGCATTCTCACACGCCTCGTGCACGCCTTCGCAAACGCCGCGACATAGCGCAACAGGCTATCGCCATCACTGGTGGCGGCGTCTCTTCTTGTCCACAAAATATTTTTTCTTACTGACGTGCAATATCCACGTAGATTCGACCTCGTGCGCCAGCCCCTGGTGATCGACGGCCGTTCATTCCGCTGCCCAAAATTAATTTGCAAGGAATGAATCCGATCGCGCTGGCGCTCCGTACAACTGATGCAGCCCCGTAATTCCCGCTAGTCCTACGTATGCACATAACAATCAGGGAGAATCGACATGTCATTGTTACACTCGAAAACCGCACTGGGCGCCGCCCTACTGGGCAACCTGCTGGCTTTGGCCATCGCGCCATCGGCCTTCGCTTCCAGCCACCGCGAAGCGCCGTTCATCACGCAAAACCCCAAAGTCGACGCCACCGACTTCTATATGTTCCGCAGCTATGAAACGGGGCGCGGCGCCTACACCACGCTGGTGGCCGACTATATTCCCCTGCAAGACGCGTACGGCGGCCCGAACTACTTCGCCATGGACCCGAACGCCCTGTATGAAATCCATATCGACAACAACGGCGACGGCAAGGAAGACCTCACCTTCCAGTTCCGCTTCACCAACACCATCAAGGATGGCCAGTTCACCGTAGGCGGCAAGAAAGTCTCGATTCCGCTCGTCATCAACGGCGGCGCCATCGATTCCGTCAACCCGGCCGGCCTGAACGTGCGCGAAACCTACAGCGTGACGGTGGTGCGGGGCGACCGCCGCACGGGCACGCGCAGCAGCGTCACCAACGCCAGCGGCGGCGGCACGACCTTCGACAAGCCGGTCGACAATATCGGCAACAAGGCCATCCCCAATTACGCCGCGTATGCCGCGCAGCATGTGTACGCCGTCAACATTCCCGGCTGCGCCACGCCGGCGCGCATGTTCGTCGGCCAGCGCAAGGACCCGTTCGTGGTCAACCTGGGCGAAACGTTCGACTTGATCAACATCAAGGCGCCCGCCACGGAGTTTGCCGCGAATGCGGAGTCCGCTGCCAAGGATGACCTGGCGAAGAAAAACGTCACGGCCATCGAGATGGAAGTGCCGACCGCCTGCCTGACGGCCGGCAGCGATCCCGTCATCGGCGGCTGGACCACGGCCAGCCTGCGCCAGGGCCGCTTGCTGAACCCGGCTCCCGGCACGGCCACCGCGGCCTCGAAGGAAGGCGGCGCGTGGGTGCAAGTGTCGCGCCTGGGCATGCCGTTGGTAAATGAACTGGTCATCGGCCTGAAGGACAAGGACCGCTTCAACGCCAGCAAGCCGTCGGGCGACGCGCAATTTGCCGACTACGTCACCAACCCCACGGCGCCAGCCCTGGTGGAAGTGCTGTACGGCTCGGCCGGCGCCAAGGCGCCCACCAACTTCCCCCGCAATGACCTGGTGGCCACCTTTTTGACGGGCATCAAGGGCGTGAACCAGCCCGTCACCGTGACGGCGTCCGAAATGCTGCGCCTGAATACCTCGATCGCCGCCACCAACGTCGGTGCGCAAAACCGCCTCGGCGTCATCGGCGGCGATAACGCGGGTTTCCCGAACGGCCGCCGCCCTGGCGACGACGTGGTCGACGTGGTCCTGCGCGTAGCCATGGGCAAGCTGTGCACCCTGAACATCGGCTGCGCCCCGGCCGACGCACCGGCCGGCGGCCTGCACTTCACGGATGGCGCCTTCCTTGACGAAACGTCGTTCACGGCAGGCTTCCCCTACCTGAAAAATCCCGTGGCCGGTTCGCCGCAGCTGTAACCAGGAGAACGCGATGAAAAAGCTCTATGCATGCAGCACCCTGGCGCTCACGGCCTTGCTGGCCGGCTGCGGTGGCGGCGGTAGCAGCAGCCACGGCGGCGATAGCGGTGGAATCAATCCTCCCCCCGTCGTCCTGCTCGACGCATTTTATGTGGCCGTCAGCAACGTCATCCTGACCACCAGCGATGACAAGGATGGCGTCGGCATCGACGCCATCATGGCGACGTCTCCGGAAAATACGGAGCCGGTACCACTGTAACGTGCGGGCGCCGGCGAGTGAGCTCTCCGGCGCCTATACCAATCACCGTCGATGGCGTCCACGATGAAAACACCGATTTCCCTGTTGTGCGCCTGCCTGCCCTTGCTGGCATGGGCCGCGCCCTACACGCCGAAAGATGGCGGCGCCGTCATCGAACAGCTACCGCGCCGCGCCGACGCCACGCAACTTGAACTGCGCGCCTTGCGCCAGCAATTGAATACCACCCCGCAAGACCTGGCCCAGGCCAGCGCCCTGGCGCAGCGCTACATTGCCCTGGCGCGCAGCGACACGGATCCGCGTTACCTCGGTTATGCGCAAGCGGCGCTGGCACCCTGGTGGCGGCAGGCTGCGCCGCCCGTCCCCGTGCGTTTGCTGCGCGCCACCATTTTGCAAAGCACCCACCATTTCGGCCCCGCCCTGCAAGACCTCGACGCCGTCATCGCGCAGCAGCCGCAAAACGGCCAGGCCTGGCTGACGCGCGCGACAGTCCTCACCGTGCAGGGCGACTACGCGAAGGCGACGGCCAGCTGCGCCCGGCTGTCGGCCTTGACAACGCAGCTCGTCACCGTCACCTGCCTTGCCAATATCGCCAGCGTCACGGGCCGCGCCGCCAGCAGCGAGCGCTTGCTGGAGCTGACCCTGCAAAGAAGCGCCGGCGCGGCGCCCGAACTGGAAAGCTGGGCCGCAACCCTGCTGGCGGAAATGGCCACGCGGCGCGGAGAGTGGGCGCTGGCCGAAGCGCGCTACACCAGGGCGCTGGCGCAGCAGCCGCGCGACAGCTATCTGCTGGGCGCCTACGCGGATTTCCTGCTCGACCGCCAGCGCCCGCAGGAAGTCGTCAAACTATTGAAAGAGCAGCAGCGCATCGACGCCCTGCTGCTGCGTTACGCGCTGGCCTTGCAGGCGCTGCCCGGCCAGCAGGCAGCCTTCCTGGCGGCGAAAGCGGAACTGGCGGCCCGCTTCAACGCCGCCATGCAGCGCGGCGACACCGTGCACCAGCGCGAGCAAGCCCGTTTCGCCCTGTTTGTGCAACAGGATGTGCCGGCCGCCCTGCAACTGGCGCAGAAAAACTGGGCCATCCAGAAGGAAGTGCCCGACATGCGCATCTTGCTGGAAGCAGCGCTGGCCGCGCGCAACTATTCGGCGGCACAGCCCGTACTGGCCTGGATCACAGCGAATGGTGTGGAAGACGTGGCCCTGCAGCGGCTCGTCAGGCAGCTGGGGCCGCAGGATGGGCAGAAACTCAGTAGTGCAAAGAAAGTGGGTGCCCTGTGAAACTGCGCCTGCCTTGCATGGTTTTGCTCCTGTGGATGTGGCTCGCGCCCGCGCAAGCCCACAAGCCCAGCGACAGCTACCTGAGCCTGGCCGTGCACGGCCAGCAGATCGACGGGCAATGGGATATCGCCCTGCGCGACCTCGATTTCGCCATCGGCCTCGATGGCAATGGCGACGGCGCGCTGACGTGGAATGAAATCCGCGCGCGCCACGCCGCCATCGCCGCCTACGCCTTGCAGCGCCTGCAGGTGGCCAGCGACCAGGGCGTGTGCCCTTTGAAAGCCGTCGAGCAGCTGATCGACAAGCACACGGACGGCGCCTACAGCGTGCTGCGCTTCCAGGCCAGCTGCCCCGGCGCCGCCCCGGCCAGTCTCGCCATCGGCTACACCCTGTTCGCCGACCTCGATCCGCAGCACAAGGGCTTGTTCAAGGTCAATAGCGGCGGCAATACGCAAACGGCCATCTTCGACCCGGACAGCCCGCGCCAGACGATTTCACTGGCCGCGCCCGACCGCCTCGCGCAGTTCGGCGCCTACGTCAAGCACGGCATCTGGCATATCTGGATCGGCTACGACCATATTTTGTTTTTGCTGTCTTTACTGCTGCCGGCCGTGCTGCTGCCTGGTATAAGCGAGCAACAAAAGCGCTTAAACCCGACGGCAGAAAACCGGGGTCGGACCCTGAGGGTCCGACCCCAGACTTTGCATCTGGGTTTGAATGCGGCTTTTATTGACGTTTTCAAAGTCGTCACGGCGTTCACTTTGGCCCATTCCATCACCTTGAGCCTGGCAAGCCTCTCGCTCATCTCGCTGCCATCGCGCTGGGTGGAGTCGGCCATTGCCGCTTCCGTGATCCTGGCCGCGCTGAACAATCTGCTACCGCTGTTCCGCGGCAAGCGCCCCGTGGCCGCCTTTGCGTTTGGCCTGATCCACGGTTTCGGCTTTGCCAGCGTGCTGCGCGACCTGGGCTTGCCGCAGGGTTCCTTGCTGGCCAGCCTGCTGGGCTTTAACGTGGGCGTGGAACTGGGCCAGCTGGCCATCGTCGCCGCCTTCCTGCCCCTCGCCTGGCTGCTGCGCAAGACGTGGTTGTACCGGCAAATGCTGACCGTGGGCTCGCTGGCCATCGCGCTGGTGGCGTGCGTGTGGCTGGTGGAGCGGCTGGCTGATATCAAGCTGATTTCAGCCTGACGGCGTTGTTGGACAGCCACTAGCGAGCCACAAGCGCGCGCAATCGGGCTACAATACGAACAATTCTCAATCGCATCAAGGCCGGACTGTCCCGCGGACCATGGCATGGAAAGGTTGCATGCTACGCCCCGAACTGGAACTGCATCGGCAAATCGAAGTGCTCTACAGCGACCACCATGGCTGGCTGCAGGGCTGGCTGCGCCGTAAATTGGGCAACGCCTTCGATGCGGCCGACCTGGCGCACGACACCTATCTGCGCATCCTCGCGCGCGGCCGCGCACCCGAGCCGGACGAATCGCGCCAGCATCTGGCGCAGATCGCCAACGGCCTCGTGGTCGACCTGTTCCGCCGCCGGCATATCGAGTCAGCCTACGCGGACGCCATCGCCGCGCAGCCGGAAGCGGCCGCACCCACGCCGGAAACGTGCGCGCTGATCGTCGAAGCGCTGATGGAAATCGACGCCATCCTGGCCAGCCTGCCAAATAAGGTACGCGAGGCCTTTTTGCTGTGCAAACTGGACGGCATGGCCTACGCCGACATCGCCGCGCGCCTCGACGTTTCCGTCTCGTCGGTGGAAAAATACATCGCCCGCGCCCTGCTGGCCTGCTGCGCGGCGCAATTCGCATGAGTTCCCAGCTCGATAGCGCGCCCATCGCCCCCGCCGTGCTGCAGCGCGCCGCCGAATGGATGGCGCGGCTGTGGGCGGAGGACGCCAGCGCGGCCGATGCCGACGCCTGCGCGGCCTGGCGCGCCTCCCACCCCGAGCACGAACGGGCCTGGGCCCGGCTGCAGCGCTTCACCCGGCAATTCGAGGTCCTGCCGCGCGAAGTGGCGCGCGGCGCCCTGACGCCAGCACCGCGCCATGCCATCGGCCGCCGGCGCGCCTTGCAGCTGCTGGGCCTGATCGCGACGGGCGGCGGCACGGCCCTGCTGGTGCACGAAACGGACCTGTGGCAGCGGGCCGCCGGCGATTACCGCACATCGGTCGGCGAGACGCGCGGCATCACGCTGGCCGACGGCACCCAAGTGGTGCTGGACACGGCCACCGTCATCGACGTGGCATACAGCGCTGGCGAACGGTGCATCGTGCTGCGCGCCGGCGCCATCCTCGTCACCAGCGCGCACGAAGCGACGTCCCCTTATCGTCCGCTGCTGGTGGCAACGCCGCAAGGCACGGCCACGGCGCTGGGCACGCGTTTTAGCGTGCGCCTCGATGACGGCGAGAGCCGTGTCGCCGTGTTCCAGGGCGCAGTCGCCCTGCAGCCATCGCAAGACAACGCCGCGCCGGTACACCTGCAGGCGGGCCAGCAGGCCGGCTATACGCGACTGGTGGTGCAAGACGTAACGAACGTCGAAAACAGCGCCGCCGCCTGGGCCGATGGCAGCCTGGTGGCCGAGCGCATGCGCCTGGACCAGCTGCTGGCCGAGCTGGGACGCTACCGCCACGGCGTGCTGCGCTGCGACGAGTCCATCGCCGGCCTGCGCGTGACGGGCGTGTATTCGCTGCGCGACACGGACCGCTCGCTGGCCAACCTGGCCGCCAGCCTGCCCGTGCAACTGCGCTACCGCACGCGCTACTGGGTCAGCGTAGGACCGCGCCCCGCCGCCTGAAAAATATATGCAAAATAAGTGAAAAAACGTTGAGGGTTTTGGCTTTTCGTTCGGAATACGGGAAGAACCGATTTTTTCCCCGCCACTTTCCAAGGATTTGCACCATGCCCCCTCGCCTGAGCGCACCCGCGCACAAACTGCGTCCATTTCCCCTCGCTGCCACCATCCAGGCCCTGTTCCTGGCTGGCGCCGCAGCCGGCGCCCTGGCCGTCACGGCACCAGCCGCCCACGCCCAGACGTTAGAGACTACGCAAGCGAAACGCCAGTACGCGGTGCCCGCCGGACCGCTGGAACGGGCCTTGACCACGTTCGCCAGCGCGGCCGGCGTGGAACTGTCGGCCGATGCGGCCCTGTTGCAGGGCAAGCACAGCGGCGGCCTGGCGGGCAGCTACACGGTGCGCCAGGATTTCGAGGAACTGCTGCGCGGCCAGGGCGTGCGCGTGGTGGCGGGCGCCAACGGCGCGTATGCGCTGCGGGCGGAGAATGCACCAGCGCCGGCAGGCGCACAGACGGCACCGGCCCAGGCCAGCGCCACCCTGCCCGCCATCACCATCAATGCCAGCAGCGAACGCGAAACAGCGACGGGCCCCGTGCGCGGCTATGTGGCGCGGCGCGCCGGCTCGGCCACCAAGACGGATACGGCCCTGCATGAAAACCCGCAATCCGTGTCCATCGTCACGGCCGATGAAATCAGCGACCGCAATGCCGAATCGCTCGACGAGACCCTGCGCTACACGGCCGGCGTGACGCCGAACCAGCGCCCGCTGGGCAGCGACGACTCCTCGCTGCTGCGCGGTTTCACCATCGAGACGAACGGCATCCTGCAAGATGGCTTGCGCAATTCGGGCCGCACCTTTGGCGCCTCGATCGAACCGTATGGCCTGGAACGCCTGGAAGTGCTGCGCGGCCCCGCGTCCGTGCTGTACGGGCAGATTCCGCCGGGCGGCATGGTCAACGCCGTCAGCAAGCGTCCCAGCGCGGACGCCGTGCGCGAAGTGGGGATTGAGTACGGCAGCTACCAGCGCCGCCAGCTGAAAGCCGACGTGGGCGGCGCCATCGACGCGCCGGGCGCCTGGACTTACCGGGTCGTCATGCTGGGCCGCGAAGCCCATACGCGGCTGGACCGCGACCGCGACAACCGCCTGTACTTCGCCCCCTCGCTGACGTGGCAGGCCGGCCCCGCCACGCGTCTGACTCTGCTGGCCCGCTACGAGCAGGACAACCAGCAGTACGCGTTTCCCAACCAGCTGCTGCAGCCTGGCCCGCGCGGCCAGGTCGATCCAGAAGTCAACCTGATGGGCGACGATAACCGCTTCAAGCGCCGCAACACCATGCTGGGCTACGAGTTCGAGCACACGTTCAACGATACCTGGTCGCTGCGCCAGAACCTGCGCTACACGCGCCTGAAGAACGACCGCACGGACATGTTCCCCGGCGGCCTGAATGACGACGGCACGGTGGAGCGCTATTTCATGCCCGTCGATACGGCGTCGAAAAGCCTGTTCGCCGATACGCAGCTGCAGGCGAAGTTTGCCACGGGCGGCCTGGCGCACCAGGTGCTGCTGGGCGTCGATTACGCGAATATCCGCAACACGGACGACTACCGCCACCAGAAGGGTTTTATCGAGCCGATCGACCTGTACCAGCCCGCGTATGGCAAGCAGCCCCTGGTTCCGGCCAAAGCGCCCACGCGCGCTGAAGCGCCGTCGCGCCAGCTGGGCCTGTATGCGCAGGATCAATTGAAATGGGACCGCTGGGTCGTCACGGCGGGCCTGCGCCGCGACAAAGCCACGCAGTCGCGCGACGTCACCGATCTGCATAGCGGCGCCGTCAAACCCGACTTCCACCAATCGCCATCGGCCACCACGGGCCGCGTGGGCGCCGTCTACCTGTTCGATGGCGGCTGGGCGCCGTATGTCAGCTACGCCACCTCGTTCTCGCCCGAACTGGGCATCACGGCCAACGGCGACGCCTTGAAGCCGTCGCGCGGCAAGCAGTTCGAAGCGGGCGTGCGCTACGAACCCGTGGGCCAGCGCGCCAGCTATACGGCGGCCGTGTTCGACCTGGTGCGCGACAACGTCACCACGTCCGACATCGGCAACCCGGGCCGCCTGCAGCAAACGGGGAAAGTCGGTTCGCGCGGCGTGGAACTGGAAGCGCGCACGGAGCTCGCCAGCCGTCTGAGCCTGATCGCCCAATACACCTACCTCGATACGGAGGTCACAAAGAGCAATAACGGCGACCTGGGCTTGCAGCAGGCGGGCGCACCGCGCCACAGCGCCTCGGCCTGGGCGCGCCAGTCGTTCACGCTGGCCGGCAGCCTGCCCGCGTATGCGGCGCTGGGCATGCGTTTTCTCGGCGCCATGCGCTCGAACTCCGACGGCGAAAACCTGAATATCCGCAATGGCGGCCTGACGCAGTGGGATGCGGCGCTGGGCGTGTCGCGCGGGCCATGGCAGTTCGCCCTCAATGTGAACAATGTGCTGAACAAGCAGACCCTGTATGACTGCGGCTACCTGCCCAACCTGTGCTACCGCAACGCCGAACGCACGGCCAACGTCAGCGCGATGTACAGGTTCTGATGCGCCCTGTCTTGGCGGCCATGCACCGCTATGCCGGCCTGCTGATGGCCGGCTTCCTCATCGTCGCCGGCGTGACGGGCAGCGCGCTCGCGTGGAAGGATGAACTGGAGGCGGCCATGCTGCCCGCCGTCTTCCGCGTGGCGCCGCCCACGCCGGGCGCGATGCCGCTCGACGCCCTGCTGCTGCGCGAATCCGTCGCCGCGCGCTTTCCCCAAGCGCAGGTGAGCTACGCGCCGCTGTCGGCGCCACAAGGCCACAGCATGGTGTTTTACCTGCGTCCGGCGGCCGACGCGCCGCTGGCCAGCGACGAGGTGTTCGTCGATCCCTACACGGGCGCGATTCTTGGCCAGCGCCGCTGGGGCGCCATCAGCCAGGGCGCCATCAATCTGCTGCCCTTCATCGAGCGCCTGCATTACGCCCTGGCGCTGGGCGACACAGGCTTGCTGGTGTTCGGTCTGGTCGCCATCGTGTGGACGATCGACTGCTTCATCGGCGCCGCCCTGACCTTCCCCGCGCGCCTGAAGAAACGCGCGCCGGGCGCGAAACCGTGGCTGCTGCACTGGCGGCCGTCCTGGCTGCTGCGCCGCAATGGCGGCAGCTATAAACTCATATTCGACCTGCACCGCGCGGGCGGACTGTGGCTGTGGGCCATGCTGCTGGTGTTTGCGTGGAGCGGCGTCGCCTTCAACCTGTACGGCGCCTATGCGGCCGTCATGCATCCGCTGTTTGCCCACCAGGGTACCGAAGAAATCGTCGCGCGGCACACGCCGTCGCCGGGGCTGCGGCTGGACTGGCCGGCCGCGCGCGCGCAGGGCCGCCAGTTGATGGACGCGCTGGCGCGCCAGCACTCTTTCACGATCATCGAGGAAAATGCGCTGGCCTACGAGCGCGCGCTGGGCGTGTACAGCTACAGCGTGCGCAGCAGCCGCGACGTGCGCGCCCACAAGGGCTTGACCACCGTCTTTTTCGACGCAGCCAGCGGCCGGCAACTGGCCACTTGGCTACCCACGGGCGCGGCCAGCGGCGACACCATCCGCAGCTGGATCAGCGCCCTGCACATGGCCTCGATGTGGGGCTGGCCCTTCAAACTGTTCATCTGCGCCATGGGCGTGCTGGTGGCGGGCCTGAGCGTGACGGGCGTGCTGATCTGGCGCCGCAAGCGGCAGGGGCAAGCCAGGGCCAGGGCGCTAAGCCATTAATCAGGAAAAGCCGATGAACGCCACCGGCACAACCTGCGTCAGCCACACGCCATTGTCCGATACATAAAACGCGTGGCCCTGCGCCCGCATGGCGGCCGCATCCACCGTCAGCACGACGGGCTTGCCATGGCGCGCGCCGACGGCCACGGCCGTTTCACGGCTGGACGACAAGTGCACGTGATTGCGCGATCCCGGCAGCAAACCGCCGGCGCGGATCGCCTCGACAAAGCGGCTGGCCGTGCCGTGGTACAGCGTGGCGGGCGGGGTGGCGGGCGGCAAGGCGATATCGACGGCCGCCAGCGTATGCCCCTGGTTGGCGCGGATGCGGAAGCCGTCGGCACTGATCGCGTAGCGCGTCTTGCTGTCGCGCGCCACCACCTCATCTAATTGTTCACGGGAAAGGCGTCGGCCATGCTGGGCAGCCAGCGCCAGCAGCTGGCCGATGTCGGCCCAGCCTTGGGCATCGAGCGTCAAGCCGATTTTCTCGGGGGCGTGGCGCAGGATCAGGGAAAGGAATTTGCTGGTATTTACCAAGTGATCTGTCATGCCCCAGTCTACCGTTTTCAGAACCCATATGACAAGGTCAGGCGCGCGGAACGGGGCTCGACCGGATGGAAATGCCGGTCGTTCACCCCTTCCGTGGCCTCGCCGGGCAGGCGCGACGCGTAGTAATAATCGATGTCGCTGGCGCGCTTGTCGAACAGGTTGAACACGTCGAGCGCAATGCGCGTCTTGCGGTTGAGCTGATACGACACGCGCGCGTAGGCCAAGGTGGTGGAAGCGGAGCGCACGCTATTGTCCTCGATCAAGGGACGAGGGCCGAAGTAGCGCAGCTGCAAGGCGCCCGACCACGGCCCCTGATCCGTCACCGTGACGCCGAACGAGGCCACCTTGTCAATCGAGCCGGGGATAAAATTGCCGGCGGGGTCGTTTTCCGTATAGCGCGAGCGCGAGGCGGCCAGGTCCAGGTCGAACAGCAGCCATGGCGCGGCTATGTAATGGTTGTTCCACTCGATGCCGTGGCGGCGGCTGGCGCGGCTCGGCTCCGTCTCGCCCGCGTCACCGACGAACAGCAATTCCGACGCGATGTCGAGGCGCCACAGGGCCAGCGAACTTTGCAGTCCCGGCAGCCATTCCGTGCGCGCGCCCAATTCCATGCCTTTCGTCGGCGCCAAAGGCGTGACTGGCGTGGACGGCTCGCCATCGGCCAGGCGCGTCTGCGTCGTGCCGCGCGCGTCGTTGCTATGAAAACCTTTTCCGTAGTTCACGAAGAATTCCGTCTTGCTCCAGGGACCAAGGATCAATGACAGCTTGGGCGACACCACGTGGTCATTCGCCGCGCCGCTGTTGCCGGCAATACTGCTGTCCACATTGAAACGGTAGGCGTCATAGCGCACGCCCGCCACGGAACGCAGCCAGGGCAGCCATTGCACGGTGTTTTCCCCATACAGGCCGATGCTGGCTTCGCGCACCCTGTCTTCGCGCACCGTGCTTTGCCGTACTCTCTCCACCGTGTTGTACAGGCCCACGGGCGACAAGCGGTCATAGCGCGCCTGCACTCCCAGCTTGTTGCGCAGGGGAAGACCGAACAGCTGCGTGGCCCAGCTTTCGCTGGCGTTCACGCCCGCCACCGTGCGCCGCTCGCTTTGCTGGAACTGGTCGCCCTGTTCCGGATCGGCAAGGAAGTAGGTGAAATCGCTATTGAGTTCCAGCTGCGAGCGGATCAGGTAGGCGTCGAGTTCAAACAAGCGGTTTTCCGTGCGCTTGCGCATCGCGTACGACAGGCTGGTGCGCGAGGTGTCGCCGCCGTCGCTGGGCGCCAGGCTGCCGAAACGGCCGATCTGGCCCGATTCCACGGCCCGCAGCGGCACCTGGTCGGTGGCGTTCCAGCTGTTTTTATACGCCATACCCGTCACGCTGAAACCGTCATCTTGCGTGCCCTGGCTGTAGCGCAGCACGCCGCTGACCTTGCGCACGCGCTCCGGCACGTCCCAGGGACCGTTGTTGCGGTTCACTTCCAGGCCAACCAGCAAGGTGCCAGACCCGGCCGCGACCGAATCGGCGACGACGCCGCGCACATAGCCGTGCTGGCCCAAGGACACGCTGGCCTGGCCTTGCGGCAACTTATCGGCCAGGCGGATGCGGGCGCTACCCGCCGAGGCGAAATCACCCTCGCCGGCAAAATACGGCCCCTTCTTGTAATCGATACGCTGCACCAGCTCGGGAATGAGGAAATTGAGGTCGGAATAGCCTTGGCCGTGCGCATGCGTGCGCATGTTGACGGGCATGCCGTCGACATGGGTGGCGAAATCCGTGCCATGGTCGAGGTTAAAACCGCGCAAGAAATACTGGTTGGCCTTGCCGTCGCCGCTGTGCTGGGTGACGATCAGCCCAGGCACGAATTCCAGCAACTCGCCCGTACGCAAGGCAGGCCGGTTGACAATCAATTCAGTAGTGATGACGCCCTGGCTGGCCGCATCCGAGGTGCCGACGGCGTTGTCGTAATGGCCCGCCACTCTTACCGTGCGCGCCTCATCGGCGATGGCGACGGCCTCGGCCGGGTCCTGCGCCGCCGCCTGACGCCCCATGCCCAACAATGCCAGTGCACAAGCTGCTACCAGTTTGCGTTTTCTCAATCGCATCGCGTCTCCAGTTTTTATGATGTCAATATGGGCCCACGGCCTGGTCTAGCCTACCCGATATATACGTGGATGGCAGCTTGTTTGGATTCAGTATTTTTTGAAGGAACGATCATGGACCTGGGCGACAGCACCGGCAAGGCAACAAACGCCGCCGCCGTGCGCAAGCGCGATGCGCTGCCATATATCCTGCTGTTCATCCTGCTGGCGGGTTTGCTGGCCGTGCTGGCAGGCGCCCTGCTGCCGCCCTACTACCACGCCGTACCGGCACTGCTGTGGAGCCTGGGATTTTGCGTCAGCGGCATGCTGCTGGGATTCCTGTTCGGCATACCGCGCACCCTGCCATCGGGCACCGTCAACGCAGCCCCGCCCGACGAGCGCACCAATGGCAAGGCCCGCCCCACGGACGAGCCGCCGGCCGCCGGGGCCGATGCGGCGGCCGCAAACCCCAGCAATACCCTGTTCCTGGGCACGCCCACGCCCATGGAAATCAACTCGAATCTGGTGGAAGTGTCGGACTGGCTGACGAAAATCATCGTCGGCGTGGGCTTGATCGAGCTCAAAAGCCTGCCCGGCAGCGCGCGCAGCATGGCCGCCTTCATCGCACCGAGCCTGGCCACCGATACGGGCACAGCCATGGCCGTCGTGGGCGGCATCATGCTGTTCTTTTCCGTGCATGGTTTTTTGATCGGCTACCTGCTCACGCGCATCTACCTGTCCATCATGATCAAGCGGGCCGACAGCATGGTCAAGAACGAATCCGTGCGCCTGGAGAGCGGCAAGGAAATCGAAGTGACGGAACTGAGCCGTTTGCAGCAAAAATCGCTCGACGACATGCAGGAAGCCGTCACGCAGCTGCTGCTGGCCCATCCGCCGGACGGGGACGCGGCCGTCACGGCCCTGGCCGGCATGCCGGCGGAGAAAAAACCCGCCAGCCTGGTGCTGTGGCTGGACGACCACCCGCGCAACAATACCTTGCTGGTGGAGCAGTTGGAACGGGAAAACATCAAGGTGGACCAGGCCGTATCGACGCGGCAGGCGCTGGCCATGCTGCAACAGAAGCCTTACGCGCTGTTCATCACGGACATGGCACGGGTGGAAAACCGCCGCCGCATCAAGGATGCGGGCGTGCGCACGGTGCGCGAAGTGCGCCAGGCGCTGCCCGCGCTACCGATCATCGTGTATTGCAGCAAAGATACGGTCGCCAGTTACGGCACGGAAGCGGAGGCGGCCGGCGCCCGTTTCATCACCACGTCGGGCACCAGCCTGCTGGCAGCCGTCAACAAGCTATTGCATGAGGAACGCCAGGATGGTGATCAATCCACCCGGTAATGGTAGCTGCCCACGTAATGCAGCGAACTGCGCTGCGGGTGCGCCAGCTGGTTCGGCGCAAACACGCACACGCTCGTGTCAGCCAGCAAGTGCTGCCCATCCGCGTCCGCGCACGCCTGCGCCAGCCAGCTGTCGCCATACGACACGCCATCGAGCAACTGTGCCAGCGGCACGGGCGAGGCCAGCATGGCGCTTTCAAAGCAGGCCGGCTCATAGCACGCGAGGCGCGTTTCCAGGAAGAACGGCGACGGCACGGCATCGCCATCCTCCGTGTACGTGGGTGACAAATAGGCCTGCAGCGCTTCCCAGCTGGAAAAACGGCCGCTGCAGGCAAACACGTGGACGATGGGCAAGCTGCCGGACACGCTTACAGCTTCTCCATCTTTTGCCGCACGGCCGGAGCCGTCGCCGCCGTCGGCGCCAGTTCCAGATAGGTTTTATAGGCGGCCTTGGCTTTGGCCGCATCGCCGGCCTTGGCATAGGCGTCGCCCAGGTTCAAATAGGCGATGGCGCGCGACGGATCCATCTTGACCGTGTTTTCAAACCAGCGGGCCGCTTCGCGGAACTTTTCCTGCTTGTAGAAAACAAAACCCAGGTTATTCGCCGCCAGCGCGAAGTCGGGACGCAATTTCAGCGCTTCCGTAAATTGCGCTTCCGCCGCCGCATACTGTTTCTCCTTGTACAGCTGCAAGCCACGGTCGTTGGCCCGCTGCGCCAGTTGGCGCGTCGAGCTCGGCACGGCGCCCGGCGTGACGATCTTCTGTTCGCCGCCCTGCAAATCCTTCACCGTCACGCTGGCCGCCGCCGGTTTCGCATCGAGCTTGCTGTTCAGGGCGATGGCTTCCGTCGACAACTGCGTCGTGTTCGGGCTGAGGAATTCCGTCTCGCCCGGCAATTCAAACACGAAATCGCCCCCCTCCGAGCCAGGCAAGCTGCCGAACGCGGGCGTCTGGTTCGATACGCTGGACACGGCCGGCGCCACGTAGGCCGCCAGTTCCGTGGCCGTGATGAGGCCGTCGCCGTTCAGGTCGCCCTTGCCCGCCAGGCCCTGCAGCAGGGTCCACGTGAACACGGAGTGGCCGTTCGGCCCGCCGTCGGCCACCAGCTGGTCGCCGCCGCCAGCCGTCAGCATTTGCCGGCCGATGCGCTTGGCGTTGTCGCGCAGGAAGGAACTGGAACCGGCGCCGCGTGTCAGGCCCAGGCCGCTGTAGCAGGCATCCATGACGAAGAACGCGTGCTTGGCCGTCAGGGATTCCGCGATATTCTGGATTTCCGTCATCGGGATCGCATCCGTGGCGAACTGCGCCGGGTCGGAATCAACGGGCACGATGTAGCCGAGGTCGCGTCCCGAGCTCAGCTTGCGCGTGGCGCCGTGGCCGGCGAAAAAGACGAAGATGCGGTCATTCTTTTGCACGCCGCCGTGGGCCAGCTTGTCGTGGAAGGCGGCCAGGATGTTGTTGCGCGTCGCTTCGCCATTTTTCAGGGTCACGACGCGCTCTGGCGCAAACGCAAACTTTTCAATCAGCGTTTCGCGGATGCCTTGCGCGTCGCGCACCGCATATTGCAATTTCGGCCACTTCGCGTAATCGTCGATGCCGATCACGACGGCCCAGGAATTGGCGTAACCGGTGGTCACGGGCACTTTTTCCGGCGCGGGCGCCGTGCTTTTCGCCACCTGGAAGCTGGTGCCATCCCAGCCTGCGAATTGATAGCCTTCGGCGATCAGCTTGTCGAGCACGGCTGGCAAGGCTTTGACCGTGCGCTCGTGGATATCGTGGAACAACACGATGCCGCGTCCCGCCTTGTCGACGGACGCCAGCACGCGGTTCGTGATGGAACTAGGCACGGGGTCGGCCCAGTCCAGCGAATCGATATTCCACATCACGGATTTCAAATGGGCGTCGGCCAGCGCGGCCATGCCTTCGCTGTTGCGCGCGCCATACGGGAAGCGGAACAGCGCGGCCCGCTCGGGGCTGATGGCCTTCAATAAAGTGTCGGTGCCGAGGATTTCGCCTTTCAGCTTGTCGCCCGTCTGTTTCGACAATTGTGCGTGACTGAAACTGTGGTTACCTACGGCATAGCCTTCTTTCATCAGCTTGCGGCTTACTTCCGCGCCCGCGTTCAGCTTGGCGTGGCCTTGCGCATCGAGCGAACCGAGGTTGCGGCCCACGTTGAAGAACACGGCCGGTACGCCATATTGTTTCAAAATGGCGCTGATTTCTTCCGTGTAGCGGCGGTGCGGGCCGTCGTCAAAGGTCAGCACGATGGTTTTCTTCGGCAAGCCCAGGCCGAAGATTTCCGCCTCATCTTTTTTTGGCACGGGCTTGGCTTCGGGCACGGAACCAGCCGGGGGTACTGCGTACGGTACGACGATGCCGTTTTCCTTCAAAATCTGTTCGCGGTTGTAGAGTTTTTTCAGCTGGGCCACATAATCGTCCCAGCGTTCGCGCTTGAGCTCGATGGCGCGCTGGCCCAGGTTGCCGAAGATTTGCCGGATTTCCTTCTCGTAATTGCGCTCGATCTCGCCCAGCGCATCGAGGTCTTCGGAAATACGCTTGTGCAGCTTGATGGCGGGCAAGGACGAATCCTTGGCCACGTCGGCCAGCATGCTTTGCAGCAGTTCACGAAAAGCCAGGCGGTCCGCGTCATACAGGCCGGGATCGGATTCGATATACGTCAACAGGCTGTCGAGCGCCTCGAAGCGGCCCGGATTGGTGGGCGCCGTCAGCTGGTCGAGCGCAAGATCGAGCTTGGCGATGCGTTCCTGGTTTTCATGGAACAGCGCCTGCCCCACTTTACGGGCTTCGTCGCGCGCGCCTTCCGGCAGACTTTGCTCGTCAGCCAGCAGCACGATGATCTTGCGGAAATTGCCCAGCAAGTCGCGGAACTGGCTGGCTACGGCGGCCGTATCGACGGTCGATTGGGCGGCGGCCGGGCTGCCCGATGCGGGTGCGCCGGGCGTGGCGGTGGCTGCGGGACGCGTGTAGCTATAAATGCCGGCACCAGCGGCGAGTGCCACGACAACGGTGGCGGCGATCTTGATCGGTTTGGAAGTCACAGGCTTGTCATTCCCTTCACATACTATGCATAGAATTCAGATGGCGCGGATGCGCACGATGCATAATTGTAAAGCACGCCTGGCACAAGCTCAGCCCGCACGATGAATTTCGGCAATAATATCGCCGAACACCTCCATAGATAGTGAAAACGGAAAAGACGATGCACAAGAAACTCTGCGCCGCGGCGCTGATGCTGGGCGTGGCCCTGATGCTGCTGCAACTGCGCGCGCATGCGGGCGACGACGTGATCAATGTGGCGGGACGCGTATGCCTGCCGCATTGAACACCTGAGCAAGCCGAACCGTGTAGCTGTCACGGCTCCGGGTCGAAATGCTTGCGCAAGCCTTGCCAGCACTCGAAATAATCGTTTTGCAGCAGTTCACTGTTCAAGGCGAATGGCGTGGGCTTGAGGATGGTGCGCGTCTCGAACATGAAGGCCATGGTGTCGGCCACCTTCACGGGTGCGGACGTGTCGCTGTGCGATGCCTTCTCAAAGGTCTGCGCATCGGGACCGTGGCCGGACATGCAGTTGTGCAGGCTGGCGCCGCCCGGCACGAAGCCGGCCGCCTTGGCGTCGTACACGCCGTGGATCAGTCCCATGAATTCGCTGGCCACGTTACGGTGGAACCAGGGCGGGCGGAACGTGTGTTCGGCGGCCAGCCAGCGCGGCGGGAAGATGGCAAAGTCGATGGCGCCAAATAGCGGGTTCTCGCTCGGTGCCTGCAGCACGAGGAAGATCGACGGGTCCGGATGGTCGTAGCTGATCGAGCCGATGGTGTTAAAACGGCGCAAATCGTATTTATAGGGCGCGTAATTGCCATGCCAGGCCACGACGTCCAGCGGTGAATGGTCGAGCGTGGTGCGCCACAGGTGGCCGCCGAACTTGGCCAGCAGTTCGCACGCGCCGTCGATGTCTTCGTAGGCCGCGTGCGGCGTGAGGAAATCGCGGCTGTTGGCCAGGCCGTTCGAGCCGATGGGGCCCATGTCCGGCAGGCGGAAGGCCGTGCCGAAGTTTTCGCACACATAGCCGCGCGCCGCGCCATCGGGCAGGGTCACGCGGAAGCGCACGCCGCGCGGGATCACGGCGATTTCCTGCGGTGCCAGCTCGATCAAGCCCAGTTCCGTGGCGATCGCCAGCCTGCCCTCCTGCGGCACGACCAGCAATTCGCCATCGGCCGAGTAAAAGAAGCGCTGCATCGAGCGGTTGGCAGCGTACACGTGGATGGCGCAGCCGCACATCGTTTCTGCGCTGCCATTGCCGGCCATCGTTTGCCAGCCGTCGATGAAGTCCGTTGGCGTCGCGCCGTCGGGCAACGGCAGCGGGTCCCAGCGCAGCTGGTTCGGCGGCGTGGGGGGCATGGCGTGGAAATCGCTGACGATGCGGGTATTTTCCGCCAGGGTAAATGGCGGATGCTGGCTGGCGGGGCGGATGCGGTACAGCCACGAACGCCGGTTTTGCGCGCGCGGCGCCGTGAAGGCCGTGCCCGACAATTGTTCCGCATACAGGCCCAATGGCGCCTGCTGCGGCGAATTCTGCCCCTGCGGCAAGGCGCCGGGCACGGCTTCCGTGGCAAATTCGTTGCCGAAGCCGCTTTGGTAGCCGGCGCCGATCATGCCCCCTCCGCCAGGCCGTCGGCCGCGTCGCGCAGCAAGCCCTGCACCACGTCGGCCTTGCCGATGGCGCCCATGGCCAGCAAGGCGAAGCGGGCCAGGAACAGGGGCGAACGCTGCTCGCCCAGGCCGCCCATGGTGTGGCACAGCTCGGTGTAAAGATTATCCAGTTCGATGTCGGTCATGTTTTTGCCTCTTCTCTGGCTCTCGCCATTTTTAACCCCTTGCCAATTCCGGGGT
>NZ_JABXFH010000065.1:0-23672 GCF_013372745.1 Janthinobacterium sp. BJB401 | reverse complement strand
GTCCTTGCTCTTGGGTTCAGCTTACCTTCTGGCAATACCATTACCGGAATTGCGCACCAGGTCGCCAGCCGCCAAGCCAGGATCCTGGTCAAACGCGAAGTCCGCCTTGGCGCCCGTTTCGTATTGCACGGTGACGGTCCATACCTTGCTGTTTTTCATGTGGCCTTCGACTTGCTTGCCCGCGAAAGCGCCGCCTGCGGCGCCGGCCAGGGTGGCCAGATCCTTGCCGCGTCCGCCGCCGACCTGGCGGCCCAGCAGGGCGCCGGCCACGCCGCCGCCGATCATGCCCAGCGCGCCACCTTCACCGGCCTTTTCAGCGACGTTGACTGCCAGCACCTTGCCGCAATCGGCGCAGATCTGGTGCTGTGGCTGCTTGGAAGGCTGGCTGGCGTAGGAATTACCGGCTTTTTGCGCGGCCTTGGCGTTGATGATGGCCTGGTCGTATTCGCCCTTGGCGTCGCGCAGGCATTGCATGCGCGCTTTCGAGCTGCTTTCTTCTGCACACAGTTTCTTGTCGTCCGCATAGCGGGTGCTGGCCTGCTTCGTGTCGTAGGCGTATTGCGCCTTCGGCGACAGGTTTTGCGCGAAGGCGGAAGTGCTGAACAGGGCCGTGATGGCGACTGCGAGGATGAGTGGGCGACGAATCATGATCTTCTCCTAGGGGGTGTTAAATGTGCCAGTAATGTCGGCATTGTGAATGCAGTATAGAGGAAAATCATGATTGCTTACCAACACTTACATGTGGGTGAGTCGAGGTGGTTTCCGTGCGGAAATTAACCGTAGGCGCCGCCTGTGTACAGCAAGTCGAACAGGCGTGCCATGGTGGCGATCAGCACGCCCGCGCCTAGCATCAAGGTAGCGACTAGCACGACGGCCAAGGGCCAGCCCGTGTCGGACGCGCGACCGGAGGCGGCGTTGTAGCGGGCGTCCCATTTGTCATCCGGCATCAGGCCCAGCACCAGCGCTTGCAGGAAGCCGGCCAGGGCGGACAGGGTCAGCGGCAATATCTGGTAAAACCAGTCGGCATCGGGAAACAGCTGGCGCAGCAGCAAGGAGGCGGGCAGGGCGGCCAGGTGCAGCCATCCCCAGCGGTCCTTGGCGCCATGCAGGTAGAAGCGGTGGGCGCCCAGCATGCCCAGCAGGAAGGCCAGCAGTGCCGTGAAGGCCTTGTTCTTGTGCGACTGTTGCAAAATGGTAGCGGTGGTCATGGGACTCCAGAGTTGCTCATCGGTAAAGATTGCCAGTATCGGTCATCGTCTCGCACAACGATAGCACTTTCCTGTGGCGTTTATGTAATGATTTCGCCTGATGCCAAGCCATGGCCGGCACGATAGACGCACGCGCCTATTGCGTCTTCGGCCATGACTGGTCATAATGTTTGATTAGCCCAAATTACACGCCCGTCATCATAACGCTTGCTGCCTGGCGGTAAAGCGCGCTATAATTTGCGGCTTTTTCCGCCTCAGCACACTTTTTGGAAATATTATGGTCGTTATTCGTTTAGCTCGTGGAGGCGCCAAGAAGCGCCCGTTCTTCAACATCGTCGCTACTGATTCGCGCAATCGCCGCGATGGTCGCTTCATTGAGCGTATCGGTTTTTACAACCCGATGGCGCAAGGTGGCGAAGTTCCACTGCGTATCACCGCAGACCGTCTGGCCTACTGGCAAGGCGTTGGCGCACAATTGTCGCCAACCGTTGCTCGCCTGGTAGCTAGCAACAACAAAGCAGCAGCTTAATTAGATCACTGGTTTGACGGTCAAGACTGCATCCGGGGTGAAAGTCCCCGATGACCTGGTACAGGTAGGCTATGTCTCCGGTGCTTATGGCATTGCTGGCGGAGTCAGGATCACTCCTTTCTCCGACGACGCGGATGCATTATTAAGCGTCAAAACCTGGTGGTTTGATAAACCGACCTTGCATGATATTCAAGTCAGGCAAGCGAAGTTACACGGCGGCGACGTCGTGGCCCAGCTGGTGGGTGTGGTCGGGCGGGATGCCGCAGAAGCGCTGAAAGGCGTCTCTGTGCAAATTCCGCGTAGCCATTTCCCGACGCTGACGGCCGATGAATTTTATTGGTCCGATCTGATCGGACTGACAGTCGAGAATTTGCAAGGCGAGTGCCTCGGCACAGTGCACGACATGATGAGCAATGGTCCGCAGTCGATCTTGCGCGTTACGCCCGTCGCCACTGCCGATGAGACCGTTGAAAAGGCGCCTGAGCGCCTGATCCCGTTTGTTGGCCAGTTTGTCATTAACGTTGACAAGGCTGCCAGCAAGATCACGGTCGACTGGGGCCTCGATTATTAAACCGCCTGCGCTTAACAATGCGCCGGGCAAACGTTGCAGGATGGTGAACGATGCAATTTGATGTCGTGACCCTGTTCCCGGAAATGTTTGCCGCGCTGACGCAGTCAGGTGTGACCCGGCGCGCCTTCGAGCAGGGGAAATGTGGCTTGTCGCTGTGGAATCCCCGTGATTTCACCACCGACAATCACCGTACCGTGGATGACCGCCCGTATGGCGGCGGCCCCGGCATGGTGATGATGGCCCGTCCCCTCGAAGCGACAATTAATGCCGCGAAGCAACGCCAGACCGCATTGGGCCTGGCGGCGCCCCGCGTGGTGTTCATGTCGCCGCAAGGCCGTCCGCTGACGCACGAGCGCGTCACGCAGCTGAAAGCCGAACCTGGTTTGGTGATCCTGTGTGGCCGCTACGAAGCCGTGGACCAGCGTTTGCTGGACCGTTGCGTCGACGAGGAAATCAGCGTCGGCGACTTCGTGTTGTCGGGCGGTGAATTGCCTGCCATGGCGCTGATGGATGCGGTGATCCGCTTGTTGCCAGGTGTCTTGAACACCGAGGCATCGGCCATCGAGGACAGTTTCGTCAATGGCTTGCTCGATTCGCCGCACTACACGCGGCCGGAAACATACGAAGGCATGGCCGTACCGCCCGTCTTGATGGGTGGCAATCATGCCGAGATCGTCAAGTGGCGCCGCCAGCGCATGCTGGAAGCGACCGCGACGAAGCGGCCTGACCTGCTGGTCAGTGCACGCGCCGCCGGCTTGCTCAGCAAGACCGACGAAAAATTCTTGGCCAGCCTGTAAGCCGTCTCCGGACGGCCGGCAGGGTGGCCAGTAGTGCCGGGCATGTTGCCCAAATTGGTAATACCCATCCTCTACCGGGCGGATACTTGCTATCCACAGTGCGCCGGCATGATGGTTTTCGGAGTTATAAAATGGACTTGATTCAACAATTAGAGCAAGAAGAGATCGCCCGTCTGGGTAAATCGATTCCTGACTTCGCACCAGGCGATACCGTTATCGTCAGCGTCAACGTAGTCGAAGGTACGCGCAAGCGCGCCCAGGCTTACGAAGGCGTCGTTATCTCCCGTCGTAACCGTGGCCTGAACTCGAACTTCATCGTTCGCAAGATCTCGTCCGGCGAAGGCGTTGAGCGTACGTTCCAACTGTACTCGCCGCTGATCGCTTCGATCGAAGTGAAACGCCGTGGTGACGTTCGCCGCGCCAAGCTGTACTATCTGCGTGAGCGTTCGGGTAAATCGGCGCGTATCAAAGAAAAATTGCCAAATCGCCGCGTTGTGGCGAAAGCAAGCGCGTAATATCAGCGTCTGCGTTGGGAAAAGGGGTACCGTATTGGTGCCCCTTTTTTTATTCTGAATTGCTGTTGAGGCAAGCTGCCATGGCCACTATCGCATTTGATCCAAAACAACTTGCCATCGATTCGATCGCCGGCGAGGCGGCGCTGGACGCCGTGCGCCTGACGCCGGACTGGCTGCGCCAGCGCCTGGCCGAACAGCCTGACTGGCAGCCCGAGATGACCCAGGATTTTCTTTCCGCCCGCGCCGTGCCCGTGCGCGCCGCCGTGCTCATTCCGCTGGTGCAGCGCCCGCAGGGCTTGACCATCTTGCTGACCATGCGCACGGATCACCTGAGCAGCCATGCGGGCCAGGTCAGCTTTCCCGGCGGGCGCAGCGAAGCCTTCGATGCGTCGCCCGTCGCCACGGCCTTGCGCGAAACGGAAGAAGAAGTGGGCCTGGCGCGCGAACATATCGAAGTGCTGGGCTGCCTGCCCGACTACCTGACGGGCACCGGCTACCAGGTCACGCCCGTGGTGGGCCTGGTGACGCCGCCGTTCGAGCTGCGCGCCGACCCGTCCGAAGTGGCGGAAATTTTCGAAGTGCCGCTGGCCTTCCTCATGGATGGCCTCAACCATCAGCGCCTGTCGGTGGAATTGCCCGGCGGGCGGCGCTCGTTCTACGCGATGCCGTATGAGCGCTTCTATATTTGGGGCGCCACCGCCGGCATGCTGCGCAATCTGTTTCACCTCTTGCGCGCGTAAAATGATGCCGCGCACGTAATAAGTTTGATTCCAGCACGGCACTGCGCTATCGTAGCGGGCATTGCGGTATTGCTGAAAAAGACAAAAAGGACGTTTGATGACATTTCTCTCCATACTTTGCGCATTGCTGATCGAGCAGCTCAAACCTTTGCGCGCGGACAATCCGATCTACGCCGAAATCAAGAGCCTGGCAATGCGCATGGAGACCTGGTTCAATGCCGGCCACGCCAACCATGGCCGCATGGGCTGGTTCCTCATGATCGGCGCGTTGATGGTGCCGACGGCAGGCGTGTACTGGCTCTTGCGGTATTACCAGCTGACCCCCCTGGCCTTCGTCTGGAACGTCCTCATCGTCTACCTGACCCTGGGCTTCCGCCATTACAGCCATTACTTCACCTCGATCCAGCTGGCCCTGAGCGCCGGCGACGAAGCGTCCGCGCGCACCTTGCTGGGCGAGTGGACCAAACTCGACACGGTAGGCATGGAAGCGAGCGAGATCGCCCGCATCGCCGTGGAAAAAGCCCTGATCACGACGCATCGCAATGTGTTTGGCGTGTTCTTCTGGTTCCTGATGCCGGTGGGCCCTGCCTGCGCCGTGATGTACCGCGTGGCCGAATACCTGGCGCGCGCCTGGAACGAGCCCGAGCACATGCGCAATGAAGCGTTCGGCCAGTTCGCCGCGCGCGCCTTTTACTGGATCGACTGGATCCCCGTGCGCCTGACGGCCGTGGCGTTTGCCGTGGTCGGCAATTTCGAGGATGCCATCTATGCCTGGCGCAATTTCGCCCAGCGCTGGCAGGACGAGGCCATCGGCATCATCCTGACGGCCGGCGGCGGCGCCATGGGCGTACGCCTGGGTACGCCAGCGGAAACGGCGGCCCGCGTGCTCGTCACGCCGGACATGGCCGTCGATGACAGCGACAGCGAAAGCGATATCCTGCCAGGCGAAGAGCCGGGCGCGCGCGCCTTGCAGAGCACGGTGGGCCTCGTCTGGCGCGCCTTGCTGCTGTGGATGCTGCTGCTGTTGTTGATGTCGGGCGCCGTTTTCCTCGGCTGACGCGGGCGCACACGCGCCATCCATGCGCCTTGCGCGTGGAACAAGGTTAAAATAGGGGCTGGCGCGTTAGGCGTGCCGGCCCCTGTTTGCATCGTCAGGGCAGATCGAGGTAGAACCCAAGTCTTCTATAAGATATAATACTGGCTTACCGCAGCAAACGTAGTTGACTACCAGCCCGGCTTACCCGCCGGGGCCATTCACGCAATCCAGTCCCGACAAGCCACATGGCCGAGTTATCTCAAAAAACAGGGGAACTCTCAGACGAGTTCTTCATCCTTGGTCTCACCAGCAATGGCAAGCAATTCCGACCCAGCGATTGGGCCGAGCGCCTTTGTGGAGTGATGTCCTGTTTCAATCCCGAAGGTGGCGGGCGCAATGCGCACCTCCAGTATTCGCCCTACGTGCGCCCGACCGTCGTCAATGGCGTCAAGTCGGTGGTGGTCAACACGAAGTTGCGCGAGATCGAGCCGATGGCGTTTCACTTCGTGCGCGAATTTGCCAAGGATAACGACCTGCAAATCGTCGAAGCCTGCTTCCTGCCGCCCCCCGAAGAAAAGTAAGACTCGTTTCATTGATGTGCCTCAAACCCGCCACGGCGGGCTGGCGTAGCGTGGACACTCTGCCTCAAACGGAGTGGCGACATGCGTATCGGCGACATCTGTACCCTGCACACCATCCATTGCCAGCGTGACACCAGCGTGCAAGACGCGGCGCTGCTGATGCGCCAGCACCACGTGGGCGACCTGATCGTGGCCGAACAGCCGAACGGCGAGCGCGTCCCCATCGGCATCCTCACCGACCGCGACATCGTCATTTCCGTCATCGCCCTGGGCCTCGACCCCGCCAGCCTGCTGGTGGGCGACATCATGAGCGCGCAGCTGCTCACGGCCAGCGAAGACGAAGACGTCTACGACATCATCGAACGCATGCGCGTCAACGGCATCCGGCGCCTGCCCGTGGTCAATAGCCTGGGCGCGCTCTCCGGCGTCGTCAGCATCGACGACCTGCTGGCCTTCCTGGCCCAGGAGATGGCCGAGCTGGCCCGTATCAGCAGCGGCCAGCTGGTGTACGAAAAGCGCACCAGAAAGTAAGCCTGTATTGCGCAATTCCGGTCAAGTCACGCCTGCCTGAAAATGCTACAGTCGCTGCTCGTTCAACGGGAAGCGTCCATGCACACTCTGGCCAAGGCACTCTGGTATATCGAATCGCATTATGCGCAAAATATTTCGCTCGGCGATATCGCCCACGTGGGCGGCGCCTCGCCGTGTCACCTGACGCGCGCGTTTGGCCTGGCCACGGGCCACTCCGTGATGCGCTATGTGCGGGCGCGCCGGCTCAGCGAGGCGGCCCGCGCGCTGGCGCAGGGCGCGCAAGACATCCTCGCCGTCGCGCTGCAGGCCGGCTACAGTTCCCACGAGGCATTTACGCGGGCCTTCCGCGACCAGTTCCAGATCACGCCGGAAAAGGTGCGGGCCCAGCGCCACGTCGCCAACCTCGCGCTGGTGGACGCCATCAAAATGGATGTGGCGCCTGGCGTGGCCCTGGAAGCGCCGCGTTTCGAGCAGGGGCCCGCCTTGCTGCTGGCCGGCCTCGTCGAACGTTATCGCGCCGAAACGGCTGCCGGCATCCCCGCCCTGTGGCAGCGCTTCCTGCCCCATGCGGCGCCCGGCCAGCTGGTGTATGGCGTGTGCTGCAATAATGACGAGGCGGGCAATTTCGATTACCTGTGCGCCATGCCGGTGAGCGACTTTTCCCAGGCCCCCGAGGGCTGGATGCGGCTGCGCATCGCGCCGCGGCGCTATGCCGTGTTTCATCACCGCGGCCACATTTCCACCATCCGCGCCACCTGGCATACGGTGTGGAACGAGTGGCTGCCCCAGTCCGGTCTGGAAGTGGCCGACGCGCCCGATTTTGAACGCTACGACCAGCAGTTCGACCCCGCCAGCGGCATCGGCGGCGTAGAAATCTGGCTCCCCTTGAAAGCATGAGCATGCTCAATACCTTGTCCAATACCTTGTCTGCGCCGGCCCTGTTTGCCGGCGGCACCGCGTTGCGCCAGCGCCTGTTGCAAATCGCCGCCGCGCTGGCGGCCGGCGTGCCTTTGTACTGGGTGCTGGGACCGCAGCCGCTGGGCCCGCTGGCCTGGTGCGCGCCGCTGCCCGTGCTGTGGCTGGCCCTGCGCTCGTCGCGCCGCGATGCGGCCTGGATGACGTTCCTGGCCGCCGTGCTCGGCTTGTCGTCGAACCTTGCCTATTTCCGCCTGCTGATGCCTTTGCCGGCCGTGCTGGCCGCGATCGCCGTCAAGGCACTGCTGTGGCTGCTGGTGGTACTGGCCACGCGGCGCGTCGTGCTGCGCTACAGGGCAAGCTGGACGGTGCTGGCGTATCCCGCGCTGTGGGTCGCCATCGATACCCTGATGGCCGCATTGCTGCCGGACGGTAACTGGGGCAGCCTCGCGTATTCGCAAGCCGATAATATTGCCGTGTTGCAGGTGGCGGCCCTGGCCGGCGTGCCTGGCCTGCTTTTCTTGCTGTGCCTGGTGCCATCCGCGCTGGCCTTGCTGCTGGCCGGGGGCCGCGCGTATGTGCCAGCGGCGAGCACAGCCGTGCTGCTGCTGGCGGCCGCGTGGGCCGGTGGCGCCTGGCGCGTGCACGGCGCCCCTGCGCCGACCGGCCCGCTGGCGGGGCTGGTGGCCATCGATGACTTTATCGGCCCGGCCACGCCGCCGGCGCGCGCGCAAGCCATCTGGGACCAGTACGCGCGCCACGTCGAAGCGCTGGCCGGGCAGGGCGCCACGCTGGTGCTGCTGCCTGAAAAGATCGCCGTGCTGGCGCCCGCGCAGGCGGACGCCGTGCGGCAGCGTTTCCAGGCGCTGGCGCGCGGCACGGGCGCGTGGATCACCGTGGGGATCGGTGTGCAGGACGCCGCCGGCCGACGCAACCTGGCCTGGCTGTTCGCGCCCGATGGTGCCGCGCCCGTCAGCTATCAGAAACAGCATCTGGCGCCGCCCGAACGCGAGTTTCTTGCCGGCAGCGCGTATGCCGTGCAGCCGGTGGCGGGGCAGGCCATGGGCCTGGCCATCTGCAAGGACATGCATTTTGCCTCCCTGGGGCAGGCGTATGGCGCAGCCGGGGCACAGGCGATGCTGGTGCCGGCCTGGGATTTTCAGCTGGACGCCTGGATGGGCGCGCGCATGACGGTCGTGCGCGGCGTGGAAAACGGTTACGCCGTGGTGCGCGCGGCGCGCGAGGGCGAGCTGACAGTCAGCGATGCGTATGGCCGCGTGCTGGCGGAACGGGCCAGCAGCGCCATGCCGGGCAGCACCTTGCTGGCGCCGCTGCCGGCGCCGCCATCTATTGCCACGTGGGCTGGATGGCTGGGGCCGCTATTCGGCTGGCTGTGCGTGGTGCTAAGCGTGCTCCTGCTGTGTATGGGCCGCCGCGCCGCGCCCGCTGCCTGATTCATAAGGCTCTGTTTTGTTGCAATGCGCAAAACCGTATTGCACGGCCTTATTTTATATTCCGCGCAGGCAGCCACATAATCACCGCCGATGATTGCACCATCGCCGTGCATATATTCGGCGCGATACCGGCATATATATTGCACTGCAATAAGTGGTGTTATCTGGTATTGAGAAATTCGGGCAGCTGGTATTAATTGGTACTTAATTCTGCCACGAAGTCATACATATCGCCGCGGAAGTAGGAGCGGCAAAATTCCACGGCGCGGCCATCGCGCAAAAAGCCCAGCCTTTCCACCGACAAGCCCGCGTCGCCTTCCTCCGCCTGCAACAGGCTGGCCTGTTCCCCCGTCAACAAAAGCGCGCTGAGCCGCTGCAAGGCGCGCACGGGCCGGTTGCCGGCCTGTTCCAGCGCGTCATACATCGATACGTCGACTGCGTCGAGCGCCGGCAGGCAACTGGCGACGATGGTCGCGTACTCCAGGCACATCGGTATCTCGTCCGCATAGCGGATGCGGTGAAAGCGGTACACGGGCGCGCCCGGCGACAGCCGCAGGCGCAAGGCTTCTTCCGGCGTGACGGTGCCCTCCGCGCGCTTGAGCCACACGCTGCGCGGCGTGCGTCCGCGCGCCCGCATGTCCTCGGAAAACGAGGTCAGCTTGGCGAAATTTTTCTCGATGCGCGTATTGATGAAATTGCCCGAGCCGGGGCGCCGCACCAGCAAGCCCTCGTTGACGAGGCCATCGATGGCCTTGCGCACGGTGATGCGCGAGACGGACAGGTCGCTGGCCAGCTGGCGCTCGGCCGGCAGGGCTTCCTCGGGGCCGAGGATGCGCTTGTCGATCGCTTCGCGCAGCGCGCGCTGCAGTTGCTGGTACAGGGGCAGGCTACTCGTCTGCCCCAGGCCTTGCATGATGTGAGCCAGGGTGGTCATACGCTGAGGGTCTCCGTTACGGCGCGTTGCAGACGCGCTCTGTATCTGTTTTGTGTCGCTGGATAATACCAAAAAAGGCCGTTATAAAACCAATTTGAATTATCAGGCCAGCAATTTATGCCTGGCTTCGCCGGCATTTAGCCTGCTCATACGGGCTACGGATTGATTTCGATAAAGTGGTCTGTGTGATTCAAGCAACGTTATAAAAAAAAAGTTGCAACTGGTAGTGTTCTGGTATTGGATAGTAGTATATTGGCGTTGAATTGGTTTTGTAAGTGGTTGTGCCGAAGGGTCTGCAGCATGCCGGCGAGAGTGGGCGGGCTGGAAAGAAGACCTACATTAAAAATGAAAAGGTTCCAATCCTGGAGCCTAAATCAAGGGGGAGTACATGAAACGCAATTTGACAGCTAGCGGTGTAACGCGCCTGACGCCTATCGCGGCAGCCGTGGGGTTGATGGTACTGGGTGCGAGTTTTGCCGCCCAGGCGCAGGAAGCAGTGCAGCCGGATTCAAGTGTTGTGGTGGTAACCGGCGTGCGCGCCGCAATGGCCCAGTCGCTGAATCAAAAGCGTAATTCCGACTCCCTGGTCGAAGTCGTCACGGCCGAAGACGTGGGCAAGATGCCGGACAAGAGCGTTGCCGATTCGCTGCAGCGCATCCCTGGCGTGTCCGTCGCCACGGCAGGCGGCTCCGAAGGCGGCTTTGGCGACAATGACCGCGTCAGCCTGAAAGGCACGCCGTCGAACCTGACCTTGACCACCCTGAACGGCCACACCGTGTCGAGCGGCGACTGGTATATCTCGAATATCACGAACGGCGGCCGCAGCGTCAGCTACTCCATGTTCCCGTCCGAGCTGATCGGCCGCGTGACCGTACACAAAAGCTCGCAAGCGGACCTGATCGAAGGCGGCGCCGCCGGCAATGTCAATATCGAAACCCGCAAGCCCTTGAGCTTCAAGAAGAATCTGACCCTGATGGGTTCGATTGAAGGCGCTTACACGGAATCGTCCAAGAAAACCGATGCGCAAGTCAGCGGCTTGATCAACTGGAAAAACGACGCCAACGACCTGGGCATCTTGCTGCAGGTGTTTAACGAAAAACGCACCTTGCGCCGCCAGGGCCAGGAATTCCTGTGGTGGGAAAAGCTTGACGACACGAATGCGAAAGCCTGGATTGCCGCCAATCCTTCAATCGCTGGCAAGTCTTTGTCATTCCTGACCGGTTCATCGCTGTTTGAGCAGAAGCGCCAGCGCAAGGGCGGCTCGCTGGACATCGAATACAAGGTATCGAACGACCTGAGCTTCAACGTCAACGGCTTCTACACCCGCCTCGATGCGGACAACGTCAATACCAACTTCATGCTGGCGCCGTATCAGGTCCTGTCGAATAACTGGAGCAACGTGGGCGGCGCCATCCCGTCGTCGTACACGCTCAAGGGCAACACGATTACGTCGATCGCCTTCCCGTCGAAGTGCCCAGTTGCCGATTGCTCGGAAATGGGCGCCTCGGTGCAGGACATCATTGCCCGTCCAGGTTCCTACAGCGATTCGAAATTTGTCGACTTTAACTTCAAGTACCGCGCCAACGCCAACCTGAAGTTTACTGGCCAGGTCGGTACCACGCGCGGCACAGGCCACGCCCGCGACTACGCGTATGAAGGCTGGCTGGCCTATTCGGGCAGCAGTCTGACCATGCATGGCACCGATGCGCCGGCCAATGTCGTCATCGACAATGCCGCGACCTTGAATCCGCGCACCGGCGCCCCGTTCTTCACCGGTTGGGCAACGGACACCACCACGCGTGACAAGGAAAACTATGGCCAGGTCGACGGTGCCTACAGCACCGTATGGGATGCCGTGCCGACCATCCGTTTTGGCCTGCGTACCGCCAAGCATGACCGTTCCCTGACCGCGCTCGAAGGCACCTATGGAGCGGGCGCCGGCCTGCTGGAGAATGCGCCGAAAGGCTTGACGCGTTTCCCGACCAGTCCCCTGGCCAACGTGCTGCAGAATCCCTGGACCTTCAGCGGTTCCTCGATGAAGGAGTGGGGCGACAAGTACGTGACGTACGACAGGCATGCTTACCAGGGCGAATTCCAGATGACGGAAAAGGCCAATGCCGCCTACGTCATGGGTGACCTGAACTTTGCCGACGTGCAAGGTAACTTCGGTGTGCGTTATGTCAAGACCGAGATCGACGTGGCCAATGCATCGCCGAACACCGTGTGGAAACCAACCCTCACCTCGAATACCTACAATAACTTCCTGCCGAGCGTGAACTTGCGCACGGACCTGGCGAAGAATGTCGTGTTGCGCGGCGCGGCCAGCCGCACCATGGCGCGTCCTGACTTTGGCGCACTGGGTGCCTTGAGCCTGAACGACTTGACGATGTCCGGTTCCGGCGGCAATCCGAACCTGAAGCCGATCATGTCGAACAACGTCGATGCGGGCGTGGAATGGTACTTCATGCCGAAGTCGCTGATCGCCGTGAACCTGTATCAGATGAAACTGGGTTCGTATGTCACCTACGGCTCGTCGGTGGCGCAGTACTACAACACGACTCTCGGCCGCGTAACCAACTACAACATGAGCGCCGCCGTCAATACCAAGGCGCGCGTGCGTGGCGTGGAACTGCAGTACACCCAGGACCTGAGCAATGGTTTCGGCTTCAGCGCCAACTACACCTATGCTGACGGCAAGGAAACGCAAGCGGCGCCAAAATCGGCGTGCGCCGATGAAGGCAACTGCGATATGGTCGGCACGTCGAAGAACTCGTACAACCTGTCGGGCTTCTTTGAAAATGCCAAATGGAGCGCGCGCCTGAACTACAGCTTCCGTTCCGCCTTCCTGAACGGCCTGGATCGCAAGAGCGCCATTTACCAGGATGACGTCGCCACCGTTTCGGCTTCCGTCAACTACAACATCAACGAGTTCCTGACCCTGTCGCTGGAAGGCAAGGACTTGAACAATCCGCTGTTGAAATCGTATGCATCGACCAAAGACCAGCCGCGCGCGTTCTACAAGAATGGCCGCCAGGTATTCTTCGGCCTGCGTGGCAAGATGTAAGACGTTTTACTTGGTTAATGCCTCCCGGCGGACACCCGGGATGGCATGACAATGGCGGAGCGTAGCTGGCTCCGCCATTTTTTTATTGCAAGATGGATTTTTTATAGGGTGGGATACCTCCGATGACATTACACGCAATGCTGGCTTGCTTCGCCTGCGCACTGCCACTGGCCGCCGCCTCCGCCAGTCCTTCCGCTCCTGCCGCGCCGGTTTTCGCGCCGGAAGTGGTGGCGTATTATCCCGGCTGGAAATCGGCCGATTTTCCCGTTACCGAGCACAATATTCGCGCTGGCAATGTCAGCCTGATCCAGTACGCGTTCGCCGACATCTGCTGGGATGGCGAACATGGCAACCCGGCGCCCGAGGGCGGCGGCGTGAGCGCCTGCCTGGATGCGCAGGGCCAGCCGTCCCGGCCGGCCAATGGCAGCATCGTCCTGCCGGCGCCGCAAGCCGATGCCGGCAACTTGCGCAAGCTCAATGCGCTCAAGCAAAGTCATCCGCGGTTGCGCGTCCTGCTGTCGGTGGGCGGCTGGATCTGGTCGAACCGCTTTTCGGACGTGGCCGCCACGCCGGCCGCACGCCAGGCGTTCATCGCCTCCGCGCTGGAACTGGTACGCCGGCATGGCCTCGATGGCGTCGATATCGACTGGGAACATCCGGCCACGGGGGGGATTCCCTGTATCGAAGGCAAGCTCTGCCATCGCGCCGACGACAAGGAAAACTATGTGCGCCTCGCGAGCGAACTGCGCAGCGCCTTCGAGCAGGCCGGCAAGCAGGATGCCGGCCGCCATTACCTGATCACCATCGCCGCCGGCGCGCATGCCAGCCTGAGCGACGACAGCGACGCTTCGCCCGGCTGGATCGTCCGCCTGGCGGCGCAGCTGGACTGGATCAACCTGATGACGTATGACTACCGCGGCGTGTGGGATGCCGAGAGTGGCCAGCTGGCGCCCCTGCATGCCGACCCCGCCGACCCGCAGCGCGACAAGCAGCTGTATGCGGACGCCACCGTGACGCGCTTCCTGCGCGCCGGCGTGCCTGCCGCCAAGCTGGTGCTGGGCGTGCCCTTTTATGGCTATGGCTGGAAGCAGTGCGCCGCCGGTCCTCGCGGCGATGGCTTGTACCAACCTTGCGAGGGCGCCGCCAGCGGCAACGACGCTACGCCGACATTTACTTACCGGTATCTGCAGGAGCAAGGCTACCTGGCCGAGGGCGAGGGCGCGCGGGGCTTCCAGCGCCATTGGAATGCCGCGTCGCAAGTACCGTATCTGTACAACCGCGACAGCGGCGTGTTCATCAGCTATGAAGATGCGCAATCTGTGGCGCATAAAGTGCGCTATATCCGTGACAAGGGCTTGCGTGGCGGCATGTTCTGGGAATTGAGCGGCGATGCGCAGCATGTGCTGGGTACGGCCATGGCGCCCATCCTGAAGGGGGCGCAGCCATGAACCAGCGCTACCTCGCCCTCGACGTCCTGCGCGGCCTGACCGTCGCACTGATGATCGTCGTCAATACGCCGGGCGACTGGGGCAGCGTGTATGCGCCGTTCCTGCATGCCGAATGGCATGGTTTTACCCTCACGGACCTGGTCTTCCCCAGCTTTTTGTTTGTCGTCGGCAATGCGCTGGCGTTTGCGTTGGGGAAATATGAACATCTGGGCCATGGCGCCGTGCTGGCCAGGCTGTGCAAGCGCAGCGCGCTGATTTTTTTACTGGGCTTCCTGCTGTACTGGTTCCCTTTCTTCAAGCTCGACGATGCGGGCCAGTTCGCCTGGTCGCCGCTGTCGCACACGCGCATCCCCGGCGTGCTGCAGCGCATCGCCGTATGCTACCTGGCCGCCGCCCTGATCCTGCATTACTGGAAGACGCGCGGCGCGCTGGTCTTTTGCGCGTGCGCCTTGCTCGGCTACTGGGCCATCCTGGCATGCTTTGGCGACTACAGCCTGCACGGCAACGTGCCCGCCAAGCTCGATCTGATCTTGCTGGGCGACAGCCATTTGTACCACGGTGAAGGCATCGCCTTCGACCCGGAAGGCATCCTCGGCAGTTTGCCTGCTATCGTCAATGTGATTGCCGGCTATCTGGCGGGCAGTTTCCTGCGCCAGACGGCGCCGGCGCAGCTGCGTTCGAGCCTGTATCAGCTGGCCGTGGCTGGCGTCATCTGCGTGGCCGTGGCCCTGTGCTGGAATGAAGTGTTTCCGATCAACAAGAAGCTGTGGACCAGCTCTTACGTGATGCTGGGTATTGGCCTGGACTTGCTGCTGCTGGCGCTGCTGATGTACATCATTGACGTACGTCAAATGACTGGCTGGACGTATTTCTTTGAAGTCTTCGGCAAGAACACGCTCTTCATTTACCTGGTGTCGGAAGTGCTGGTGATCATCGCGTTTACCGTGCGCATCGGCGGCGGCAACCTGTACCAGTGGCTGTACACGCACTGGTTTACGGGCTGGGCGCCGGCGCGCGTGGGGTCCATGCTGTTTGCCGTCAGCTTCATGCTGTTGTGCTGGCTGATTGCCTACGGCATGGACAAGCGCAAGATATACATCAAAGTCTAGAACTTCAGCTTCAGGCCGTGACGTGTGGCCAGGGCGGTGAAGAGCAGCATCAGGGCGGTGACGGCGGCGGCATTCCACAGGCCGGCCGTGCCGCCCGTTTCAAGATACGGCCACCAGAAGCGCGGCAGGTGCATCACGGCCGCCAGTTGCTGCCACAGGTCGGGCACGATGTAGGCGAACAGGGCATTTGTTCCGGCAGGCAAGAGCACCACTGCCCAGGCGCGCCAGCGCCACACGTCGATGACGACATAAAACACGAGGAACAGGGCCAGGATGATGGCGCTGCACACGAGCGTGTAGGATTCCGTTGCCGCGATCTTGTTGATGTGGTGATACGGCCGCAGCAGCAGGCCGGCAGCGAACAGTCCCAGCGCGAACCACGCCATGAAACGGATGCGTTGCCCATGGCTCAGCGCGGCGCCGCGCAGGAACAGCTGGCCCACCAGGGTGCCGGCCAGCACATTGGCCGCCGTCGAACCGAGCACTTGCGGCACGTTGACAAACCCGTTGATACCCGCCGGCAGGAAATCCAGGCTGCCCGCCGTGCCGCCCATGTACAGCGCGATCAGCAGGGCAAACACGCCCATCAGCGCCGTGCCGCTGCCCTGGCACGCCAGGTACAGCAGGCTGCACAGCAGATACGCCCAGCCGATCATGCCGAGGATGCCCCACCATGACGGTTGCAGCCAGGTGCTGGAAAACTCCGCATTCAATTCGCCGCGAAACGTCGCCAGCAGGAACAGCATCAGGATGCCGCCCGCGGCCAGTTCCAGCTTGCCCGCGCCCTGGCGCCACAGCAGGATCATGGCCATATAAAACAACAGGACATAGACGGCGTGCGGCAGCAGCGCCGCCTGCGCATCGTAGCGGTAGGCATTCGCCAGCACCACGCCGGCCAGCATCAGGCTGGCGGAGCGCCACAGCAGGCGCCCCAGCAAGGCTGGCGTGACGTTGCCGCAATGGCGCTGCAAGGCCAGCGGAATGGCCATGCCGACCATGAACAGGAAGCCGGGAAAGACCAGGTCGGGCACGGTGATGCCGTCGGCGCGCGGCCCCGCATGTTCGAGCCACCAGGCAATGCCGGGCATGCCGGCCAGGTAGTTGACCCAGATCATGGTGACGATCACGAAGCCGCGAAAGGCGTCCAGGCTGGTCAATCGTTCGGCGGCGGTGGCAGTGGCGACAGTGGCTGGCGGCATGGAAGGAGGAAAAAAGGTCGAAAAAAAAGCAGCCCCGGCCTGAGCCGGGAACCGCCTTGCGTGTGCTGCCGGGAGCGGAAATTACTGCGCCGCTGCTGCCGCTGCTGCCGGTGCCGCTGCCGTGGCAGGACGGTTCAGCCACAGGATCCAGTAGCGGGCCAGATCGCCCACGCCGTCGCCGCCCTTGACCGTTTCCAGCACCTTGATGGCGTCGTCTTTCTTGCCGGCCATGGCGTAGGAATAGCCGAGGCGCAGCTTGGCGTCTTCAACGCGCTTCAGGCCGCCCTTGGCGATGCCTTTCTGGATCAGGTCGATACCTTTGTCGAACTGGTCCATCGTCACGAAGGCGTAGCCGAGGTTGATCAAGCCTGTGCCATCCTTGCTCTTCATGGCCGAGGCTTCGCCGCTGGCGATGTTTTTCGCATCGTCGGCGGCAGCCTTGCTGGCCTGGTCGCGCAGTTTCTTGTGCTTGGCGGCATTCGCGCCCGTGCCCAGCACGCCTTTGGCAAAGCCGGCGTCGAGGACTTTTTTCGCTTCCGTCGGGAAGGCGTTCTGCAAGGCGATTTCAGCCATGTCGCTGTAGTCCTGTGGCGGCATGGTGCCGACGGCCTGGAATTGCAGGCGCAGCACGTCCAGGGCGAAGCGGTCCGAATAACCGGCCTTGCCTTGCAGGCGGCCCAGCAGGTCGCTCCAGTAGTCGTCCGACGGGTAGTAGCGCACCAGGTTTTCCATGGCGATCAGGTAGGTGGCCGGATCCTTGCTTTTCGAACCCGTGTTGGCCAGCAACTGCAGTTCTTCGATGCTCGGCGTCTTGCCCGCTTGCTGCTTGGCCGTCACGTCGGCCATCAGTTCCTGCTTGGCGCGCGCGAAATCGTTGCTGAAGTAATAGGCGCGGATGATGTAGGGACGCACGGTGGCCACGTCGCCCGTTGCTGTCTGGTAACGGGTGAACCATTTGATGGCGTTCGGGTAATCCTTGGCGTTGTAGTGGTAGTTCGCCAGTGCCTGGATGAAGTCGCCTTCCGATTTCTTGTCCAGCTTGCCCGATTCGATCACCGCTTCCAGCGCCGTCATGGCCATCGGCGCATTGTTGGTGGTCGAGGCCAGCGCCACGCGCAGGCGGTTCAGCACGAACGTTTCATACGGCGTCAGGGCCGGAATGGCGGCAGCCTGGTCGATGCGGCTTTGCACGTCGGCGTAGTTCTTGGCATCCATCGATGCCTTCACGACGGTCGGATCGAGCAGCTTGAACACTTCAGGGCGCACCGAGTCGGCCGGTGCGGCAGCGGCGGCGGCTGGCTTGGCATCCTGGGCGTGCGACAGGGATGGCAGGACATTGAGGCCGATGGCGGCCAGGAGCAGACTAAGACGGGCAAGACGGAATTGGGACATGGGTTATCCTTCAATCAATAACAAAAATACGCACCTGCACTGGCAGCCGCAACATCGTGCAGTGGCTTTGCCAGAGGGGCAAGGAAGCTCGAAAAAACATCATTCTGCCAGTCTGTGTGCACAAGTCAAACAGAAGCGGCATGATACAAAACGGCTATTGTCACATAAACGGCTGAGCGGGTGCGGCAAACGTGCGCGCCAGGGCTTGCCCTTTTGCATCGAACAGCAGGCAGCGCTGCGGCGGCAGATGCAGGCGCATGGCGTCGCCCGCCTGGCGCATGCCTTCCTCGGCCGGCAGCTTAACGGCCAGCATTTCGGCCAGCATCTCGTTCACGCCCGGCATGCTGGCGTACACGATGGCCACGTCGCCCAGGTATTCGACATGGCTGACGGCCGCGTCGACCACGTTGTCGCCTGCATCGTTCGCGTGCCGCAGGCTGACATGTTCGGCGCGCACGCCCAGGGTCAGCTGGTCGCCCGGCGCCACGGTTTCGCCCTGCGCTTCGACGTCGATGACGGCGCCGCCGGGCAGGCGCACGGCCACCGAGCCGGGGCCGCTGGCGACGGCCTCGCAAGCGACGAAGTTCATCTTCGGCGCGCCGAGGAAGCCGGCCACGAACAGGTTGCCGGGATTGTTGTACAACTCGTGCGGACTGCCCACTTGCTCGATGCGCCCGCCGTTGAAGACGACGATGCGCTCGCCCAGGGTCATGGCCTCGACCTGGTCGTGCGTGACGTAGATCATGGTGGTTTTCAGTTCCTGGTGCAGGCGCGAAATCTCCACGCGCATCTGCACGCGCAACGATGCATCGAGGTTCGACAGCGGCTCGTCGAACAGGAAGACCTTGGGCTTGCGCACGATGGCGCGGCCGATGGCCACGCGCTGGCGCTGGCCGCCCGACAGGTCCTTCGGCTTGCGTTTCAACAGCGGCGTGATCTGCAGGATGTCGGCCGCGCGCTCGACGGCGGCGCGCACCTCGGCCTTCTTGTGCCCGGCCAGACTCAGGGCGAAGGCCATGTTCTCGTACACCGTCATGTGCGGGTACAGGGCGTAGCTCTGGAAAACCATGGCCAGGCCCCGCTCGGCCGGCGCGATATCGTTGGCCAGCTTGCCGCCGATATGCAGCTCGCCATCCGTGATGTCTTCCAGCCCGGCGATCATGCGCAGCAGGGTCGATTTGCCGCAACCGGACGGCCCCACGAAGACGACGAATTCGCCGTCGCGGATATCGAGGTCGATGCCGTGGATGACCTGGTGCTTGTCGTCGTACAGCTTGACGATGTTCTTTAATGCGATGTGTGCCATGGACTGTGCGATTCCTAGCTTGCGCTGGCCGGCGCGGACGTGGCGCCGGCGTCAGATGGGTCGGAGGACTCCTTCGGGCCGATGCGCATGAAGCGCGACAGGATCAATACGGGCACGGCCGACACCAGCACCCACAGGAAGAAAGTCTTGTAGCCGAGCGCCGTCTGGATGTCGCCGCTGATCATCTTGAACAGCACGGAACCGAGCTGCATCACGCCGGTGGCGAACGCATAGTGGGCCGTCTGGTATTTGCCGACGGAGACGACCTGCATCATGAACAGGATCAGGCCGACGAAGCCGAAGCCATAGCCGAACATCTCCACGCTGAGCGCGGCCGTGATCAGGGTCAGGTCGGTCGGCATGCTGTGGCTCAGGTAATAGAACACCAGGTTCGGCAAGTTCATGGCCAGGATCAGGAAGAACATGGCGCGCTTGAGGCCCAGCCAGGAAGTGAAGTAGCCGCCGCCGATGCTGCCCAGCAGGAACGCGACGGTACCGGCGGTGCCGTACACGGCGCCCACTTCCGTCGTCGACAGGCCCAGGCCGCCCAGTTCGCGCGCTTCGCGCAGGAACAGCGGGCCGATGGTCTGCACTTGCGCTTCGCCGGCGCGGAACAGGATGATGAAGGCGATCATGCCCCAGATGCCGGGCTTTTTCAGGAAGTCCACCAGCACGTCCCACAGGGTGCGGCTGATGCCGGCCACGCTCTTGTCGGCCACGGCCGCGTTGCGCACTTGCGGCAAGGCCCACAGGTGGTAGGCGGCCAGCGACAGCATCATGGCGCCGATGATCAGGAAGATCACCGACCATGCCGGCTTGATGCCGATTTTTTTCTCCAGGTAGCCGGCCAGGATGACCAGGCCGCCCAGCGAGATGAACTTGCCCGCATTGAAGAAGGCGCCTTGCCAGCCCGCGTAGGCCGCCTGCTGCTTGTCCGACAGGCTGGCGATATACAGGCCGTCGCAGACGATGTCGTGCGTCGACGAGGCCAGCGCGGCGACGAACAGCACGGCGATGCAGGCGGCGAACCACAGCGGCGTTTGCAGGGCCAGCGCGATCAGGCCCAGGCTCAGGCCGCCAAGGAACTGGAACAGCACCACCATGGTCTTCTTGCTCGATGCCAGTTCCATGAAGGGGCTCCACAGCGACTTGAAGACCCAGGCAAAGCCGATCAGGCCCGTCCAGCGGGCGATCTGGTCGTTCGGCACGCCCATGCTCTTGAACATCAGGCCGGCCACCAGGGCCACGGCGTAGAACGGCAAGCCCTGGGCGAAGTACAAGGTGGGCACCCAGGAAATCGGGCTGCGTACTTTTTTGCTGATGCTGATGCGCTGGTCGTGCATGGAGGCTTCCTTATCGAGAGACGTTTTCATTTGACTGCGCCGTCCATGCCGCGCATGAAGAAGCGTTGGGTAAACAGGAAGGCGAGCAGGGTCGGCACGATGGTGATCAGGGTGCCGGCCGCGATCACGCGCGTGCTGCTGCCGAAGGTGCCGCGCAAGTACAGCACGCCGACAGAAAGCGGGAATTCATCGGGCTTGCTCATGACGATGGAAGGCCAGATGTATTCATTCCACGATTCGACGGCCGTCAGGATGCCGACGGTGGCCAGCCATGGCGTAATCAGGGGCAGCATGATGCGGCTGAAGATGACCCACTCGGACGCGCCATCGACACGCGCCGCGTCGATCAGGTCTTGCGGCACTTCCTCGAATGCCTGCTTGAGCAGCAAGATGGCCACGGCCGTCACCACGTTGGGCAGGATTACGCCCGTGTAGGTGTCGACCAGGCTCATTTGCGTGATGGTGATGAAGTTGACGAGGAAGTTGACCTCGGACGGCAGCACCAGCGTGGCCAGGATCAGGCCGAACACCAGTTTGCGGCCGCGGAATTTCAGGCGCGCCAGCGGATACGCGGCCAGTGAACACAGCAGCAGCTTCCAGAACACGGTAAACACGGCGATCAGCACGGAGTTCTTGAAGAACGACCAGATCGGGATCGCATTGAACACTTCGATGAAGTTGGCCAAGGACGGCGCCTTCGGCCAGAAGGTGGGCGGAAAAGCAAAGATATTGCCTTGCGTGGAAATGGCCGTCACCAGGGTCCACCAGAACGGGAAGACGCAGACGACGGCGATCGCGCACAGCACGGCATAGTGGCCCAGGATGTGCAGGCGTGTTTTCAGGGGGCGGGAGCGGTTTTTCATGGTCAGTCCCGGTTAGCGGTGCTTCGGTTTCAGGTAGCGCAGGCACAGCAGGGCGATGGCTATGCAGAACAGCGAGACGACGAAGCTGGCCGCCAGCGCGCGCGGCAGTTTCAAGTGCTTGAGGCCCTGGTCATAGGCGTAGTACAGCGCCGTGAAGGTGGAGTTCATGGGCCCGCCTTGCGTCAGCACGTCGACTTCCTGGTACGCCTTCAGGGCCGCCAGCACGGACAGGATGGAGCACAGCATGATGGTCGGGCGCAGCATCGGCACGGTGATCTTCCAGAAGCGCTGCCAGCGATTGGCGCCATCGAGCATGGCCGCTTCCTGCATGTCCGACGGTATCGATTGCAGGGCCGCCAGATACATCACCATATACCAGCCCAGGCCGCGCCACAGGGTGACGAACATCACGGCAAACAGGGCCAGGCTGTCGTTCGACAGCCAGCCCACGGGCGCATTCACAAGCCTTAACGTCATCATCACGTAGTTCAGCGCGCCCTGTTCGTGGAACATGAAGCCCCACATGATCCCGACCACGGAAACGGTGGTCACCACGGGCACGTAGAAGGCGGCGCGGAACAGACGGATGCCGGGCAGGCGGTTGTTGACCAGCACGGCCAGGGTGATGGCGCCCACCTGCACGAAGGGCACCATCAGCAAAAACATCAGCGAGTTTTTCAGGCCCGAGACGAACATCTCGTTGTTGAAGATGTAGCGGAAGTTGTCGAGGCCGACGAAGCGCGTCTCGCGTATCAGGCTGTAGTCGGTAAACGCCAGCACGGAGCCATAGCCGACGGGCCAGAAGGAAAAGGCGGCCAGCAGCAGCAGGGCGGGGGCGAGGAACAGCCAGGCTTGCACGGTATGGCGGTGGGCGAGTTTCATGGGGTCCTCAGTGGCGCGGCAGGGTGGCCAGCTTGCGGTTCCAGATGGCGACGGCCTGGTCCAGCGCCTGCTGCACGTTCTGCTTGCCCGTCACGCCTGCTTCGACGGCTTTCACCAGCGAGCGGCGCAACTCGTCGTAATCGTCGATGCCGGCCACGTACAGGGTGCGCGAGTGGCCCATCGACAGCGCGCCGGCGGCCACCGCCTTTTCAGCCGCGCCCGCGTTCTGCGGCGTGGACAGAAAAAACGGATCGGCCGCCGCTTTCACGGTGGTGGGAAAGACGCTGGCCTGCTTGGCGAAGGCCAGCTGGTTCTCGTCGTTCGTCAGGAAGCGCGCGAACTTGCCGACCGATGGCAGTTGGCGCGCCGGTACGCCTTTTGGAATGGCGAAATGCACGAGCCAGCCGCCGTCGGCGATGCCGGTGGGGCCCAGCGGCGCGGGCGCCACGTCGGTGATGGCGTAGATGTCTTTCGCATCGCCGCAGATGCGCTGCATGGCCGTCGGCGGCGCCAGCAGCATGCCCAGGCGGCCGCCCTTGTAGGCGTCGATCACGGCGGGGAAATTGTCTTCGGCGAACAGGCTTTCCTTCAGCAGGCCGCCGACCTTGTAGGTATCGGCCAGCTTTTGCACCAGCGCCACGTGCTGCGGCGAATTGAAGACGGCGCGGTTGTTGGTGATGACGGCCAGGCCCTGCTGCATGAACAGGCCGTCAATTTTGGAGAGGGCGGGGGCGATGCCGGCCTTGCCCGTGCGTTGCGCGATCTGGCGCGCAAACGCCAGCTGTTCATCGAGGCTGGCGGGGCCGCGCGTGAGGCCGGCCTGCTTGAAAATGGCGGTATTGAAGGCGATCACCGCGACATTGCTGTACATGGGAAAACCGTAGGTGCCGCCCTTGAAGCGCAAGTCCGCCAGGGCGCTGGGAATGTAGCTGGCGCGCGCCTCCGCGATCAGGCCATCGACTTGTGTGAGCAAGCCGTCGCGCGCGAATTCGTCGGCCCAGGGCACGTTCAGGCTGACCAGCGCGGGCGGCGTGCCGGCCACGATGCGCGTGACCAGCTTGGTCTGGATGACGTCCCATGGAAAATCGATCCATTCGATCTTGACGCCGGGATTTTGCGCCTCGTAGCGCGCCACCACCGCATTGAAATACGGCGTGAATTTGGGCTTCATGCTGAAGGTCCAGAATTCGATTTTCTCGGCAGCCCATGCCTGCGGCGCGAGCAGGCCCGCGCAGGCAACAACCGCCAACAGTCT
>NZ_JABXFH010000064.1:0-25559 GCF_013372745.1 Janthinobacterium sp. BJB401 | reverse complement strand
AGGCGGCCACGGCCGCTCCAACGGGCGAAGCGAACGCGTGGCGCACGGGCGCGCTGTCGTTTGCCGGCCAGCCGCTGGCCGATGTCGTCGATGAAATCAACCGCTACCGGCCCGGCCGGGTGGTGCTGCGCAATGCCGAGCTGGGCCGCCGCCTCGTGCGCATGCGTTTTTCCATCGGGCAAACTGACGGCGCGCTGGCGATGATACGCGACCTGTACGGCGCGCAAATGACCAGCCTGCCGGGCGGCATCGTGCTGCTCAGCTGATTCCTGGTTTCCCTGCGGCAGGGGAATCAAAATATTTTTCAAAAAGCATTATCCCTTCCGCCGCCCAGCTACGTCATGGAGGTATGGACGCTTGCGCTACCGCCAGGCTCCGTTCCCTACTCTCTAGCCAGGAAACCATTGCCATGACCAAGCTTCACACTGCCCAGCGCCCAGTCCCAAACGTTGACACGGACGCGCAGCGTACCTCCACGCTGGGCAGCCGCTTGCGGCTCACGCCGCTCGCATACGCACTGACCACCATGCTGATGGCGGGCGCCTTTGCCACGCCGGCGCGCGCGCAGCAGGCGTTCAGCGGCGGCTGGTTCGCGGCCAAGGGCGCGGCGCAAAATACGGCGGCCAACTCGGGCCGCCTGCCGAATGGCCAGCCGCTGCCGCTGGGCAGCCGTCCCGACGGCCAGCAACAGCAGGCGAACCAGCAGTTGCAGCGCTCGCTCAACAACCTGAACCTGGCCGCGCGCGCCATCGCCGCGCAGCAAGCATCCCAGGCGCAGGCGCGCCAGGCGGCCGCCGGCGGCGCCAGCGTGCCGAACGGCCTGGCGCAGGGCGGCTTGCAGGTCGACACCAACAGCCTGACGGCCGGCTGGCTCCATGCCCAGGGTCCCGTGCAGACGGTGGCGAACGGCAAGACGGCCGTGGTGGTGCAGCAGACGGCGGACAAGGCCATCCTGAACTGGGAAACGTTCAATGTGGGCAAGGACACGACCTTGACCTTCCAGCAGCAGAAGGACTGGGCCGTGCTGAACCGGGTCAACGATCCGCTGGCGCGTCCCAGCCAGATCCAGGGCCAGATCAAGGCCGATGGCACGGTGCTGCTGGTCAACCGCAACGGCATCGTGTTTACGGGCACGAGCCAGGTCGACACGCGCAGCCTGGTGGCGGCCGCGGCCCGCATCAGCGACGCGCAATTCCAGAAAAACGGCATCTACAGCCCCGGCACGGCCGGCGCCACGACGTTCACCGATGCCGCCGGCAAGGTGCAGGTGCAGGCCGGCGCGCGCGTCAGTAGCAATGCGCCCAAGGGCAGCACGGAAGGCGGTGGTTACGTGATGCTGCTGGGGACAGAGGTCCACAATGGGGGCGAGATCAATACGCCCAAGGGCCAGGCCCTGCTGGCCGCCGGCGACGGTTTTAGCATCAAGAAGGGCGTGGGCACGGATGGCAATCCGCTGTCGACCACGCGCGGTAGCGAAGTCACGCCGCAGTTCGCGGCCGGCAGCACGGCGGGCAAGGTCGTCAACACGGGCCTGATACAGGCGCGTGAAGGCGATGTCACGCTGGCGGGCCGCGACGTGCGCCAGGAAGGCGTGCTGCTCGCCACCACCACGGCCGCCACGCGCGGCACGGTCCACCTCAACGCCCTGGACAGCGACGCTGCCGTCACCGTGGGACGCGGCGCCACCACGGCCATCCTCGTCGAGGACGACGGCAAGACGATGGCGCTCGACAGCCAGCGCGACGCCATGCGCGGACCGGCCGTGTCGGCGGAACAGAATATCTCGCTCGTCAATGACCGCCGCGACCAGTCGCGCATCGAGATCGGCAGCGCCGGCACGGTGGAATTCATCGGCGACTCGCTGACCCTGGCCACGGGCGGCCAGATCGCCGTGAATGCGGCCAGCCGCAGCCTGTTGCGCGACGGGGCGCAGCTTGACGTGTCCGGCGCCGTCGGCGTCAAGGTGGCGATGGCGGCCAACAATATCGAGATCAACGTGCAGGGCAACGAGCAGCGCGATGCGCCCGTCAACCGCGACGGCAAGGCCCTGATCAACAACAGCATCTGGGTGGACCGCCGCAAACTCGTGTTCGTACCGAAGGGCACGAATGGCTATGACAGCGACCGCTGGTACACGGCCGGCGGCTTGCTGGAAGTGGCCGGTTATCTGGGCACGCAGGGGCACTCCGTCAGCGAATGGATGGGGCAGGGCGGCACCGTCAGCTTCGGCGGCAAGGATGTCGTCACGCAGCTTGGCTCCAGCATCAACCTGTCCGGCGGCACCCTGGACGTGCAGACGGGCGCGTTGCGCCAGACCTGGCTGAAAGGCGCGGACGGCAAGCTGTACGAAGCGGGCAGCGCACCGGCCGACTTGCCGTACGCGGGCGTGTACAAGGGTTACGAGGAAGAACATGCGCGCTGGGGCAAGGAAGCCAGCGCTTTCTACGCCAATCCCCTGATCGCCGCACAACAGCGTCTGGAAAACGGCTACACGGTGGGCCGCGACGCGGGCAAGCTGGTGGTGGCCACGGGGTCGGCCGTGCTGGAAGGAGCGATTGCGGGCGACGTCTTCCAGGGCGAGCGCCAGAGCCAGGCGCCGCAGGCGCTGCTGGACGGCTACCAGCAGTCGCAACTGGCGGCAGCGCAGCGGGGCCAGCTGGTCGTCGGCCAGTATCAGGCCATGTTCGACAAGCGCACGGGCGTGCTGCAGCATGCGCTGTCGGCCGTCATGGACGAGGTGCGCCTGACGCGGGTGCAGGACGGCATCGCCGCCGGCCTCGATGTGACAGGCGCGCTGGAGCCGGAGCGCCAGGGCAGGCTGCTGCTTGACACCAGCTTGCTGAACAATCAGCAACTGGGCGCCATCCGCATCGCCGCCAAGGGCGCGATCACCGTCGACAGCGCGCTGCAAGTGGCCGACGGCGGCAACATCACCCTGTTCGGCAAGGACGTGGCCATCAATAGCAGCCTGCGCAGCCATGGCGGCAGCATCATGGCCGGCAATGTGCTGAACCAGATCGGCGCGCTGGGCATGGCTGACACTGTCGTCAATCCGGGCGTGCCGCCGGGCACGTTGCTGCTGGCCGATGGCGTGAGTCTCGATACGAGCGGTCTGCTCAGCAACGTGCTGCGCGATCCGCTGGCCGCCGCCGGCTTGCCCTACCTGAACGGCGGCACGGTATCGTTGCGCGCGTTTGGCGACGTGCGCATCGGCAATGGCAGTCTGATCGACGTGAGCTCGGGCGCGGCCATCCTGTCGCAGGCGAAACAGCAGGGCGGCAAGGGCGGCAACGTGGCCCTGGCCAGCTATGGGCCGGAAGCCGACCTGGTGCTGGGCGAGGGCGCGCAAGTGCGCGGCCATGGCGTGGCGGGTGGCGGCAAGCTGGAATTGCAGGCCAACAAGATCCTGGTCGGCCAAGCCGATACCGGACAGAAAGGTACCCTGCAGCTGGAGGGCGACTTCTTCGACAAGGGTTTTTCCAGCTACAGCCTGCTCGGCAAGCAGGGCGTGACGGTGGCGGACGGCGCGCAGGTTGACGTGCGCATGCCCGTGCTGCGCGTGGTGGACAATGAAAAACTGGCCCTGTGGACGCCGGAACAGGTCACGGAAAACGTCGTCAAGGGCACCTTGACGCAGCGCAAGGGCGCCAGCCTGGCCCTGCAGGTGGGCGACGTGCAGTCCGATGCGGCCGACATGGCCAGAGCCGAGTTGCTGGTCGGCAAGGGCGCCGTGGTGAATGTCGATGCGGGCCAGTCGATCAAGCTGTCCAGCGTGGGCCAGCTGACGGTGGAAGGGCGGCTGAACGCCTGGGGCGGCAAGATCAGCCTCGGCGGCGTGGGCGTCGCCGTGAATGTGTCCGAAGCGGTGGAAGCGGCCGGCCATGGCCGCTCCCTGTGGATAGGCGAAAATGCCGTGCTCGACGTGGCCTCGCGCGCCGTCACGGCCACGGACGTGCAGGGCCGGCGCTACGGCAAGGTGCTCGATGGCGGCAGCATCGTCATCGGCGGCGAGATCGACCATGCGCAGGGCAGCACGTCGGCGGCTAGCCTGTTCGTCGTCGTGCGCGACGGCGCCGTGCTGGACGCTTCGGGCGCGCATGCGGTGCTCGATGTGAACGGCGCGGCCATCGACGTGGCCAGCGCCGGCGGCAGCATCGCGCTGGCGTCGAACAATGGCTTGTACCTCGATGGCCTGTTGCTGGCCCGGGCGGGCGGCGCGGGCGCGGCGGGCGGCAGCCTGTCCGTCGCCACGGGCACCCCCGTCTACCTGAAAGTGCTGGCCACGGACAAGGTGCTGCAGGGGCGCCAGCTGGCCGTGACGCAACGCCAGGGCGCCAGCGACCTGGCTGAACACGTGAACGCTCGGGATGCGGCGGCAACGCTGCAGTACGGCCACGGCCGTTTTTCCGTCGAGCAAGTGGAAGCGGGCGGCTTCGGCAGCCTGGCCCTGCTGGGCGCCGCCTCCTTCGATGGCGACGTGTCGCTGCATCTGCAGCAAAGCTTCCAGCTGTACGGCGCGCCCGTGCTGACACCCGGCAGCAAGCCCGGCGCGAAGGTCAGCGTTACGGCGCCGTATGTGCGCCTGGCCAGCATCAAGCCGGCCGGCAAGGATTTCTATGTCACGCCAGGCACGGCCGGGGAGTCGCCGATGGCTGGCCAGGTCAGCATCGCGGGCGACCTGATCGACGTGCGTGGCCTCGTCAATATCGTTGCCGACGACGTGCGCCTGAGCAGCCGCGGCGACCTGCGCTTCCTGCTGTCCCCGCTGGGCTGGGGCGGCGCGGAGGCGACGACGGTGCTGTCCTCGCCGGGCGACATGACCCTCAGTGCAGCCCAGTTGTATCCGGAAACGGGCGCTGGCGCCGCCGTACGCGTCGGTTATGGCCGCACGGATGGAGCGTTCGGCTACGACCCGGAGCGCAGCCTGCGCATCGCTCGCACGACGGATAGTCTGCCGGCCATGCCGTATTCCGCCTTCGGCTCGCTGGAACTGGAGGCCGCGCATATCGAGCAGGGCGGCGTGGTGCGCGCACCGCTGGGGCGCCTGGCGATCGGCGCGGCCCGCTATGAAAATGACAAGAGCCTGAGCGTCAATCTGCTGGCCAACAGCATCAGCTCCGTCAGCGGCGCCGGCCTGGTCATGCCGTATGGCGGCACGGTCGATGGCCAGAGCTGGAACGTGGATGGCAAGCTGGCCACCTTCATGGGCGTGGGCGGCTTCAATGCGCAGGGTGGCTTGCGCGTCGGCGTGGAAATGGCCGGCGTGGCCGTGCAGGTGCAGCCGGGCGCGCTGCTCGACCTGTCGGGCGGCGGCGAACTGACGGGCGCCGGCTTCATCGCGGGCCGCGGCGGTTCCACCGATGCGCGCTATCATCCGCTGGCGCAAGTGAATGCGAACGGCGGTTTCATTCTGCCAGGGCTGGCAACGAATCCCGTGTACGCCATCGTGCCCGGTGTGCAGGCGCCGCAAGCGCCTTCGGGCGCCGCCGATGCGGCCATCGGCCGGCAGGTGACGATAGGCAACGGCGTGCCTGGCCTGGCGGCCGGCACCTACACCCTGATGCCGTCGACCTACGCCTTGCTGCCGGGCGCCTTCCGCGTGGAACTGAACGGCCTGGCGGGGCAGGGCAGCGCCGGTACGCTGGCGCAGCCGCTGCGCAACGGTTCCTGGGCCGCGCCCGGCACCCTGTCGATCGCCGGCACGGATATCCGCGCGCCGCTGGCCAGCCAGCTGATCATCACGCCGGCCAAGGTCGTGCGCACGTATTCCCAGTACAACGAAATGGGTTATGCCGCGTTTGCCCTGGCCGATGCGCAAACGCGGGGAATTCCCCGCGCGATGCTGCCGGCCGATGCGAAAACGCTCAAGCTGAACCTGGCGCCCGGCGGCGGCCTGGAGACGTTCCAGTTCCACGGCACGGGCAAGTTCGCCGCGGCCGAGGGCGGCTATGGCGGCACCGTGGTGCTGATGTCGAGCAATACCTCCGCTGGCGAGATCGAGCTCCTCGCTGATGGCGCGCCGGCCAGCGGTGACGCGAAACAGGTCAGCATACGCGCTTCCAGCCTGAACAATATCGGCGCGGCGCGCATCGTGGTGGGCAATGCGCCCACCGTGGAATATGGCCAGGGCGGCAATTACGTGAATTTCGGCGTCCAGTCGGCGCGCGCCATTTACCTGCGCGCCGGCGCCGTCCTGTCGGCGCCCGAAGTATTCCTCGTCGCCCAGGATCCGGGCAATTCTGAACTGGGCGACGGCGTGATCGATATCGCGCCCGGCGCCGGCATCAACACCCTGGGACGCGGCAAGGCCGCCTACGACGCCAACGATGGCTTCATCTACCAGAGCCGCCCGGACGTGCACGTGCTGGCCGCGTCGAACGGCTTGCTCAATGTGGCGCCCGTCAGCGGTGCGACGCGCGGCGGCATCCGCATCGGCATGTGCGCCGACGCTTGCGCGGGCAGCGGCACGGCCAGCCTGTACTCGGAAGGCACCTTGCTGCTGGCGACCAGCGGCAGCTTCCAGCTCGACGACACGGCCCGCTACGGCACGCGCAACCTGAGCCTGGCCGTGGGCGCCATCAACATCGGCTCGAACGAGGCGCTGGCGGCGGCCCAGGCCAGCGGCACGCGTCCCGCTGGCCTGACCCTGAACCAGGGGCTGCTGGACCGTTTGCTGCGCGGCGACACCAGCACGGGCGCGCCGGCGCTGCAGGCGCTGATGTTGAACGCGGCCGACAGCGTCAACTTCTATGGCGACGTGGTGCTCGACACCTACGACAAAGTCAGCGGAAAATCGAACCTGGAGCGCCTGGTGCTGACCACGCCGGCCATGTATGGCCAGGGCGGTGCCGATACCGTGGCGACCATCCGCACGGCTAACCTGATCTGGGGCGGCGCCCTGTCGGCGCCCGGCAACGTGATCGCGCATGGCGCCGGTACGGGCAGCGGCACCCTGAACCTGGAGACGGAGCGCATCGATTTCGGCTTTGGCCCCTTCACGCAGCCGGCCGGCGTCGCCACCTTCGACCGCCTGGCGCTGGGTTTTGCCAACGTCAACCTGAAAGCGTCGGGCCAGGTCACGGCCAACCACAAGGGCAGCCTGTCCGTCTACCAGGCGCAGGGCGCGTATGCGACGGGCAAGGGCTTCCGGTACAGCGGCGGCAACCTGAATATCACCACGCCGCTGCTGACGGGCGACGCCGGCTCGTCGCACAGCTACGCGGCGGGTGGCGCGCTGGCCGTGACGGCGCCGGCCGGCGCGCCAGCCCCTTTCGCCAAAACTAACGCGGCGCTGGGCGCCCAGCTGGCCTTGAACGGCGACAGCGTGACCGTCGCGACAGCCGTGGTGTTGCCTGGCGGCAAGCTCACCGTCAATGCGCAGCACGACATCAGCGTGGCCGATGCTGCGCGCATCGACATGGCGGGCCGCAAGAGCACCTTCTTCGACGTGGATAAATACAGCTGGGGCGGCGACGTGGTCCTGGACAGCCGCGCCGGCGATATCCGCGCAGCGAGCGGCAGCGTGATCGACCTGTCGGCCGAGAACAACCGGGCCGGCAGCCTGAAGGCCGTGGCTCTCGATGGCGCGGCCGGCATGGTGGAGCTGCAAGGCAAGATACTCGGCGGCGCCAGCGGCAGCTACGACGCGGGCGGCACCGTGGTGCCGTACAAGCTGGGCAGCGTGGACGTGCGCGCGCAGACGCTGGGCGCGGGCGGCACCCTGGACAGCCAGTTCGCGTCGCTGAACAAGCGCCTGAGCGAAGGCGGCGTGACGGGCGCACGCAGCTTCCAGCTGAAACAGGGCGACCTGAGCATCGGCAATGAACTCAAGGCGGGCGAAGTGCAGGTATCCGTCGACAATGGCCGCCTGACGGTGGCCGGCACGATCGATGCCGGCGGCGAGCGCGTGGGCAGCATCCGCCTGGCCGGCAAGCAGGGCGTCACCCTGGCCAACAACGCCGTGCTCGATGCGCATGGCACCGTCCTGCGCGTCGACAGCTATGGCAAGATCATCGACAGTCCGAACCGCGCCACGGTGGAACTGAACGCGGGCGAGGGCACATTGGACCTGGCCGGTGGCGCGCAGATCGACGTGCGCCACGGCACGGCGGCCGTGCTTGGGAAGGGCAAGGGCGAACACGACGGCGCCGCGCGCGGCACGGTGGAACTGAGCGCGCCGCGCCTGGGCAGCGGCGGTGCGCGCACGGACGCTGACGCGGCCACCTTTGGCGACATCGCCATTACGGCCGGCGGCGGCTTCACCATCCGCGGCGCGAAATCGATCGCCGTCAACGCCATGCAGCGCTATGACGATGCAGCCTATGCCACGGACCTGTCGGCCAGCGGCCGCCCGTATCAGGTGGTCAACCAGGCATACCTCGACAGCAAGCATGCGGACAGCACGGCCTTTATCAATGCGGCGCTGGCCAACACGAACTTGCGCAATGGCAAGCTGGCGGGCTTGAACACGGCCGCGTATGCCGAGGCGCTGCACCTGCGTCCCGGCGTCGATATCGTCAGCAAGACGGCGGACGGCGACCTGGTGGTGCAGGGCGACCTGGATTTGTCGGGCATGCGCTACGCCAGCCTGAATCCGCGTTTTCAAGTGACGCATGCGCGCGGCTCGGGCGAGGTGGGCAGCCTGCTGCTGCGCGCCGGCGGCGATTTGAATATCTATGGCAGCATCAATGACGGCTTCGCGCCGCCGCCGTCCACGCAGGACGACAAGGGCTGGTTGCTGTTGCCGGGGCGCGACATCAACGGCAGCGACGTCATCGTGCCGGGTACGGGCGTGACCCTGGCCGACGGCACCATTTTCCCGGGCGGCGTCACGCTCAATTACGACGTGCCCGTCAAGGCGCTGAGTTTCCGCGCCAACACGCGCCTGCCCGTGGACGTGGTCCTGAACCAGGTGCTTACCTTGCCGGCCGGCACGGTCCTGGCGGCCGCCGTGCGCGACAGCGCCGGCAATGTCCTGCATGCGGCCGGCACCTTGCTGGCCACGGCGCAAACCCTGCCTTCCGGCACGCGCCTCGACGCAGGCAGCGTGATCGCGCAAATGGTCAAGGTGCGCGCCATGACCTGGCCGAAAGGCATCGCCTTGCCGGGCTTGCTGGGCGAGCGCAACGTGGTCACCCTCAGTGGCAAAGTGGTGCTGCCCGTCGGCGCGCTGATCCCGAACGGCACCGACGTCAAGCTGCTGCCCGGCGTGACGTCCATCGCATTGCGCCCGGAAGTGGCGGGGCGCCAGGGCGCGCTGTGGGCCATCGCACCGATGCTGGCTGAAGGTTCGCAATCGTGGGGCATGCGCGTGTCGGCCGGCGCCGACCTGGAGGCGGCCGACACGCGCAGCGTGCAGGCGCATCCGGCGCACGGCACCCTGCGCCTGGCCGACAGCCATTACGGCATGTATGGCGTCATGATCCCGCCGAAGGGCGTGCAGCACTGGACGCAGGCGGCGCAGGAGCTGGGCGAGCGCGAGGGCATCGTCGGCATCGTGGCGGGCGAACCGATCACCGAGGAATTCATCAGCCAGTTCGGCCAGACCGTGGCGGAGTTCTGCGCTGGCGACGCCAGCATGTGCGTGCTGAAGCTGGCTTATGTGTGGACCAAGGCCGGCGCCGAAGAATTCGCCGACCCGAGCGTGAAGGCGGGCGACGTGGTCGACCTGGCCGGCCTGGGCTGGCCCACCATGTGCGAGGAAAACCCCACCTGGTGCGGCACCTCCAACCCTACCTTCGACAACAAGGCGTCCAGCCTGCGCTACAGCGTGCTGCGCACGGGCACGGGCGACCTGGACCTGGTCAGCGGCGGCGACCTGCGCATGGATAGCCTGTACGGCGTGTACACGGCCGGCATGTCGTCGGTGGCGACGGCGGCCGGTGACCCGTACAACCTGCCGCGCGCGCGCAATCTGGACGGCACGGTGTTGTCCAACCCCGATGGCGCGCATGAGCGCCTGGTCGATGGCGGCGCAGACAGTCTCTACCGCGCCTGGTATCCGGACCAGGGCGGCAATCTGCTGCTGCGGGTGGCTGGCGACCTGAGCGGCTCGCTGGTCGGCGGGGCTGCCGCCACCAACGGGCGCCCCGTCAGCAAGGATGGTCCGGGCGATTCGGTGGCGGTGGGCAACTGGCTGTGGCGCCAGGGCAGCGGCGGCGTGGCCACGGGCGGTCCGGCCCAGCCGACGGCGTGGTGGATCAATTTCGGCAGCTATGTGGGCCGCGATTCCCTGGCCGATACCGTGCTGGGCTTTACGGGCTTCGGCACCCTGGGCGGCGGCAATGTGCGCGTCGACGTGGCCGGCGATGCGGGCGTGCTGGCGCCGAAGGTTGCCACCGTCTTCAACACCAACATCAATCCGCGCTCGCAGGGCTTGCTGCTGGCCGTGGGCAGCACGGGCCGCGTGCTGGCCGACGGCAGCCTGCAACTGACGGGCGGCGGCGACCTGGACCTGCGCGTGGGCGGCGGCCTCAATCCGTCCAGCCAGTCCGGTGGCGGCCACTTGAATGGCGCGCTGGCCGACTTGCGCGGCCACGTGGAGGTGGCCGCTGCCCAGCTGGGCAAGGTCGCGCTGCAGTACGGCACGCGCGCTACCGACCACGTGCCGCTGGAAACGCGCGCCTTCGACGCCTTCCGCGCCACCCGCGCCACGCCGCAGGGCGGCATGACCCTGGTGCCCGGCGACGCCACTTTCAATGTGGCCACCCTGGGCGACCAGGTGCTGCAGGATGTGGCCGACCCCGGCCGCGTACCGATGTTCAACGCCGCGTCGTATACCAGTGCGGCGGGCGAAGCGGGCGCCGGCTACAGCTGGTTCAGCCTGTGGACGCCGCGCACGGCACTCGACCTGTTTTCCGCCGGCGGCAACATGACGCCGCTGACCGCGCCGATCGGCACGGCCACCGACCTGGCCGTCGTCTATCCCTCCATCGTGCGGGCCGCGGCCGCGAATGGCAGCTTGTACTATGGCAAGACCATCACGGACTGGGGTGGCGCGACCGCGTATGCCGATCCTTTGCTGCTGGCGCCGTCGCCAAACGCCCAGCTGGAATGGCTGGCCGGCGATTCCATCTATGCGGGCGGCTACGCCGTCAGCCAGTCCGGCGCGGCCGCCGACAGCATGGCGACGCCGTTCAAGCCAGCGTTCGCGGCCTGGAACCTCAGGCCCGGCAGCCAGACTGCCCTGGGCGGCAATGTTTCGAGCACGGGCGTGCCGTCGTCGCAGTGGAACGCTCCGCTGTTCGCCTTCGGGCCCGATTCCGCCGCCGGCCCGGCCAACAGCGGCACGCAAGCGGCGCGCATCTACGCCGTGAAGGGCGATCTGATCGGCGTCAATAGCGGCCGCATGGTCGCGTTCTATGATGCCAAACACGCAGGCGTCACCTGGTACGAGGGGGCGCAACCGGTGTGGATGAAGGCGGGCCGCGATATCGTCGGCAGCGGCACGGCGCTGCTGGAAGCCATCGATGGCACGGGCGGTGGCGACATGATGTTCCGCAATTACAGCAACCTGTTCGTGCACAACAACGCATTTGACGTGTCGGTGGTGTCGGCCGGACGCGATATCCTGGCCAGTTCCTTCAACGTGGCCGGCCCCGGCACGCTCGATATCAGCGCCGGGCGCAATATCCTGATGCAGGACAAGGGCAGCGTCGTCAGCCTCGGCCCCGTCGTCGCGGGAGACAAGCGCCCGGGCGCCGGTATCGCCATGCAGGCCGGCGTGGGCGCGGCGGGCCTCGACTACCTGCGCTTCGTCAAACCCTATCTTGACCCGGCGAACGTGGCGCAGGCGGGCGTGCCGCTGGCCGACCAGGCCGGCAAGGTGGTGAAATCGTACGGCGGCGAACTGGCCACCTGGCTCGGTGAACGCTACGGCTTCAAGGGCACGGTCGCCGAGGCGCTGGCCTACTTCCTGGCCTTGCCGGCACCGCAGCAGCGCGTGTTCGCCCGCGATGTGTATTTTGCGGAACTGAAGGCGGGCGGGCGCGAGTACAACGATGCGGACAGCGCGCGTTATGGCAGCTTCCTGCGCAGCCGCAACGCCATCGCTGGCCTGGCGCCGGCCACGGACGCGAATGGCAAGGCGATTGCCTATACGGGCGACATCATCATGTACCGCGGCCTGTATTCCAAGTGGAACGACGGCGAGCAGCGCAGGGATTATTTCCCCCGCAGCGGTTACGTGCACACCAACTTCGGCGGCGATATTCAGATGCTGACGCCGGGCGGCAAGCAGGTGCTGGGCATCGAAGGCGAGGCACCGCCGTCGACTTCCGGCGTCATCACCAAGGGCGGCGGCAATATCGACCTGTTTTCGCACGGCAGCATTTTGCTGGGCCAGAGCCGCATCATGACGACGTTCGGCGGCGATATCCTCGGCTGGTCCTCGCAAGGCGACATCAACGCGGGCCGTGGTTCGAAGTCGACCATCGTCTACACGCCGCCCAAGCGCGTGTATGACAACTGGGGCAACGTGACCCTGTCGTCCGACGTGCCAAGTACGGGTGCCGGCATCGCCACCCTGGCGCCGATCGCCGAAGTGCCGGCTGGCGACGTGGACTTGCTGGCCCCGCTGGGCACCATCGATGCGGGCGAGGCGGGCATCCGCGTCTCGGGCAACGTCAACCTGGCCGCGCTGACCGTGATGAACGCGGCGAATATCCAGGTCAAGGGCGAAGCGAAGGGCATGCCGACGGTGGCGTCCGTCAACGTGGCCGCCATGACCAACGCCAGCGCGGCCGCCACGCAGGCGACGGCCGCCGCCCAGGACGTGGTGCAGCGCGAGCGCGCCGCTACCCGTTCCGCGCAGCCATCGGTGTTTACGGTGCGCGTGCTGGGCTTTGGCAATGACGCACCGCCCGACAGCGCGCAAGCGGCGCCGCAGGACGGCGCGCGCATCGAGGCGGCTGATTACAACCCGCGCAGCGCCGTGCGCGTGCTGGGCCTGGGCACGCTGCCGGAATCGGCCACGCGCCAGCTGACGGCGCAAGAGCGCAGCAGGTTGTCGCCATGATGGCCGGCGTGGTGAGTATGGCTGCTGCCTTGCCCCTGCGCATGGCCGGCATGGCCTGGTACCGCCCGGCCATCCGGCCCCGTCTGCAGGCGGCCAACGACATGGCGGCGCCAGGGCAGGGCGCGCAACTGCAGGCGGTGCTGGAAAGCAATTACGCGAGCCTGCACCGGCGCCTGGCGCGCCACCTGGGCTGCGCCGAGCTGGCCAGCGACAGCCTGCACGACGCCTGGCTAAGGCTGGGCACCTTGACGGCAGGGGATGGCGCGGCGCTGGCGCATAGCCCCGTCGCCTATGTGTTTCGCGTGGCGTGCAATGCGGCCATGGACAGCCTGCGCCGCAACCGCGCCTGGCTGTATGCGGACGAGGGCGATGGAGGTGGAGCTGGCGCTGGCGCCGCCGGCCTCGTCGATTTCCTCGCCGATACGGCGGCCGGGCCGGAACGCCTGGCCGAGCTGCAGGCCGACGTGCGCCGGCTGGCGCAGGCCGTCGAGCTGCTGCCACGGCGCCACCGGCAAGTGCTCGAAGCGCTGCGCGTGGACGAGCTGACCCGCCAGGAAGTGGCCGAGCGGCACGACATGTCGCTGCGCAATGTCGATACGGCCTTGCGCCAGGCGCTCGACCATTGCGCCCGCCACACGGGTTACGCGGCGCAGGGCGGCGTCGGCACGACCCGGCGCGGCCTGAGGTTGAACGTTCGTTCGCGTACAGACGCGTAGGAATCCGGCCGTCAGACTGCTGCTTCGGGCCTGCATGCGCCCACCCAGCCAGTCCACAGCCAGGAGGAAGCGCGACATGATAGAGTGTAATCACATCAATGCCGGCAGGCGCGGCGTGCTGATCGCCGGCGCGCTGTCGGCCACGGCGGCGGCCGTGCCCGGCGTCGCGGGAGCGGCGCAGGCCGTCAACACGGCTGGCCAGGCACCGCCAGTGCTGATGAAAGTCAGCCTCGACGTCAACGGCCGGCGCCACAGCCTGGAACTCGACACGCGCACCACCTTGCTCGACGCCTTGCGCGAACACTTGCACCTGACGGGCACCAAGAAGGGCTGCGATCACGGCCAGTGCGGCGCTTGCACCATCATGCTGGACGGCCAGCGCATCAATGCCTGCTTGACTCTTGCCGTAATGCATGACGGCGCCAAGGTCACCACCATCGAGGGGCTGGGCACGCCGGAGAAATTGCATCCGATGCAGGCCGCCTTCATCGCGCATGACGGTTATCAGTGCGGCTATTGCACGCCGGGGCAGATCTGCTCGGCCGTGGCCGCGCTGGGCGAGATCCGCCAGGGCATCCCCAGCCACGTCAGCATCGACTTGAACGCGGCCCCGCAGGCGACACCTGAGGAATTGCGCGAACGCATGAGCGGCAACATCTGCCGCTGCGGCGCCTACTCCAACATCATCGAGGCCATCACCGAGGTGGCGGGGAGGCCGGCATGAGAGTGTTCAGCTACCAAAAGGCCGCCTCGCCGGCTGAAGCGGCGGCCGCCGCCTTGAACACGCCGGGCGCCCGCTTCATCGCCGGCGGCACGAATCTGCTCGACCTGATGAAGCTGGAGATCGAAACGCCCGCGCATCTGATCGACGTCAATGGCCTGGCGCTGGATAAAGTGGAAGCAACAAAGGACGGTGGCTTGCGCATCGGCGCCCTCGTGCGCAACACGGCCTTGGCAGCCCACGCCACGGTGCGGCGCGATTATGCCGTGCTGTCGCGCGCCTTGCTGGCGGGCGCCTCGGCGCAATTGCGCAACAAGGCGACGACGGCGGGCAACCTGCTGCAACGCACGCGCTGCCCGTATTTCTATGACACGAACCAGGCCTGCAACAAGCGCGTGCCGGGCAGCGGCTGCTCGGCCATAGCCGGCTTCAGCCGGCCGCTGGCGATTCTGGGCGGCAGCGAGGCCTGCATCGCCACGCACCCGAGCGACATGGCCGTGGCCATGCGCGTGCTCGACGCGGCCATCGACACGGTACGTCCCGACGGCAGCACGCGCAGCATCCCGATTGCCGACTTTTACCGTTTACCGGGCAACACGCCGCAACTGGAAACCGTGTTGCAGCCGGGCGAACTGATCACCAGCGTGACCTTGCCCCGGCCCGTCGGCGGCATGCACGTCTACCGCAAGGTGCGCGACCGCGCCTCGTATGCGTTCGCGCTCGTATCCGTGGCGGCCATCATCTTGCCCAATGGTACGGGCAGGCTGGCCTTGGGCGGCGTCGCGCCGCAGCCATGGCGAGTGCCTGCCGCCGAGCAGGTGATCCCCGATGGCGCCGCCGCCGTGAGTGACCGCCTGCTGGCGGGCGCCAAGCCGACTGACGACAATGGCTTCAAGGTGACCCTGGCGCAGCGCACGATTGCCTCGGTGCTGGCTGAAGTGCAAGCAAAGAAAGGCTAGGGCCATGAAATTTACGACACCGGCGACCACCAATCCCATCGACCAGCTGAAAGTCGTGGGCCGTCCCACGGACCGCATCGACGGCCCCCTGAAAACCACGGGCACGGCGCCATACGCATATGAACAGAACAAAGCCGCGCCGCATGCCGCCTACGGCCATGTCGTCGGCGCGGCCATTGCCAGGGGCCGCATCGCGTCGATTGACACGAGCGCGGCGCGGCGCGCGCCCGGCGTGCTGGCCGTGGTGACGGCGGAATCGGCTGGGAAATTGGGCAAAGGCAAGATGAATACGGCCAATTTGCTCGGTGGCCCTGAAATCCAGCACTACCACCAGGCCATCGCGCTGGTGGTGGCGGAAACCTTCGAGCAAGCCCGCTCGGCCGCGCAGCTGCTCGACGTCAAATATATCGAGCAGAAGGGCGTTTTCGACCTGGCCAAGGCAAAAAGCACGGCCACCAAGCCGAAAGACGGCAAGCCCGACAGCAAGACGGGCAACTTCGCCGGCGCCTTTGCCAATGCGCCCGTGCGCCTGGACGCCACCTACACGACGCCTGACCAGTCGCACGCCATGATGGAGCCGCACGCCTCGATTGCCGCCTGGGAGGGCGACAAGGTTACGGTGTGGACGGCGAACCAGATGGTGGACTGGGGCCGTGGCGACCTGGCCCGCACGCTTGGCATTGCGAAAGACAAGGTGCGCATCGTTTCGCCCTACATCGGCGGCGGCTTCGGCGGCAAGCTGTTCGTGCGCGCGGAAGCCTTGCTGGCGGCCCTGGGCGCGCGCGCGGCCCAGCGTCCCGTCAAGGTGGCCCTGGCGCGCCCCTTGATGATCAACAACACGACGCACCGGCCCGCCACCATCCAGCGCCTGCGCATCGGCGCCACGCGCGATGGCAAGATCACGGCCATCGGCCATGAATCGTGGTCCGGCGACCTCAAAGGTGGGCAGCCGGAAACGGCCGTGATGCAGACGCGGCTGCTGTACGCGGGGCCGAACCGCATGACGGCCATGCGCCTGGCCGTGCTCGACTTGCCGGAAGGCAATGCCATGCGTGCGCCGGGCGAGGCGCCGGGCCTGATGGCGCTGGAAATCGCCATGGACGAGATGGCGGACAAGCTGAAAATGGATCCCATCGTCTTTCGCATCCTGAACGACACGAAAGTGGACCCGGAAAAACCGGGCCGGCCGTTTTCCCAGCGCCGCCTGATCGACTGCCTGCGCACGGGCGCCGTGGAATTTGGCTGGAAGGAGAGATCAGCGCAGCCGGGCATGCGGCGCGACGGCCGCTGGCTCGTCGGCATGGGCGTGGCGGCCGCCTTCCGCAACAACCTCGTCATGCAGTCCGCCGCCAGGGTGCGCCTCGATGGCAATGGCGTGATCACGGTGGAAACGGACATGACGGACATCGGCACGGGCAGCTATACCATCATCGCCCAGACGGCGGCGGAAATGCTGGGCGTGACCTTGAACAAGGTGGTCGTGCGCCTGGGCGATTCGGATTTTCCCGTCTCCGCCGGTTCCGGCGGACAGTGGGGCGGCAACAGTTCCACGGCCGGCGTGTATGCGGCCTGCGTGCGCCTGCGCCAGGCCATCGCCGGCAAGCTGGGCTTCGATGAGAAAGAGGCGCGCTTTTCCGATGGGCAGGTCAGCCAGGGCGACCGCAGCGTGCCGCTCGCTGCCGCCGCCTACCATGGCGACGTCGTCGCGGAAGACCACATGGAATACGGCGACCTCGATAAAAAATTCCAGCAATCGACGTTCGGCGCGCATTTCGTGGAGGTGGGCGTGGACGGCGACACGGGCGAAGTGCGCGTGCGCCGCATGCTGGCCGTGTGCGCGGCAGGCCGCATCCTGAACCCGAAAGCGGCACGCAGCCAGGTCATCGGCGCCATGACCATGGGCGTGGGCGCGGCCCTGATGGAAGAACTGGTGGTCGACCAGCGCCGCGGCTTCTTCGTCAACCACGACCTGGCCAGCTACGAAGTGCCCGTGCACGCCGACATCCCGCACCAGGACGTCATTTTTCTGGACGAAACGGACCCCATGTCCTCGCCCATGAAAGCCAAGGGCGTGGGCGAGCTGGGGATTTGCGGCGTGGCGGCCGCTGTCGCGAACGCCGTGTACAACGCGACGGGGGTGAGGGTGCGGGAGTATCCGGTGACCTTGGATAAATTGCTTGCAAGGTTGCCGGCCGTGGCGTAAGTCGTGGCCTAAGTGTTTGTAAACGCATAAACCGGACGCTTGCGTGGCTGGCTATTTTCCTGGGCCGGCCGCATCGTCCGGCCCATGCATTTCTGGCCTGCCAGCGTTGCAGTGGTAGTTCCTCCCTGCCATCGGTGCCGATGGTTTCTTCCCCGCCAAAATACCTTCCTTCATCGCCGACTGCCGTCCCATGCTGGCTTGCACTGGCGATAGGCCAGCCGTAGCGCATTCAGCTTGCCCATGCCGCGCTGCCGTCTGTGTCTCATTAATGAATGATTGATGCTTATTGCGTAAAAATAAATACTGCAGGAGTTTTTTGTCATAAATTGCAAGATCAGCATGCATGGCGATTTGTGGAACGTCTTCAATTCAACACGGCGGTGAATTTTGCGAAGGGATAGACCATGTCTTCCAACGATACGGAAACGCCACCGCATACGCCAGCCAATGGACCTCAGCCTGCCCCACTGGAGGCAAAAGAATTGCAAGATAAAAATATGGAACGCTTGCGAGCATATGCATCGTTCTCGTATCAGCTTGTGATCGCTGTTGGTGCCGTGATTACCTTTGCATACTTATTTTCTATAAACTTCTTTCCCGTTGGCCTGACTGCGGGCGAGGCCGTGCTTTTTGTCTTCATCGCGCTGGCGTTTGGTTTTGTATATTCAATATTCTGGCTATATGGAACTTTTTCTGCGTTGTGGGCGTTTCAGACAGTACTTTGGATAGTTTATAAATTACGTTCTCTTTATCATTTTTTGTTTCATGGGCGTCGTCCGCGTTCGGATATTTATTTTTTACACACCGCGCGCTGGCGGCCCGGCAAGCGATGGCAGCCTACCCGCATTCGCCGGTCCGGAAGAAAGACCGTCGCTGCGGGTAGCCAGAAAATGCTGCTTCCCCATGTTTTTCAGGGCTGGTTGCCCGGTCTGTCTTCCTTGATGACGTTTATGCTGATGGCCGCCGTCGCTTTTTCCAAAGCGAACGTAGTTTTCACGGAGTTCCTGGAGGCCTTCTTTTTTTCGGGAATTTTCACGTTACTGTTTTTATGGATAATTTCAAATATTCGGAAGTCAGCAGGTGGCAAGGCGCATGGTGCTGCTCCATCTTATTTTGTTCTGGGTTTGGTCTTTGCCGCATTCCCATTGGGTATAGTCATATTTTTTATTGGTGTAAAAGCGTTGCTGTTTCCGGTTTTCGCAGGCATAGGCATCAGGATGCCCCATGTCAGCATTGAATTGCCGGAATCGGAGCGTGGCAGCATCGACCGCGCAGCTGAAGTCCTTGGCCGGCCGCTGCTGGACTGTCGCAGGACTGCCGGCGGCCGATTACTCGTGCATGATGCAGATATCTTCTGGACAGCAGTGGGAAGCGTATCACTCGTGCAATTCAATATCAGCGAGTCCAGTGCCACGCCATTCGGAAACAGGGAAACAATATCAAGGAAAGTGGACTTGCGTATCGATACCGCGAATTTGCATATCATCAAGGCGGTTCCGCAACTCGATCCTTGTTTCGATATTTCCAGTGATATGGCGTTTCAAGCGGGAAGCCATGTATTAAGTTCTGCTGCGGTGCAAAGCCTGAAGGAAATGGTCGGCGCGATTAAAATGCGCGGCACTCCGGCGCATATTATTGTTCGTAGCCATGGTGATGCCGTCAATTCTGGCGGCGCCGCCGATGGAACATCGCCAGATAATCAAAACCTGTTGAAATTGCGGGCAGAGGCAGTTGCCGAGTTACTTACATCCCTGTTGATTGCCGACAAACCCAGCATGGCGTCAGAAAGTGCGGACAGCCATGAGCCACGGGTAAATTGCCCATTGGATCAACAGACGACAGCCCATCAAGTCGAGCAATGCAATGTGCCTAACCGCAGGGTTGAGGTATACGTCAACTACGCCCGCCCGAAAACCGGCGATCGCATTTCCTTGAATTAAACGCTGCGCCAGCCCCTGGCATTGGACGGGCGGTACGCGCATGCAGCGCCTCGTTTGCCCCCTCTGTGTTGCCAGCCTTGCACTTGTGTGTCGCATTCACGGTGGTTGCGGTTCTTTCTGGCAAGATGGTGCCTTGAGCCGATTTACTTCTGGAATGCGCATGGATTTGAATAATAATAAAGCTGTCGTGAACTGCACTGCCTATCGCAAGGGGCACAAGATCGACGATATTGCGGTGGAGAAAGTGGTCGAACTGCTGCAGGAAGCTGAAACCTTCGTCTGGATCGGCCTATTCGAGCCGGACCGTGGCACCATGCAGCGCGTCCAGTCTCTATTTGGCTTGCACGAACTGGCCGTCGAGGATGCGGAACTGGCGCATGAGCGGCCCAAGCTGGACGAATATGGCGATACCTTGTTCATGGTGCTGCACACGGCAAGCCTGGACGGCGGCCGCATCGAGTATGGAGAAACCCACGTCTTCCTCGGTGCCAGCTTCATCATTACCGTGCGTCACGGACCGTCGGTGGGATATGCCAAGTTGCGTGAGCGCAAGGAAACCGTCCCGGACAAGCTGGCCAGCGGTCCCGGTTATGTGCTCTATACCATCCTCGACTTTATCGTTGACCAGTATCTGCCGTGCATCGACCATCTGCAGGCCCGCTTTAGCCGGTATGAGCAGGACCTGTTCAAGCCGAATTTAAAAGAAGACAAGCTGGAAGACTTCTACAATTTGAAAACGGAGATACTGAAGCTGGACGCGGCGGCCCATCCGCTGCATGACATCTGCAACCAGTTGCTGCGCTTTCATGGCGATTTGATACCGGAGCAGACCCGCATCTATTACCGCGACATCCTCGACCACGTCAAACGGGTCACCCACACGGCGGGACAGATGCGCGAGCTGGTCAATTCGGCCATGCAGGTGGCGCTGGGGCAAATTTCGATCCGCCAGAACGAGGTCGTCAAGCGCCTGGCCGCCTGGGCCGCCATCCTGGCCGTGCCCACCATGGTCTTCAGCCTGTACGGCATGAACTTTGAATTCATGCCGGAACTGAAGTGGCGCGGCAGCTATCCGGCCGTGATCGTCGTCATCATCGCCGGCTGCTACTGGCTGCATCGGCGATTGAAGCGCGAGGGGTGGCTGTAGGGCACACACGCGGCCGCCATGCAAACATTGGCGAGTATTGCCGCCGAATTAGCTGCTACGATGAAATCAAGCGTCCAAGGCTGCTGCAAGACCTCCTTGGCGCGGATACCGTTTCCTGCCGGCGCCGCCACCCCAGAGGCGCCAGCCTGGACAACACCGCGTATCCGGCGCCACAAGGCTCCTAGTTTCCAGGAGCCTTTTTTTGCCTATTCCTCTTGCACCGCCCCGGCCGCTTCGAGTATCAGCGCCGCCACCTCGGCGGGACGCGAAGCGAGCGAGGCATGGCTGGCTCCAGGGGGATGACCTTGCGAGCGCCAGGCGCGCCGCCATGCGTTCCTGGTTGACGGGCGCAATCATGCGAAGCACTTCCACCGGCACGGCCTGGTCCATGGCCTGCAACGCTATCGCTGCGTGCCTTGCGGCAAAACCTTCAACGCCTAGATACTCGATGCCAAAAGAATACTGTCCTCTGCAAGCCTGCTCAGAGCCAACCTGGGCACGTTCCCACATCTGATGGTGACATAGTCAAAGTCTTTGACATTTTTTCCAGAACTGGATAATCTGTCTGCATGAAAAAACCTGCCGCCCCCGCCGCCATCGCCCGCAACGCCGAACAAGTCCTGCTGCTGGAGCAGATCAAGCAGGTGGCCGACGGCCTGGCGCGCACTTTTGCGCCATTTTGCGAAGTGGTGGTGCACGACTTGCTGGCACCCGAACATGCGGTGCTGGCCATCCACAACAATTTGTCCGGGCGCGCCGTCGGCGAGCCGGCGACGGAACTGGGCCTGGCGCGCATTCTCGATCCGGAGTATGCCCAGGTGGTGGCCAACTACCCCAACAAATTCGCCGACGGGCGGCAAGCGAAAAGCACCTCAATCGGCATCAAGGATGGCGAGGGCCAGTACATCGCGGCCCTGTGCCTGAACGTGGACCTGACCCTGTTCCAAAGTTTTCAAAGCGCGATGAACCAGTTCGTTGCCGTCGACGCGGGCGCCGCGCCGCGGGAATCGCTGGATCCGGCGGGCGCCGACGCCATCCGCGCCCGCATCGACCAGTTCGCGGCGCGCCTGGCCGCCTCGCCGCGCACCCTGAAAACCCCGGCACGCCGCGCCTTGCTGCAGGAATTGCGCGCGGCCGGCCTGCTCGACGTGCGGCGCGCCATGGAAATCATCGCCGAACATCTTGGTGTCTCGCGCGCCGCCGTCTACACCTACACCAGGTAAGCCCATGCCCACTTTCCCTGATACCCATCCGTCGGCGGCGCGCCTGCTGCTGCTCAATGCGGCCGCTGTCGCCGCCCACCTGCAGGCGGACGACGTGCTGGCCGCCGTGCGCGAGGCTTTCGTGCTGCACAGCCGCCAGCAGGGCCGCGTCTTTCCCGTCATCCGCGAAGCGCTGGCGACGGGCGGCGTGTTCGGCATCAAGGCTGGCGACGTGCCGGCCGAGAACCTGCTGGGCTTCAAGGCGGCCGGTTTCTGGCCCGCCAACCGCGCCGTCGGCGGCGAGCCGCACCAGGCCACCATCATGCTGCTCGATCCGGCCACGGGGCGCCCCGTGTGCATCATCGACGGCAACGCGATCACCACGGCGCGCACGGGCGCGGCCGGAGCCCTGGGCCTGCGGCAGCTGGCGCGGCCCGATAGTGTATCACTGTGCGTATTCGGCACGGGCGTGCAAGCCACGGTGCAGGCCGAGTACGCGCTGCGCGTGTTGCCGCATCTGCACCAGCTGCGCTATGTCAGCTCCAGCGGCCAGCCGCATGCCGCCTTCGAGGCCATGTTTGCCGGGCGCATCGCCATCGCCCATGCGCCCGACGCCGACGAGGCCGTCGCCGCCAGCGATGTGGTGATCACGGCCACGCCGGGGCGCGCACCGCTGTTCAGCGCAAACGCCGTGCGGCAGGGCACCCACGTCAGTGCCATTGGCGCCGACACGCGCGGCAAGCGCGAACTGCCCGAAGGCTTGCTGGCGATGGCGCGCATAGTGGTCGACGACGTGGCGCAGGCGCGCAGCATCGGCGAAGCGCAATGGGCGCCGCAGATTCCCTGTCAGAGCCTGGGCGACTTGCTCGACGGGCGCGCCAGCTTGGTGCGGCACGCGAGCGACATCACCGTGCTCGATCTGACCGGCCTGGCCCTGCAAGACCTGACGGTGGCGCGCCTGATCCACCGCCAGGCGCTGGCGGCCGGCAGCGGCACCGAGATTTCCTGGCCGTGGTAAGGCCAGTCTTCACTTTTTGAAAGGCACACAGCATGCAGAATCTGACTCTTCCCACCTATGCCGACGTGGTGGCCGCCGCCGGACGCATCGCGGGCCACGCCCACACGACGCCCGTCATTACGTCGCGCACCGTCGACGCGGAGTTTGGCGCCGAAGTCTTTTTCAAGTGCGAGAACCTGCAGCGCATGGGCGCTTTCAAGTTCCGCGGCGCCTACAACGCGCTGTCGCAGTTCGACGCGCAGCAGCGCCGCGCCGGCGTGGTGGCTTTTTCGTCGGGCAACCACGCCCAGGCGATCGCCTTGTCGGCCCAGCTGCTCAATATCCCCGCCACCATCATCATGCCGCACGATGCGCCGGCCGCGAAGATCGCCGCCACGCGCGGCTATGGTGGCAACGTGGTGCTGTATGACCGCTACACGCAGGACCGCGAGCAGATCGGCCGCGATCTGGCCGAACAGCACGGCATGACCCTGATTCCGCCGTACGACCATCCCCACGTGATCGCCGGTCAGGGCACGGCCGCCAAGGAACTGTTCGAGGAAGTCGGGCCGCTCGATGCCTTCTTCGTGTGCCTGGGCGGCGGCGGCCTGCTGGCCGGTTCGGCCCTCGCCACGCGCGCGCTGTCGCCAGCCTGCAAGCTGTATGGCGTGGAACCGGAGGCGGGCAACGATGGCCAGCAATCGTTCCGCGCGGGGCAGATCGTGCACATCGATACGCCAAAAACCATCGCCGACGGCGCGCAGACGCAGCACCTGGGGAACATCACCTTCCCGATCATCCGGCGCGACGTCGACGACGTGCTGACGGTCAGCGACGCGGAATTGGTTGAGCGCATGGGCTTTGCCGCCTCGCGCATGAAGCTGGTGATTGAACCGACGGGCTGCCTGGGTTTCGCTGCCGCCCTGCAGATGAAGGAGCAGCTGCACGGCAAGCGCGTGGGTATTCTGATCAGCGGCGGCAATGTCGACATGCAGCGCTTTTGCGAACTGCTGGGCGGCGCATGATTGATGCGAACGGGATGATCGTGCTGTCTGCGCAAGTGGCCGCGTCCAGGGGCGTGCCCGCTATCGCCGGGGCTGCGGGGATTTCCGGGGCTATACCAGCGAGTATCCAGCCGGACCGGACTTCCAGACGCGCCAGGCGCCGCAACTGATGGCCATGCTGGGGCAGCCGCACGTCAGCCTTCGCCATCCAGGATGAAATCGATGGCCGCTTGCGCATGCAACAGGGTGCTGTCGAGCAGCGGCAGGGCGCTGTGCTCCTGTTGCAGCAGCAGGCTGATTTCCGTGCAGCCGAGGATGACAGCTTGCGCTCCGCGCGCCGCCAGGGCATCGATGGCGCGGCGGTAAACGTCGCGCGATGCCGCGCGCACGATGCCCGCGCACAGTTCGGCGTAGATGATGTCGTGCAGGGCGTCCTGCTCTTCTTCCGGCGGCACCAGCACGGCCAGGGCCTGCGCTTCCAGGAGCGCGCGCAGGAATGGCTGCCGCATGGTGAAGGCCGTGCCCAGCAAGCCCACCGTGCGCAGGCCTTGCTGGCGGGCCGTGCGGGCGACGGGATCGGCGATATGCAGGAAGGGCAGCGGCACGGCGGCCGTGATGTCCCCGGCCAGCAGGTGCATGGTATTCGTGCACAGCACGATGGCCTCGGCGCCGCCCGCCTGCAGGCGGCGCGCGGCGTCGCACAGGATGGCCGATGCATCGTGCCAGCGCCCCGCGTGCTGGGCCTGCTCGACAGGACCGAAGTCCACGCTGTACAGCAGCAGCGGCGCCGAGCGTAGCGGCCCCAGTCGGGCGCGCACGCCTTGGTTGATGATGCGGTAATATTCAACACTGGATTCCCAGCTCATGCCGCCGATCAGGCCGATTGTGCGCATGTTTGTCTCCGTCAGGATGGATTGATGTGAGGACATGCAGTATCGCCAGGACTGGCGCAGGCATCTATCAGGAAATTTCACATGGACCAGTCGGATCATCGCGCGCGCAAGGAGCTGCCAGGCATGGCGGTGCAGCCTGTCGCCTTTGCGGCGGGCCGCTGGCTGCTGCTGCTGTTGCCGTGCGCGCCATACAGCGCGCGCGATCCCGCGCAAGTCCATTCCCTGGGCGTGTCGCTGCAGCGCCAGCGCGGCGTGCATGCCATCGGCGCCGACCGGCGCGGCGATTTCGACACCTATCCTGGCGTGCTGGCCCAGACGCCGGCCGGCGTCGACGTGTTTTCCGAATCGGCGCACGGCGGCGAATACCTGGTACTGCGCTGGTCCGGCGAGGAGACCATGGCGGCCCGGCGCCTGGAAGTGGCGGGGCATGCTGCCGCGCTGGCCGTGGCGCGCAAGCTGCGGAGCTTGCTGCTGGCGCCGCAGGCCGATGCCCTGGCGCTGGAGCAGGGTGCGCTGGACTTGCTGGCCTTGCGGCCGGGCCAGGCGCCGGCCAGAGCGCCTGCCGGCTGCCCGTGCATGGCACGGGTGCTGGAACGCATCGCCGGTGAGTTTGCCCAGCCCCTGAGCCTGGAGCAGTTGGCCGCCGCCGAAGGCATGCCCGTGCTGCGCTTGCTGCGCGATTTCAAGCGGGCCACCGGCATGACGCCGCACGCGCATATCGTGGAAACGCGCGTACAGGCGGCGCGCGTCTTGCTGCGCCAG
>NZ_JABXFH010000063.1:0-26963 GCF_013372745.1 Janthinobacterium sp. BJB401 | reverse complement strand
TATGGTTTCATGCAGTCTGTGTTGTTATCAAACAAGAGGAGACATCATGCAATTGACCACCGTATTCCTGCGCCAGGCCGCAGTCCTGGTCGCCGGCAGCCTGCTGGCCGCCAGCGCGTTTGCGCAATCCGTTTCCTTCGTCGAGCCAGTCGATGGCGCGACGGTGACGAGCCCGTTCAAAGTGAAATTTGCCGTCAAAGGCATGGACGTCAAGCCGGCCGGCGACATGACGGCCAAGACGGGCCACCATCATCTGCTCATCAATATGGGGCCGATGAAGGCGGGCGAGATGATACCCATGGACGAAAAGCATTTGCATTTCGGCAAAGGACAAACGGAAACGGACGTCACCTTGCCGCCGGGCCAGTACACGCTCACCATGCAGTTTGCCAATGGCTTGCACCAGTCGTATGGGCCGGAGTTAAGCAAAAGCATCAAGGTGACGGTCAAGTAAGTCAGGCAGATTGTCTGTTGCGGCAAAGGCCGGGTTCCAGCGATGGAGCCTGGCCTTTTTTATATTGTTGCCTCTTGTCATTATTGTGTCATATAGTCGGCGTATGCTGGCCGGTGGCCTAACTTTTGATGAGCGGATATGACGAAACATTTCTCCCTTTCCCGGCAACTGGCGCAGGCGCTGCTGCTGGTCGCTGGCGTGGCGGCGTGCCAGGCGCATGCGGCCAAGGCAGTTCCCAATGCTGCGACGCAGCCGAAGCTGGTCGTCGTGCTGGTAGTGGACGGCTTGCCGCAGGAACAGGTGACGCGCTACCGCGACCAGTTCGGCCAGGGCGGTTTCCGCCGCCTGCTGGAGCAGGGCGCGTGGTTCAGCGATGCGCACCAGGCGCATGGCATCACGGTCACGGCCATCGGCCATTCGGCCGTGCTGTCGGGCGCCTATCCTTACCAGCATGGCGTGATCGGCAATAACTGGATCGACCCCGTCACGAAAAAATCCGTGTACTGCACCGAGGATGGCAATTTCCACTACATCGGCGAAGCAACACAACCCGACGACGGCACGGCGCCGACGAAACTGCGCGTGAGCACCCTGGGCGACGAGCTGCGCTATTCCACGGGCGACAAGTCCAAGGTCGTCACGGTGTCCGGCAAGGACCGCGGCGCCATCCTGCTGGCCGGGAAAACGGGCACGGCCTATATGTACATGGAAAAGACGGGCAATTTCGCCAGCAGCACCTACTATATGCAGCAGCATCCGCAATGGGTGCAGCGCTACCAGGCCGCCAAGCCGCAGGACCGCTATTACGGCAAGAGCTGGACGCCGCTGCTGGCCGATGCGGCCTATGTCAATGATGCCCGCGATGACATCGTGGCGGCCAAGCCGGGCACGCGCAACACCTTCCCGTTTGCCTATTACAGCGACAGCGGCAAGCTCGATGGCGAGTACTACAGTCGCCTGAAGTCCGGTCCCTTCCTCGATGAACTGACACTGGAATTCGCCCGCGCCGCCATCGATGGCGAGAGCCTGGGCCGCAATCCGGCCGGCGTGCCCGATATCCTCGGCGTGAGCTTGTCCGCGCACGACTACGTGAACCATGCCTACGGCCCGGAAAGCAAGATGTCGCACGACCACCTGCAGCGCCTGGACCGCATGCTGGCCGGTTTCTTTCTTGATCTCGATAAAAAAGTCGGCATGGACAACGTGCTGGTGGTGCTGACGGCCGACCATGGTTTTGCCAACGTGCCGGAATTTGCCGAAACGCGCGGCTTCTCGGCCAAGCGCATCGATGGCGCCAAACTGGTCGATGCCTTGAACCAGCACCTGGCGACAAGCCTGGGCATCGACAAGCTGGTGACGACGTCCTCGCTGCCGAATATCTACCTCGATTACGCGCTGGCGGAAAAGAACGGCATCCATCGCGCCGCGCTGGAAGACACGGCGGCCCGCTTCCTGCTGCTGCAGGACGGCCTGGCCCAAGTCTACACGCGCACGCAGATGGAAACGGGGGCCGTCGCCACGCGCATGGACACCCTGATGCGCCGCGCCTGGAACCGCCAGCTGTCGGGCGACCTGATGCTGGTGACAAAACCGGCCTGGTACTTCGGCAAGGGCAGCGGCGGCACGTCGCACGGCACACCGTACACGTATGACACCAACGTGCCGCTGATGGTCTTCGGCCCCCGCTGGATCAAGCCGGGCGCCTATGGCCAGTACGCGGAAGTGGTCGACATCGCGCCGACCTTGGCCCACCTGCTGCGCATACGCCAGCCGTCGGCGTCGGAGGGGCGGGTGTTGACGGAGGCGGTACGCTAACGATGTTGGCTTGTGGTGTTGTCGGCTTACGCGCTGCGCGCTAAGCCGACCTACATTGGCCTTGTGGTGGGCATAGAGCGTAGGTCGGATTAGCGGGGCAAAGCCCCGCGTAATCCGACGACATCGTTGGCAAAACCGCTTACAGCAGCCAGTCTATCGGCAGCACCGACAAAATCGCCACCCCCATGCGCTTCCACACGCTGGTGCCCGGTTCCGTGTCGTAGCGCGTGGTGGTGCCGCTGGCGTCGCGGGCGATCCAGTACAGCGCACCGTCGTCGCCCAGCATGACCTGGTAAGCGCGTTGCGGGATCGTGGTGCGCATGGCCTGGCCCAGCTGGCTGGCCAGCACGGGGCTGTCGATGACGAGGCCCATTTCCGTATTCAGCTCGATCGAGCGCGGGTCGAAGTTGAACGAGCCGACGAAGATGCGCTGGTCGTCGACGGCAAAGGTCTTCGCATGCAGGCTCGATGCGGAGCTGCCGAAGCGGCCCGGCTGTTCGCGCGCATCGCCCCGTTCCCACGAACGGCGCGACTCGTACAGCAGCACGCCCGCTTCCAGTAGCGGTTTCCTCCACTTCGCATAGCCCGCATGCACGGCCGCCACATCGGTCGCTTCCAATGCATTCGTCAGGATGCGCACGCCCACGCCTTTTCTTGCCAGGTCGGCAAAGGCTTGCGTGCCCGACTTGCCGGGCACGAAATACGGCGACACCAGGTCCACTTCCTTTTCCGGCACACCGAGCAGGTTTTGCAGCTTGTCCGCCACGCCCGTGCCTGGCCTGGCCTGGTCCAGCACCTTGGCCGGGTCGTCGCTGACCATGCGCGTCCTGGCCCATTCGAAGGGCAGGGTGCGTTCCATCATCTGCTTGACGAAGGGCGAGGTGCGCAGCGCCTGCACGTATTCCTCGGCTGCCTTGGTGTCGTCGATGCGGTCCGCCTCGGCGGCGATGGTGGCCGCGTCGCCCTCAACAGGGCTGGTCAGCAGCAGCCTGGCCGGGTAGGCCGAGGCGCTGTTCCAGTAGCGGTCGAAATCGTGCGAGACATCGTCGACGACGGGGCCGATGGCCAGCACGTCCAGGTCGGCGAACAGCACGTCGCCGGCCGCGCCAAAATATTCATCGCCCACATTGCGCCCGCCGACGATGGTGGCCTGGTTATCGGCCGTGAACGATTTATTGTGCATGCGCCGGTTGAGGCGGGAAAAGTCCGTGGCAAAGGCCAGTGCGCGCGGTGAACGGGGCACGAAGGGATTGAACAGGCGGATTTCCAGATTCTGCTGCTTGCCCAGCATCGTCAGGGTCTGGTCCAGCCCCGCCGTGTTGTTATCGTCGAGCAGCAGGCGCACGCGCACGCCCCGTTCGGCCGCCTGGCGCAGGGCGTCAAACAGCAGGGTGCCCGTGATGTCCTTGTGCCAGATGTAGTACTGCACGTCCAGGCTGCGCTGGGCGGCGGCGGCCAGCAGGGCGCGCGCGGCAAAGGCATCGCGTCCGTCCACCAGTGGATAAATGCCGGACACGCCCGGATGCTGCGCCACCATGGGCGCAATGGCCGTGGCCAGCTGGGTGTGCTTTGTGTCGGCAATGACGGTGGAGGGAATGCGGCCTTCCAGCGAGGGCAGTGAAGCGCAGCCGGTGAGGAAGGCGGACAGCAGCAGGGGCAGCAGAGGCAGTAGAAAAACGCCGCTGCGGCGGGCAAGGGTGGTGGCGGGCATGGCGGGCTTTCATCGAGTTGCCCCGATGTTAGCAGATGCGCATGCCCGCACGCGGCGTGGTTTTACAGTTGTTCCAGTGCGATCAGCTCGGCCACCGTCTGGCGGCGGCGGATCAAGCGGGACTGCTCTCCATCGACCAGGTATTCGGCCGCATGCGGACGGCTGTTGTAGTTCGACGACATCGACGCGCCATACGCGCCCGCGCCTTCGAAGACGACGTAGTCGCCCACCTGCGCTGCAGGCAGAAGGCGTGTTTCCACCACGCCGCCATCGCGCTGGGTAAACACGTCGCCCGATTCGCACAGGGGGCCGCCGACCACGGTGGCGTGCTGGGTGTCCAGTGCCCGGCCGTCATGCGCGATGACCGACATCTCATGGTAGCTGCCGTACATGGCGGGGCGCATCAGTTCATTGAAACCCGTATCGAGCAAGGTGAAATGGTTGCCGCCCATTTGCTTGGTGGCGCGCACCTCGGCCACCAGCAGGCCCGCGTCGGCCACGAGGAAGCGGCCCGGTTCGATTTCCAGGTGCACGGGGTGGCCCAGGTGCCCCTCGATCTGCTTGCGCGCCGCATCCCACAGCTGGAAGTAGTGGTCCGTGTCAACGGGCTGCTCGCCTTCGCGGTAAGGCACGGACAGGCCGCCGCCCGTGGAAATGGCTTCGATGTCGTGGCCCATGTTCTTGACCAGGTCGACCATGGTGCCGCAGACGGTTTCCAGGTGGCTGTAGTCGACGCCCGAGCCGATGTGCATGTGCAGGCCGACCAGGTGCAGGCCATGCGCGCGGATGACGGCCAGCGCCTCCGGCAGCTCTTCATGCCAGATACCGTGCTTGCTGTTTTCGCCGCCCGTATTGGTCTTGTTGCTGTGGCCGTGGCCATAGCCGGGATTGATGCGCAGCCAGACGCGGTGGCCGGGCGACACAGGGCCCAGCTGGCGCAGCATGTCGACGGAGCCGCAATTGACTTCGATCTTTGCCGCCGCTACGCGCGCCAGGGTAGGGCGGTCGAACAGGTCGCAGGTGAACACCACGCCGGCGGCGCCGTTCGTTTGCGCCGGCGTAAAGCCTGCCTGCAGCGCGCGTTCGATCTCGCCCAGCGAGACGGCGTCCACGTGCACGCCCGCTTCACGCATCAGGGTGAGCAGATGAATGTTCGAATTGGCCTTTTGCGCGAAGCGCACCGTGTCGAACTGCGCCAGTTGGGCCACACGCGCGCGGATGGTGGCCGCGTCATACACCCACAATGGCGTGCCGTGTTCCTGGGCGAGTTGGGTGAGGGTGGCGTCTGGCACTGGTTTCATGGTGGTTGTCTTTGTCATGTTGTGGGGTGGTGTCGGATTACGTGGGCTTTGCCCGCTAATCCGACCTACGATGCTGGCCATGATGCCGTTTTTTGGGCTAAACATAAAATATCCATTTGCGCTGACCTTATTCATTTATGATATGGACATGACTATCTCCTTGCGCCATATCGAAGTCTTCCGCGCCATCATGACGACGGGCAGCGTGACGGCCGCCGCCGCCATGCTGCGCACGTCGCAGCCCACCGTCAGCCGCGAGCTGGCGCGCCTCGAGCACTTGACGGGCCTCACCCTGTTCGAGCGCGAGCGGGGGCGGTTGCGTCCGACGGCTCAGGCGCTGCAACTGTTTGAGGAAGTGCAGCGCGCGTATTTCGGCCTGGAGCGCATCGTCAGCACGGCGGCAGCCCTGCGCCAGTTCGACCAGGGCCAGCTGTCGATCGCCTGCCTGCCCGTGTTTTCCCAGTCCCTGCTGCCGCAGGCGTGCAAGCGCTTCGTCGCCGATTTTCCCAAGGTGAGCATCAGCATCACGCCGCAGGAGTCGCCGCTGCTGGAAGAGTGGCTGTCGGCGCAGCGCCACGATATCGGCCTGACGGAAGTGGGCAATGCGCCGCCGGGTACCGCGCTCGATACCTTGATGTCCGTCGATGAAGTGTGTGTACTGCCGGACGGCCATGCGCTCGCAAGTAAAACCGTGCTGCAGCCGGCGGACTTCGCGGGCCAGCCTTTCATCAGCCTGGCCGCCGTGGACCCTTACCGCCAGCAGATCGACGCCATCTTCGCGCAGGCCGGCGTGGAGCGGCGCATGGCGCTCGACACACACAGCGCCGCTTCCGTCTGCGCGATGGTGCGCGAAGGCGTGGGGCTGGCCATCGTCAATCCGCTCACGGCCCTCGACTATGCGGGGCAGGGCTTGCAGATCCGCCGCTTTGCCGTGTCATTGCCGTTCACCGTAAATCTCGTGAAACCTTTGCACCGGCCCCTGTCGCAACTGGTCGCCCTGTTCGAGCAGGCGCTGCATGCGCAGGCGGAAGAAGTAAAAAGGCGGCTGCTGGCACTATAAGACAAGCCCCTTGAAGGACCGGGGTCAGACCCTCAGGGGAAATGGGACCCAGTGGGCCCCATTTCGATCACGAAGTGACTGACCCCGGGGTTTGCCTTAGGGCTTTGCTTAGGTAGTAAAATGGCGTTTTACTTATTCAAGCCTGACTACTTCGATGACCACAACCGCTACTCCCGTCCGTACCCGTTTCGCTCCCAGCCCGACCGGCTATCTGCACCTGGGCGGCGCCCGCACCGCTTTATATAGTTGGGCGTATGCCCGCCACTTCGGCGGCACTTTCGTGCTGCGCATCGAAGACACGGACGTGGAGCGTTCCACGCCGGAAGCCGTGCAAGCCATCATCGAAGGCATGAAGTGGCTGGGCCTGGATCACGACGAAGGTCCGTTCTACCAGATGCAGCGCATGGACCGCTACCGCGAAGTGGTGGCGCAGATGCTGGCTGAAGGTACGGCATACCACTGCTACTCGTCGCAGGAAGAAGTCGAAGCGATGCGCGAGCGCATGCGCGCCGCCGGCGAAAAGCCCCGCTACGATGGCACCTGGCGCCCGGAGTCGGGCAAGACCCTGCCGGCCATTCCTGCCGACCGCAAGCCCGTCGTGCGCTTCAAGAATCCGCTCGATGGCGACGTGACGTGGGACGACGTGGTCAAGGGCACGATCACGATTTCGAACCGCGAACTGGACGACCTGGTGATCGCCCGCCCGGACGGCACGCCAACGTATAACTTCTGCGTGGCCGTTGACGACTGGGACATGCAGATCACCCACGTGATCCGCGGCGACGACCATGTCAACAACACCCCGCGCCAGATCAACATCCTGCGCGCCATCGGCGCACCGCTGCCGCTGTACGGCCACCTGCCGATGATTCTGGGTGCGGACGGCGAGAAGCTGTCGAAGCGCCACGGCGCCGTCAGCGTGATGGATTACCCGGCGCAGGGTTTCCTGCCGGAAGCGATGCTGAACTACCTGGCGCGCCTGGGCTGGAGCCATGGCGACGATGAAGTGTTCTCGACCGAGCAGTTCTGCGAGTGGTTCAACCTGAACCACCTGTCGAAATCGGCGGCACAGTTCAACAATGAAAAACTGGCCTGGCTGAACAACCACTATATCAAGCAGGCCGACAACACGCGTCTGGCCAGCCTGGCGCGTCCGCAAATGGTCGCTGCCGGCGCCGTCTTCGAAGGCGCGCCGGACCTGGCGCAAGTGCTGGGCATGATGAAAGAGCGCGCCAACACGGTCAATGAACTGGCGGCCGCCTCGATGCTGTTCTTCCGCGCGCCGCAGCCGGAAGCGGAACTGGCGGCGCAGCACATCACGGACGCCATCAAGCCAGTGCTGGCGCAGTTCGCCGAGCGCATCGCCACGGTGGAGTGGAGCAAGGAAGCCGTCGCCGCCATGATCAAGGAAGTGCTGGCCGCCAACACCATCAAGATGCCGCTGCTGGCCATGCCTTTGCGTTTGATTTTGACGGGCCAGCTGCAGACCCCGGCCATCGACCAGGTGGTGGTGATCTTCGGCCGCGACACCGTGCTGGCGCGCCTGGCAAAGTGGCTGTAATCGCCGCTCTTAAATTCGCGTAAAAATACGGTGCGGAAACCGCCCCTATGAAAAGTTGCTCATAGACGAAAAAGGGTATTTGCAGAGTGAAACTTCTTTGCTATACTCTTGTTTCTGCACCAACGGGGGTATAGCTCAGCTGGGAGAGCGCTTGCATGGCATGCAAGAGGTCAGCGGTTCGATCCCGCTTACCTCCACCAGCAGCAAAATCGCAGTCAGGTTTTGTTAGTCGTTGAAGTGGTGCAGATGTTGTTTGGAAGTTCCGCGGTCCCCATCGTCTAGAGGCCTAGGACATCACCCTTTCACGGTGAGTACAGGGGTTCGAATCCCCTTGGGGACGCCAGGTAGTTGTGGTATAGTAGTGGCAGTTGTTTGTACTGATTGTTGTAAGTTCAGGCCCGTAAAAAACGGAATCTGGATGGAAAGCAAGTAGTGGAACAAAGTCGCCAAGTGCGGCTTTTATTATTTCTGCGCCCGGGGGGTATAGCTCAGCTGGGAGAGCGCTTGCATGGCATGCAAGAGGTCAGCGGTTCGATCCCGCTTACCTCCACCAACAGCGCAGGAGTAAAGTAGCAAACTGTAGTACCGAGGTCCCCATCGTCTAGAGGCCTAGGACATCACCCTTTCACGGTGAGTACAGGGGTTCGAATCCCCTTGGGGACGCCAGTTCAGTCTGGTGTTGTAGTAAAGAAGTAGCAGTGTTTCTGCGCCCGGGGGGTATAGCTCAGCTGGGAGAGCGCTTGCATGGCATGCAAGAGGTCAGCGGTTCGATCCCGCTTACCTCCACCAACAGCGCAGAAACAGGTAGTGAATAAATCAAAGTCGCCTAGAGCGGCTTTTTTTATTTTGGCGAAGTATTTCCGCCATACCCTTGGGGGAATATGGCTAAGCTGTTAGCGCGCTTGCATGGCATGCAAGAGGTCAGCGGTTAGCTCCCGCAAACCTCCGCCAACAGCGCAGAAACAGGTAGTGAATAAATCAAAGTCGCCTCGAGCGGCTTTTTTTTCGTCCGTTTATTAATCGTCATATCCCTCGGCTCAGGGCGTAGGTCGGATTAGCGCAGCGTAATCCGACAACACCGTCGACCTAAATCAACATCGATATTCATGCCGAGTCGCTTATGCGGCTTTTTTTTACGCCTGCTGAAATTGCAATAACGCAGTATTTCCATATCGCACGCGCATCTTCTGCCCCATAGGGAGATCTGTGCAAATAAGATGGAAAATAAAACCCCCGGCAGTTGATTTCGTGAATCGCTTCGTGTTAAACTTCGCGCACGCTTTTTTGAGGGGCTAAGCAAAGCCTTCAACGAAGAGTCCGCTGAGAGTAAAGCCAGCACAGGTCCCCATCGTCTAGAGGCCTAGGACATCACCCTTTCACGGTGAGTACAGGGGTTCGAATCCCCTTGGGGACGCCAGGATTTAGTTGTAAAGTAAAAGAGCAGTGCTGAACGGGCCTGACAAGTCAGGCTTTTTTTGTTTCTGCCATATTGCTGCAGTGCCGGGTCAGGATGCAAAGTAGCGCATTCAGGACAGATTTCTGTCCCCATCGTCTAGAGGCCTAGGACATCACCCTTTCACGGTGAGTACAGGGGTTCGAATCCCCTTGGGGACGCCAGATTCGCGTAGTAATAAGGTCGGGATGCAAAGCAGCGCATCCAGGACAGATTTTCTGTCCCCATCGTCTAGAGGCCTAGGACATCACCCTTTCACGGTGAGTACAGGGGTTCGAATCCCCTTGGGGACGCCAGACCGGCTGAATCAGCCAACAACAAAGCCGCCTGGTAACAGCGCGGCTTTTTTTTTTATGGGCCGCCATGCCAACGTTTTTCTCTTTCCATTGCATATGCCATTACCCACCGATCGCGCAGCATCTCTGGCCATCTTCTGCAAAGTCGTCGACAACTACGGCGATATCGGTATTTGCTGGCGCCTCGCGCGGCAGTTGAGCGGCGAGCATGGCGTCGCCGTCACCCTGTGGGTCGATGATTTACCGAGTTTCCAGCGTATCTGTCCTGAAGTCGACGTGGCGGCCGAAGCGCAGCGCGTCTCGGGCGTCATGATCCGCCACTGGCGCGGCCAGGATGGCGTGTTTGCGCCCGCCGATATCGCCGATATCGTCATCGAGTTTTTTGCCTGCGACATTCCGCCCGGCTATATTGCCGCCATGGCGCAGTGCGCCCCGCAGCCCGTATGGCTGAACCTGGAAGGCTTGACGGCGGAAGAGTGGGTCGAGGGCTGTCATGCGCTGACGTCGCCGCGCCACGGCATGATCAAGCATTTCTTCTTCCCCGGTTTTACCAATAAAACGGGCGGCTTGCTGCGCGAGGCGGCGCTCGATGAAAAAAGGCTGGCATTCCAGGCTGATGCCGGCGTTATGGCGGCATTCCTGGGGCAATTCGGCGTGAGTCCGGCGGAAATGTCTGCCTTGAAGGTATCGCTGTTCTGCTACCCGTCCGCGCCCGTCGCCGAGCTGTTTGGCGTGTGGCAGGCGGGCAGCGAACCCGTGACGTGCCTGGTGCCGGAAGGCGTCGCGTTCGATGCCGTTCAGGCCTTTATCGGCGATGATGCGGCGGTGGCCGGTGCGGCGCGCACGCGCGGCGCGCTCACCGTGCGCGTGCTGCCGTTCGTGCCGCAAGACGATTACGACCGCCTGCTGTGGGCGTGCGACGTCAACCTCGTGCGCGGCGAAGATTCCTTCGTGCGCGCGCAATGGGCCGGCCAGCCGTTTCTCTGGCATATCTATGTGCAGGATGAAAACTTGCATCACGTGAAATTGCGCGCCTTCCTGCAGCGCTATGCGATGGACGCGGACGGCGCCATCGACAGCCTGGTGCAAGCGGCGCTGGTCTGGAACGGCGCCAGCGCGGATGCCTTGCCGTGGGCGCAGCTGTGGCCCGCATTGCAGGCCGATCTGCCGCGCATCCGGGCGCAGGCGCAGGCCTGGCAGCGGCAGATGCAGGCTAATGGCGATCTGGCAAGTAAGCTGCTGGCGTTCGCTGGCGCGACGAGATAGGCGCTTGCCAAAAATTAAGGTAAAATGCCCGGTTATTTCTAACGTATTTTTAACCGATCAAACGCAAGCTTGCGGCGCTGATGGCGCACAGGCGGCAGATGGTCTTCATGCAACCCACTTTTTACGTACATTCCTATGAAACCCGCAAAAGAAATTCGTGTTGGCAATATCATCATGGTCGACAGCAAGCCAATGATCGTGTTGCGTTCTGATGTCAACGGTTCGAGCCGCACGGGCTTCACCTACAAATGGAAGATGAAAAATCTTCTGACGAACACCCCGATGGAAAACGTGTTCCGCGGCGACGACAAGTTCGACGTTGTTGTTCTGGATAAAAAGCCAGTGACGTATTCGTACTTCGCCGACCCGCTGTTCGTGTTCATGGACACCGAGTACAACCAGTACGAAATCGAAGAAGAAAACCTGGGCGAAGCGCTGAACTACCTGAAAGATGGCATGGAATGCGAAGCCATTTTCTACGACGGCAAAGCAATCTCCGTTGAACTGCCTACGACCATCGCCCGTCAGGTGGTGTACTCGGAGCCAGCGGTCAAGGGCAACACCTCGGGCAACGTCCTGAAAGAAGCCAAGATCGAAAACGCCATCGACGCACATCGCCACACTGTGCAAGTGCCGCTGTTCGTGGCACAGGACGACGTCATCGAAATCGACACCCGTACCAACGAATACAAGCGTGTTGTACGCAACTGATTTGCCCCAGTGCCAAATCATCAAGAAACGCTGCCTTCGGGCAGCGTTTTTTTTTGCTTAAAAAATAATTCCCTTCAACAACAATTGTGTTGCAAGGACTGCTATGCTATGGCTAGAACATTATTGCGGTAGAAACATTGAAGTTTCCTGGAGATACCATGCAGCGCAGTCAGATGTTACGCGGTGGCGCGTCGCGTCCCGTATTGGCCCGTGCCACGGCGCCCGCCAGTCCCATGGCTCATCTGCTCGATGCGGGCGTCTTGCCGCAACAGCAGATGATGCAGGCAGGCAAACTCAGTTCGCATGCGCTGACGTCGCAGTACCTGGGGCGCATCCGCTCCCTGTGCAGCATCGGCGCGCGCGCCTATCCCGGCATTGAAATCAATCCCGATGCGCTGAAAATTGCCCTGGAAATGGACCGCGAACGGCAAGTGCACAAGGTGCGCGGTCCCTTGCATGGCATTCCCGTCGTCTTGCGCGACAATATCGCCACGGGCGACCGCATGAAGACGCGCACGCAGTCACCGCTGGCCACGCATGCCGGCTGCGATTCCTTCGTGGCGGCGCGCCTGCGCGCGGCCGGCGCCGTCATCATCGGCAAAAGCAATTTGCGCCAGTGGGCCGCCGTCAGCGTGCCGCATGCCACTGCCAGCTGGGCCGGGCTGACCATCCTGGCCGTCGACAGCGCGGCGGACGGCTCCATCGTCGCGCCTGCTTCAAACTGCGGCCTGGTCGCCATCAAGCCCACGGGCAGGACTGCCGCGGGGCAGGGCGGTGAGCCAGCCACGGCCGGACCGATGGCGCCCAGCGTGCGTGAGGCGGCCTGGCTGCTCGCAGCCTTGAGCGGCGAGCGCCTGGCCGATGGTGTGGTGCTCGATACTGCCGGTTTGCATGGGCGCCGCATCGGCGTGGCGCGCAGCCTGTTCGGCCAGTGTGCCGGGACCGATGCCGTGATCGGGCAGGCGCTGCTGGCGTTGCGCGAACAGGGCGCGCAACTGATCGAGATCCCGGCCGCGCCCGTGCCTGGCGGCATCGAAGCGTTGCTGTGCTCGCATGGGTTCGATGCGCTGGTGGGGCCTACCTGTCATGGCGTGGCGCAGGCGCCGTCGGCCTTGCCGCATATCACGGTGCCGGCCGGCGTGGCCGGCGGCGCGCCGGTCGGTTTGTCCTTCATCGGTCCTGCCCACGGTGACATGCAGCTCATTGCGATGGCGTACGCCTACGAGCAGGCGACCTTGCACCGGCGCACGCCGGCGCTGCCGTCGAGCATTACCCTGGCGCTGCGCCTGCCATGATGATTCTTTTCGTTTTCTTGCGATAAATTATGCTTGCAATCTTGCTGCTGAGCGCGGCCGTGGCCGCCACCCCGACTCCTTTCGACGCCACGCAATTGTCTGGCAGCTGGTCCGACAGCGTGAATACGAATAGTGTCTGCGAAGAAGCGCGGCACTTTACGCGCATGCAGCTGTCTGACGATCATCAGCGGCTGGCGATCTTCAATGACCGGACGTGGAAAAGCAAGCTGGGTGAAACCAACCGCTTTGCCGCGACCGTGGTGGCGGAAACGGAGCATAGCTTGACGTTGCGCTATGACAATGAAACCCGTGTCAATGCCGCTGGCAAGCTGGTGGAATGGCAGTTGATCATCGTCGCGCCCGGCGTGTACCGCTGGCGCGAGACGGGCTGGGCGGAAGGCAAGGTCAACGGGGTCGTCGGCATCCGCTGTTCTCCCTGAGGCCGCTGCGCAAGCATGCCATTCTGCTATGCTGCACCCATTATTGGATGCTTTTAGGAGATTGCATGTCCGCACGTTTGCTCTTACCCCTGTTCCTTGGCGCCGCCGTGACGCTGGCCGCCATGCCGGCGCAAGCGCGTACGCCCAAACTGTCGCTGATCGAGCAGGCGCAAAGCTGCGATGGCGGCCCTGCCTGCCCGTATTTCCCCGACGTCTACAAGTCTGACTACGCCTTTCGCAAGGCCTTCAATATCGGCCTGAAAAAGGCGGGCCTGAAGCGGCAGCGCTGGGTGCCCGATGGCGTGGCCAGTCCGCTCAAGCCCGTCGAGATCGACGGCAAGGCGCGTCTGCTGAGCAGTGTCTGCGAGCCGCACAATTGCGGCCACCGCTATTCTATTTTGTACGATCCGGCCCAGCGCAGCATGACGGGCGTGTACATGGGCAGCGATGCCAAGGGCGAACCGCGCACCGTGTATTTCGGCGAGCCCAGCATCGCTGAGGCCGACTTGCTGTACAAGAACTGATGCACGCGCCACTACACATTTCCAGCGAGCGCGGCGACCTGGACGTGCCCATGATCCACCGCTACCTGAGCGAGCAATCGTACTGGAAGCGCGGCGTGGCGATTGAAACCGTGCGCAAGGGGATCGCCAACGCCCTGTGCTTCGGCGGCTACGTGGACGGCCAGCAAGTGGCGTTCGCCAGGGTCATCACCGACTACACGGATTTTGCCTACCTGCGCGACGTGTTCGTGCTGCCGCCATACCAGGGGCGGGGCTATGGCAAGCAGATGGTGGCCGCCGTGCTCGGCGACGAGCGCTTGCGCGAGGTCGCCTGGATGCTGGGGACCGATGATGCGCATCGCCTGTATGCGGGCTTTGGTTTTGCGCCACTGGAGGCGCCGCACAAATACATGCGCCGCCCCGCGCCATAATGGTTATTAAATTAATAGTTGATTCCAGGATGACCATTAATATTGTTGCATGAGATTAATGTTGCCTTGATAATGACAACATGTCATTATGCGCGCTGTGCTGCGATTGCGTAGCCGTACTTTGCTGGTGTTTTGCCTTGCCATCGCCATGCGGTGAGGGCGAGCTCAATGAGCGGTCTGTCTGGTCGTCCCCTGGTACGTTTTCTCGACTATTTAAAGGAATACATCATGAAACAATATGGCGCCGAATTTCTCGGCACGTTCTGGCTGGTCCTGGGCGGTTGCGGCAGCGCCGTGCTGGCCGCCGCCTTTCCCGGCCTCGGCATCGGCTTTGTCGGCGTGGCGCTGGCGTTTGGCCTGACGGTGCTGACCATGGCTTACGCCATCGGCCACATCTCGGGCTGTCACCTGAATCCCGCCGTCTCGATCGGCTTGTGGGCCGGCGGCCGCTTTCCCGCCAATAAACTTTTGCCGTACATCATCGCGCAAGTGCTGGGCGCCATCGTCGCCGGCGGCGTGCTGTACGTGATCGCCAGCGGCCAGGCCGGCTTCGATGTCAGCAAGGGCTTTGCCTCGAACGGCTTCGGCGCCCATTCGCCGGGCGGCTACTCGATGCTGTCGGCGCTGGTCATTGAAATCGTGCTGACGATGTTCTTCCTGATCGTCATCCTGGGCGCCACCGACAAGCGCGCGCCGGCCGGCTTCGCCCCGCTGCCGATCGGCCTGGCGCTGACGCTGATCCACCTGATCAGCATTCCCGTCACCAATACTTCCGTCAACCCGGCCCGCAGCACGGGCGTGGCCCTGTACGTGGGCGACTGGGCCACCAGCCAGCTGTGGCTGTTCTGGCTGGCACCGATCATCGGCGCCTTGCTGGGCGCGCTGGCCTACCGCCTGATCGCGGGCGAAAAAGAGTAGGCCGGTTTAGACCGCAGGGCGTAAGCCGACAATGCCGGCAACGCAGCTTGTCGGCTTACGCGTGGCCATGCCACGCTAAGCCGACCTACGCGGCTGGCCTACCGCCTGATTGCCGGCGAAAAAGAGTAGGTCGGCTTGGCCCGCAGGGCGTAAGCCGACAATTGACAATTGCCGGCAAACCACTTGACGAAAGCAGCCCACGGGCTGCTTTTTTCGTTTAGTCGGCGGCGCGCCACTCGCTCAGGTAGTGTTGCGGCGTGCGGCCCAGGATGCGGCGGAACATGGCGCTGAAGGCGCTGGGGCTGGCGTAACCCAGCGCATAGGCGATGGCCGCCACGCCTTCGCCCCGGTCCAGGCGGCAGAAGGCCTCGGCCAGGTGGACTTGCTGCAGCCATTGGCGATAATGCAAGCCCGTTTCCTTGGGGAATAAACGGATCAAAGTGCGCGCGCTGGCGCCCGCGTCCTGCGCCCACTCCTCGATGCTGCGCCGGCTGCCGGGCGCTTCCATGATGGCAGAGCAGACGGCAACCAGGCGCCGGTCGCGCGGCCAGGGGATGGCGAGGGGTACGGTATCGGCCGCCGCCAGTTCCGACAGGATCAGGTGCGCCAGCCAGTCGCCGCGCCCCGCCAGCGCATATTCGACCGGTTCGGCCAGCAGGGCCAGGATCAGCTCGCGCAACAGCCGGCTCACTTCCAGCACCTTGCAATCGTCGCCATACGGGGCCGCCACTTGCGCATCGATGTACACGGTGCGCATGCTCAGTTCGCTCAAGATGTGGACTTCATGCACGACGCCCACGGGGATCAGCAGGGCGCGCCGCGGCGGCAAGATCCACACGCCGTGCTCGGTGGACACGCGCATCACGCCTTCCGTCGCATACAGCAGCTGCGCCCGCACGTGGCTGTGCGGCGCCGTGTAGTCGCCGGCCGCATATTGCCTGGACATGGCCGTCACGGGGCGCGGCACGTGCTGGTAATCGTGCGAGCTGGTGCTGCGGCTGAACGGCACGCCGTCGGGATGGGTCTGGACGAGTGGTTGGGTGTACATGCTGGTCGTTGGCTTGTCACCTAGTTGTCACTTGGGCGACGATTATTGGAAGTTATCAGTTCAGTGACCATACTATACTGGCTTCTTTGCCGGGCCGCCCGCCGTGCCCGATTATTGCGGATGACACATGCACACAACCACAACTGCCCCAGCATTGGCCAAGTCCGTGCCGGCGGCTCCTTCGCTTCATAGTTCCCAACAACAATCCGGTCTGGCCATGCACATCCTGGGCGCCGTCGCCTTCGTGCATTTGCTCAATGACTTGATCCAGGCATTATTGCCGTCGATTTATCCGATGCTGAAAGCCGAGTTTTCACTCAGTTTTACCCAGGTCGGCCTCATTACCCTGACGTTTCAGTGCACGGCATCGCTGTTGCAGCCCTGGATCGGCTTGTACACGGACCGCCGTCCGCTGCCATTCCTGTTGCCCGTCGGCATGTGCTTTACCCTGGCCGGCGTGCTGATGCTGTCCGTCGTGTCGACCTTTCCGACCCTGCTGCTCGCCGCTGGCCTGATCGGCGTCGGTTCGTCGACCTTTCACCCGGAAGCGTCGCGCGTGGCGCGCATGGCTTCGGGCGGACGCTATGGCTTTGCCCAGTCGCTGTTCCAGGTGGGCGGCAACGTCGGTTCCGCGCTGGGACCGCTTCTGGCGGCCGCCGTCATCGTCAACCGTGGCCATGGCAATGTCGCCTGGTTCAGCTTGCTGGCCGTGCTGGCCATCGGCGTGCTGTACAAGGTCAGCCACTGGTACAGCGGCCACCTGGCCAGCTTCAAGCCGAAGACGGGCGGCCTTGGACCGAACTTGTCGCGCAACAAGGTGATTGGCGCGCTGGGCGTGCTGGCCCTGCTGGTGTTTTCGAAGTACATCTACATGGCCAGCCTGTCGAGTTACTACACGTTTTACCTCATCGACAAGTTTCACCTGTCGCTCAGCGATGCCCAGCTGTATTTGTTCCTGTTCCTCGCCGCCGTGGCGGCCGGCACCTTCATGGGCGGCCCCATCGGCGACCGCATCGGCCGCAAGCGCGTGATCTGGATTTCCATCCTGGGCGCGGCGCCATTTACCCTGCTGCTGCCCTACGTCGACCTGTTCTGGACGGCCGTGCTGACGGTGATCATCGGCTTCGTGATTTCGTCCGCCTTTTCCGCCATCGTCGTCTTCGCGCAGGAACTGGTGCCGGGCAAGGTGGGCATGATCGCGGGGATTTTCTTTGGCCTGATGTTCGGCGTGTCCGGCATCGCGGCCGCCGCCATGGGCCACCTGGCCGACGTGGCAGGCATCGCCTATGTGTATAAAATCTGCTCCTACCTGCCGCTGCTGGGCATGTTGACGGTGCTGCTGCCGCATATCGAGCAGGCGAAAAAGTAGGCCCGCGTCGCGGGAGGGCTTGACGGCCCGCCCGCGCGCATGCGATATTGTCTCCATGATCTCTTCCATCCTCCATCCAGTCCCTGCATACCGCGCCGCCGCTGCGCTGTGTCCGTGTACCTGGCTTCGCGAGGATGCGGCCCGGCGCCGTTAAACTTTTACTCCTCATTCCGATGGCCACAGTGTTGAAAAACCTGTGGCCATTTTCTTTTTCCGCAACGCACATGAAAGTCCCGCATGACACTTCATTTGTACGACACGTATAGCCGCAGCCTGCGGCCCTTCGAGACCATCGCCCCGGGCCAGGCGGGCCTGTACGCCTGCGGTCCCACCGTCTACGATTACGCGCACATCGGCAACCTGCGCACCTATCTGTTCGTCGACGGCTTGCGCCGCGCGCTCGAATGCAACGGCTTGCAAGTGCGCCACGTGATGAACATCACGGACGTCGGCCATCTGACGTCGGATGCCGACAGCGGCGACGACAAGATCGAGGCGCGCAGCGCCCGCAGCGGCAAGTCAGCCTGGGATATCGCCGCTGAATTCACGCGCGCGTTCGAGGATGACCTGCACGCGCTGAATATCCTGCCGCCCACCGTCTGGTGCCGCGCCACCGACCACATCGCCGAGCAGATTGCCTTCATCCTCGACCTGGAAGCGAAGGGCTACACTTACCGCACGGACGACGGCATCTATTTCGACACGACGCGCCAGGACAATTATGGAAAACTGGCACGCCTGAACCGCGACGGCCTGCAGGCGGGCAAGCGCGTGGACCTGGGAGAAAAGCGCGACATCTGCGACTTCGCGCTGTGGAAGTTCAGCGGCGTGCCGGGACGGCGGCAGATGGAATGGGACAGTCCGTGGGGCCTGGGTTTCCCGGGCTGGCATATCGAATGCTCGGCCATGGCGGAAAAGCACCTGGGGACGTACTTCGACATCCATTGCGGCGGCGAAGACCACGTGGCCGTCCACCACAGCAACGAGATCGCGCAAACGGAAGCGCGCCACGGCACGCGCCTGGCCAACTTCTGGCTGCACGGCGCCTTCCTGAAAACACAGGATGCGAAGATGTCGAAATCGTCGGGCGAATTTTTGCGTTTGCAAAGCCTGGTGGAGCAGGGCGTCGATCCGCTGGCCTACCGCTACCTGTGCCTGGGCGCCCACTACCGCAGCAGCCTCAATTTCACGGACGAAGCCCTGCGCGCCGCCGCCAGCGGTTTGGCGCGCCTGCGCGTCAGCGTGCATGGCCTTGGCGAAGCGCAAGGGGAGGCCGATCCCGATCCTGCATGGCTGGCGCGCTTTGCGGCGCAGATCAACGATGACCTGAACTTTCCGCGCGCGCTGGCCGTGGCCTGGGAGCTGCTGAGAAGCGAGCTGCCGGATGCCGTCAAACAGGCCACGATGGCCCGCTTCGATGCGGCCCTGGGGCTCGATCTGCTGGCCTGGCAGCCGGCGCAGGTAGAGGTGCCGCAGCCGGTGCAGGCGTGGATGGCGGAACGGGCCATCGCCCGCGCGCAGCGCCAGTGGGCCGAGGCGGACCGCTTGCGCGCACTGGCGCGTGCGGCCGGCTATGACATCGACGATACGCCGCAGGGGCAACAGGCGCGGCCTTTGTGAAGATGTCCGGCATAATGGCCGCCTGACGAAACTGGAGATGCCGTGAATCGTGGTTTGCTGCTACTGAGTTGTTGCCTGGTCTTTTCTGCCGCGCAGGCGGCCAGCGAATGTCCTGGCTTTCCCGCGCTGGCCACGTCGGGCGAGGCGCTGCTGGCGCAAGTGCGCGCGTTGCCGCCCGTCGGCATCGACCGCGAACGGCAGGCGTGCGCGCCGGCGACCGTCATCGATTTCGCCTACAGCGGCGGGGTGCTCTGTCGTTTTGGCAGTGAAGTGGATGCGGCGACATCCGCCGTCACGCGCCTGGCCGACGGCGGTGAACTGGTCGAGTACCTGTACCTGTTCCCGTATGCGCCAGCCACGCATGCGCGTTTGCTGGCGCTGCTGGCCGCGCGTTTTACGCCCGTCGACAAGGCGGCCTGGCCCGGCTTCCTGCAAGCCGCCAGGCCCGGCAAGGAAACCACGGCCCTGTTCACGCATGGCGGCTTTTATATCTCGCTGGGCAAGCCCACCGAAGGCGATCCTGCCGCATGGTATTCGAATGTGATCTTTGAAAAGGTCGACATGCCTGCGCTGGGCGTGCGCAAGGTGTGCAAGGAAGATCGCGATGGCTGAAGCGGATGCCTTTCCGGCCGCATTGGCCGGCACGGTGGCGCAGCTGCTGCCCGTGTTGGGGAGTAATCACGCGCACCCGCCATTTGCCGTGCGCCAGGATGGCGAGACTTTGCTGATTCCGACGCGCACGTATTACGACAGCGAGCGCTTGCTGGCCTGCACGCGGCTGCCCGGCGACGCGGGCGTGCTCGCCCTGTGCCTGGGCGCGCGCCACCACGACGGCCATGTGCGCGAAGCGTGTGCAAGGCAGTTGCTGTTGCAGGAGCGGGCGTGGACGGTGCCCTTCGTCGTGCACCTGTGCGGCGAATACGTGCTGGAGATTGTCGAGGTGATAGGCGCGGCTCTGCCGGCCTGGAATGCGCAGGCGCTGGCACGCTACCTGCGGGAGAATCCCGCCTATGTGGACACGCTGGAGCGGCGCAGCATCAGCTACTGGAACTGCTACTACCGCCGGCAGTATCCCGTGCGGGAAGACTATCCGGGACGCAGGGCCATGGCGGCCCTGCGTGCCTTGCAGGCGCTTACGCCTCGATAAAGCGCATCTTGAAGCTGCGGCCCTTGATGTTGCCGAAGTCGCGCCCCAGGGTATTGCCCGCGTTGAGGCGCTTGAAGGCTGCTTCGGCCACCTTGCGGTCCAGCGCCACGTAGGTCATGAACTCGAACACGTTGATCTTGCCCACTTGTTCCTTGGTCAGACCGGCATCGCCCGTCAGCGCGCCCAGCAAGTCGCCCGGGCGCAGCTTGTCCTTCTTGCCGCCCATGATGCACAGGGTGACCATCGGCGCCGGCAGCGCCTCCATGCCGTCATCTTCCGCCAGTTCCTTCAGGTCGTGCCATTCGGCGGCGCTGTTCTGGTATTGCTCGATCAGCTTGACCCATTTTTTCTCATTCGGCGCGCACAGCGACAGGGCCAGGCCCTTCTTGCTGCCGCGGCCCGTGCGGCCGATGCGGTGGATGTGCACTTCCGTGTCCTTCGACACGTCGACGTTGATCACGGCGCCCAGGTCGGAAATATCGAGGCCGCGCGCGGCCACGTCGGTGGCCACCAGCACGGAGCAGCTGCGGTTGGCGAACAGCACGAGGATTTCATCGCGCTCGCGCTGTTCCAGCTCGCCGTACAGGGCCAGCGCGGAAAAGCCTTGCTGGCGCAGCTCGTCGGCCAGTTCGCGGCAATGCACCTTGGTGTTGCAGAAGGCCAGGGTCGATTCCGGCTTGAAGTGTTTCAACAGCTTGCCGACGGCGCCATTGCGCTCGTCGAAGCCGATTTCATAGAAGCGCTGTTCGATCTTGTCGTTGTCGTGCTGCGCCTCGACCGTCACTTCCAGCGGATTGACGAGGAACGACGCCGTGGCGCGGCGGATGTCTTCCGGATACGTGGCCGAGAACAGCAAGGTCTGGCGGCGTGCCGGGCAGGCGCTGACGATGCCGGCGATTTCCTCGTAAAAGCCCATGTCCGTCATGCGGTCCGCTTCATCGAGCACCAGGGTTTGCACGTGATTCAGGTTGATGGTGCCGCGGCCCAGGTGGTCGCGCAAACGGCCCGGCGTGCCGACGACGATGTGGGCGCCGTGTTCCAGCGAAGCGATTTGCGGACGCATCGGCGCGCCGCCCGTCAGGGTCAGGATCTTGATGTTGCCGGCCGCGCGGGCCAGGCGGCGCAGCTCATTGGCCACCTGGTCGGCCAGTTCGCGCGTGGGGCACAGCACCAGGCCCTGCACGGCGAACCAGGCCGGATTGAGCTTGTGCAGGATGCCGATGCCGAAGGCGGCCGTCTTGCCGCTGCCCGTTTTCGCCTGGGCGATCAGGTCGCGGCCATCGAGCACCGCCGGCAGGCTTTGCGCCTGGATGGTGGTCATCTCGTGGTAGCCGAGCGAGTCCAGATTGGCCAAAAAGGCGGGCGTCAGCGGCAGGCTGGAAAAAGAAGTGGTAGTGGCAGTGGTGGTGTTCATAAGGGCGGAGCCGGTAAAAAGCGGGTGGATGGGCACAGTCTACAGGCGTTCTACGCCCTTGTGCGGATGGTGATGAAGCCGGCGGCAAACGGCCGCCCGCGTTGGGAAATCAGGTATCGGGAGCCCAGATGGGCAAACCGGTGAGATCGAGTCCGGCGTCGCGCGTCCAGACGGGCAAGCCCGTGGCGTCGGTCGGCTCCAGCAATTCGAGCTGCACCTGCTTCAAAGCCACCTTGCGCGCGCGCGTGCGGCGCTGCGGCTCCGGCGCCGGCTCTTGGGCCTCGTGCGCTGGCGGCGGGCCGAAGCCGGGCAAGTCGATGGTGGCGTTGTCTTTTTTATCTCTCATTTGCTAACCTCTGTCCCTGGCCTGCGAAAACCAGGGGGCGGGCAAGGTGCTGCCCGCCTATGTCTATACGCTTTAACTTCATCCACAAAACAAAAGCCCGGCTACTGGAGTCGGGCTCATTGTTGGGACAACCTGCAGGAAAACTTGTCCTGCGGATTTAAGTGCGGCACGCAGTGTATCACAGGCGTGCCGCATTGTGGGTGGCTTAGCGGAAGCTGAGGGCGCCCGTCAGGTCGCCCGGCGGCAGCGCGCCGCGTGACGCAAAGGCGTCATTGCGCACTTTCAGGCCTTCGAGCAGCGGCAGGTCGTGCAGGCGCGTGATCAGGCGCAGGATCGACGTCGTGTCATAAAAACTGTGGTCGACGGCGCCTTTCTTCGCGTACGGCGAGACGACGATGGCGGGAATGCGCGTGCCCGGACCCCAGCGGTCGCCTTTTGGCGGCGCCACGTGATCCCACCAGCCGCCGTTTTCATCGAACGTGATCACCACGATCATGTCTTTCCACTGCGGCGATTCCTTCAGATGCTGGATGACGTTGGCCACGTGCTGGTCGCCCGATTCGATATCCGAGTACCCGGCGTGCAGGTTCAGATTACCCTGCGGCTTGTAGAAGGTCACGGCCGGCAGCTTGCCCGCCACGGCGGCGGCGAGGAATTTGTTCGAGATGGGACTGTCGCCCGTGCCGCCGTCGCGCAGGTGCTCGGCGCGCGCCGCGGTGCCGGGGGCGAACTGCTTGAAATAGTTCAGCGGCTGGTGGTGGAACTGGAAGTTCGGCTTGCTGCCGCCGCCCTTGTGGTCGAGCGCCGCTTGCCAGCCGCCGCCATACCACGCCCAGCTGACGCCCTTGCGCGACAGCAGGTCGCCGATGGTGTCGTAGGTTTGCGGCGGCAGGGTATTCGCGTCAGCTGGATCAGCATGCAGCGGGTCACCGTCAAAGGCGGGGCGGATGTAGCTCGGCTGGTATGGCGGCGCCATGGTGTTGACTGCATAGCCATCCGGCGTGAGGGCGCCGTCATTGACGTATTTCGGCTTGCCGTCCAGCGCGGAGGCGGGGCAGTCGGGCGAGATCGCCAGGCGCACGCCTTGCGGGCCGTCGGACAGCACGGCGATCTTTTTCTTTGCCGCCGTATCAAGCGCATTGAAATATTCGTTGGCGCGGCCCGTGACGAGGAACTGGTGGTTCATGTAGGAGCCGCCAAAGGCCGCCATGAAGAAGTTGTCGCACAGCGTGTACTGCTCGGCGATCTGCCACAGGTTCAGGTTTTTCGACGTTTCGCCGTAGTGGCCCATCACCAGGCCGCCGCTGTCGGCCCACGCGGCAAAGCCGTCGTTCTTGCCGCCGTTGATCTGCATCTGGTTGTTATAGAAGCGGTGCACGAGGTCGCGCGTGATGATGCTCTCGGGCAGGGGCTTGCCGGCCGCGTCGCTCAATTTGTAGGGCGCGTTGGGCAGGCCGGAAATCTGGTCTTCCTTGATCAGGTAATCGGTGCCGCCGATATTTTGCTGGTTCGGCACGAGGCCGCCCCAGATCTTCGGCAGGGTGGCCAGCGGCTTGCCGTCGCGGTCCAGCTGCTGCGCCTGCTCAGCCGTGACGGCGGACAGGGGCGCGCTGGTGCCGGGGAAGTTGGCGAACAGGTTGTTGAAGCTGCGGTTTTCCAGGTAGATCACGACCACGTTCTTGACGTGCGCCTTGAGTTTCGCGTCGAGCGAACCCTTGGCGATGGTCTTTTTTGCTGGCGCGGCGTCGGCCAGCGCTGGCAGGCTGGCGGCCAGGCCGACTGCGGAAGCGGCCTGGAAAATGCGCCGGCGCGAGGGATTGGCGGGTTGGTCGGCCGGATCGGCTGGCAGGGCGGGGGCGAGGTCCTTCACACATTCTCCTTGGGTGTCTCTATGGGCACGGGCGTTGACGGCAATGGCCGGCAACGCCCGTGAAGCGGGAAAATTGTATCACCGGCCCTGCGCCAATGTGAAATATTCAGCCCGGCCTAGAATTGATAGCGCACGCTCAACGCCACCTTGCGCGCCGGGCCATACATGCCCGAGTACCACCAGTCCGAGATCGAGGCCGTGTACTGCTTGTCGAACAGGTTGGACACGTTGACGGTGGCCGACAGCTTGTCGTTGACGTCGTAGCGCGCCATCAGGCTGGCCACCGAGTAGGCCTTCTGTTCCCAGTGCAGGGTACTCTTGATCTGCCATGCGTCGATGTCGGAATACACGCGGCTCTGCCAGTTCATGCCGCCGCCCACCGTCAGGCGATGCAGCTCGCCGGGCAGGCGGTAAGTGGTCCACAGTTTCACCAGGTGGCGCGGGAAGGTGCCCAGGATAGCCTTGCCTTCATTGTTTTCCGTCTGGCTGTACGACCACGAGGCCGAGATGTTCCAGTCCGGCGTCAGGGCGCCCGTCGCTTCCAGGTCCACGCCCTGGGTTTTGGCGCCCTTGATGGCGCGGCTGGCGAAATTTTGGGTGCCAGGCACGTAGTAGCCTGGATCCGACTCGGCCAGGTTGTTCTGGCGGATCTGGTACAGCGCGGCGGCCGTGTTCAGGCGCCCATCGAGCCAGCCGCTCTTGACGCCCGCTTCCAGGGTCTTGCCTTCGCGCGGCGCCAGCAGCTGGCCATAGCGGTCCTGCGATGCTTGCGGCTGATGGATGGTGGAGTAGCTGGCGTAGGCGCTGTGCGTGCCGTCGATATCGAACACCAGGCCGCCATACGGCGTGACGACGCGGCTTTCCGAGGCTGGCGCCGCGTTGTAATAGGACTCGGCAGGCGTGTTCGAGATGTAATTTTCGTCGTAGCGCAGCACTTTTGCCCCGGCGATCAATTTCAGGCGCTCGGAGAGGTGGAGGCGCGTGGCGGCATACACGCTGGCCTGGCGGCGCGTGCTGTCGTTGGTGCCATAGGTGCCGCCAAACACGGGCGTCGCCGTGCGATTCCAGCGGTACAGGTTGGCGGGCGTGCGCTCGATGCTTTTGTCGAAACGGGCATCCGTCGTGCTTTGAAATTCGCTGTAATCCATGCCCAGCACCAGTTCGTGCTGGCGGCCGAATGCGCTGAACGGTCCGCGCACATTGACATCCACGCTGTTGATCTGGAGCTGGTAGTCGCGGTAGTCGGCGTTCAAGCGCAGGCCATCGCCCGTGGCCTGGTCGGGCAAGCCGCCACTGACGCTCAGGTAGACGGCGCGCTCTTCCTGCGACGACTGCACGCGGTTGGCCGATATTTTCAGCTTCCAGTCGTTGGCCAGCGCGTGTTCCACAGTGGCGAAGAGGTCGGTCGAATTGGTGTCGAAGCGGTTCGATTTGGCCGCCGGGCTGAAGGAGCGCGGCAGGTCCGTCATGGTGCCGTTGCTGTAGAACAGGGGAAAGCCCAGGTAGGACAACGATCCATTCGTGCGCTTGCGCTGGTGCGTGACGCCGGCCGTCAGCTTCGTGTCGGCGGACAGGTCCGCCTCGACCACGCCGTAGACCACTTTCTTGGCGCGGTTGTAGCCGTCGACGATGCTGTCGCCTTCCTCGTACACCGTCACCAGGCGGCCGCGCACGGTGCCTGCCTCGTTCAGCGGACCCGCGATGTCGGCCATGGCGCGCCGCTCATCGTGGGAACCCAGCTCGCCTTCGATGGACGCCTGGAACTGCGCCGTCGGCTTCTTGCGCACCATGTTGATGGCACCCGAGGCATCGCCCGCGCCCGTCATCAGACCCGAGGCGCCGCGCAGCACTTCGATGCGGTCGTACAGCGCCATGTCGGCCAGGCTTTGCGACGGTATCGCATTGAGGCCCATGGTTTCCGAGTGCGTGCTGACGCCATCGAGCTGGTAATTGCTGATCGAATAGCCGCGCGAGGTAAAGCCCGTGCGTTCGCTGCCCAGCGAATACAGCGTGATGCCCGGCGTTTGCGCCATCACTTGCACGATCGTGCTCAAGCCCTGATCCTGCATGCGCTGCTGCGTGATGACGCTGACCGATTGCGGCGTTTCCTTCACGGACAGGCCCAGCGGCGTGGCCGTGGCGATCGGCAGGGTCGAGACATACGCGCCCGAGCCTTCCGTCGCATCCTGCTGCGCCTTGACCGACACTTCCGGCATCATCGACAGCGCTTCGCCACCCGCCGCCGCATCGGCCGGACGCAGGACAAAGCTGCCGTTGGCGCTGCGCTCGGCCTTCAGGCCCGTGCCGCGCAGCACGCCGTTCAGGGCGGCCAGCACGTCGTGGCGGCCGCTCAAGCCGGCCGACGTCTTGCCGCGCGTCTGTTCCGGCGTGAAGCTGAGAATGACCCGCGACTGGCTGGCGACCTGGCGCAGCGCCGCTGCCAGGTCGCCGGCCGGCACCTGGAAATCCTGACTGGTGGCTGGCGCTGTGGCGCTTTCCTGCGCCAGGGCTGGCGCCTGGGCGTTCAGCAGCAGGGCCGAACCGATGCAGACGAGTTGAATGGCATGCGCCATGCGCTTGATGCGCGGCTGGGAATGAATGGCAAGAGACATGGTTACCTTGTGGTGTAGTCGTCAAAAAGAACGTTGCCTACACAGGTCACGCGAGAAACGAAAGCGGGTACTTTTTTTTGCGCCGGCGTCAAAATATATTTTCAGCGCGGCTGGCGCGCTTCCACCTGCACCCAGTAGCGCGTGCGCAGGCGCACCTCCACCGGCAACGAATCGGGCAGCGACAGCAGCACGGCGTCCAGGTCGGCCAGCGGGAAGACGCCGGAGATGCGCAGGCCGGCGACGGCGTCGTCGCAGCCCAGCAAGCCGTGGCGGTAGCGGCTCAGTTCATGCAGGAAGTCGCGCAGCGGCATGGCGTCGGCCA
>NZ_JABXFH010000062.1:0-27870 GCF_013372745.1 Janthinobacterium sp. BJB401 | reverse complement strand
ACCGTCCACAGCAGGCAGCACATGGGCGTGGCGGGAAAGCGGTTCAGGCGCTGCGCGGGCGGCAGCGGCGCGCAATGCGTGGTGTCGCGCACGAGGAAGGCGCGCACGCAGGAAGCGAGCGCGGTGCGCGGCGCGATCAAACGGGTCAGGGGCGGTGGGGCGGCAGGCATGGCGACGATTGTACCGGCAATTTTCGGCGCCGCGCGCGCTGTCGTATTCGTTCATGTCGTATTCGTTCAAGACGCGTGCGCGCAAGCGCGCTACAGTCAGGCCATCGTTCCACGACAACAGGAGCTTGCCATGCCACCACTCGACCACGTCACCGCACCTGCACCCGCCGCCACCCTGCGCCAGATCCGCCAGTTGCCGGGACCATTCGCCTTGCCCATCATCGGCAACGCCATGCAAGTGAGACTGCCGCGCATCCACCGCGACGTGGAAGGCTGGGTACGCCGCTATGGCCCCTTCGTGCGCGCCTGGTTTGGCCGCACCCTGGTGCTGGTGGTGGCCGACAGCGAGGCCGTGGCCGCCGTGCTGCGCGACCGCCCGGACGGCTTCCGCCGCCCTCTCAGCAGCTACACGATTTCGGTGGAAATGGGTGGCAATCCCGGCGTCTTCCTGGCCGAAGGCAGCGAGTGGCGCAATCAGCGCCGCATGGTGATGGCGGGCATGGCGCCGGGCGCCATCAAGGCGTATTTCCCCGCGCTGGTGACGGTGGCGCAGCGCCTGCAGCGGCGCTGGCAGCATGCCGCCACGCAAGGCCAGGCCATCGCCCTCGATGGCGACCTGAAGCGCTACACGGTCGACATCATCGCCGGGCTGGCCTTCGGCAGCGAAGTCAACACGCTGGAATCGGGCGAGGACGTGATCCAGCGCCACCTGGACGCCATCCTGCCGGCCGTGGCACGGCGCAGCCTGTCGATGCTGCCGTACTGGCGCTACGTCAAGCTGCCCGTCGACCGGCGCCTGGACCGCGACGTGGCAGCGCTGGACGTGGCTGTGGCGCAACTGGTGCAGCAGGCGCGCGAACGCATGGCGCACGACCCCGCGCGGCGCGGGCGGCCACCGAACTTGCTCGAAGCCATGATCGCCGCCGCCGACGAAAAGGACAGCGGCGTGAACGACCGCGCCGTGGCCGGCAATGTGCTGACCATGCTGCTGGCCGGTGAAGACACGACGGCCAACACGATTTCCTGGATCATCTACCTGCTGCAGCGCCATCCGCACAGCCTGGCCAAGGCGCGCGAGGAAGTGCGGCGCCTGGCGCCCGACGTGGCGCAGTTCAGCGTGGCGCAAATGGATAGCCTCGACTACCTGGGCGCCTGCGCCAGCGAGGCCATGCGCTTGAAACCGGTGGCTCCCTACATTCCGCTCGAAGCGCTGCGCGACACGGTGGTGGGCGACGTGGCCGTGCCCGCCGGCAGCATGCTGTGGTGCGTGATGCGCCACGACAGCGTGTCCGATGCGCACTTTCCCGACGCGCAAGCGTTCCGGCCCGAGCGCTGGCTGGAGGGCAGCGCCGAGGCGAACAACAAACGCGCCACCATGCCGTTTGGCGGCGGCTTGCGCACCTGTCCCGGCCGCTATCTGGCCTTGTTGGAAATCAAGATCGCCATGGCCATGCTGCTGGGCAGCTTCGACATCGCCGGCGTCGACACGCCCGATGGCGGCGAGGCGCAGGAGCTGATGGGTTTTGTGATGTCGCCCATCGGCCTGACGATGCGCCTGGCACCACCGCAGTGATACCATGGGGAAGTCCCATACATTCGACCTTCCCATGACTATCCGCCTGGAATCGCCGCAGCAAGCCGACGTGCAAACCCTGATCGCCGAGCTTGATGCGTATCAACAAACCCTGTACCCGGCCGAGTGCGTCTACTCGCTGGACCTGGCATCGTTGCCGCCTGACACCCTGCTGTTCGCCGTCGCCCGCGATGCAGATGGCCGCGCGCGCGCTTGCGGCGCCATCGTCGTCACGCCCGCATTCGGCGAGGTCAAGCGCATGTACGTGCACCCGGATAGCCGCGGCCTGGGCCTGGCCAGGCGCCTGCTAAGCTTGCTGGAAGAACAGGCGCTGGCGCGCGGCTGCCGCTTGCTGACGTTAGAGACGGGCATCCACCAGCCCGAGGCCATCGCCCTGTACGCGCGCCACGGCTACCAGCGGCGCGGGCCGTACGGCGACTATCCCGACGACCCGTTCAGTGTCTTCATGGAAAAACCACTGCAGGTGACCGCATGAGCGCGCCTGCCGACAGCCTGTCTGATATCCGTGCGCGCCTGCGCGCCTTTGCCGACGAGCGCGACTGGGACCAGTTCCACACGCCGAAAAACCTGGCCATGGCCCTGTCCGTCGAAGTGGCGGAACTGGCCGAGCACTACCAGTGGCTGCCCACGGGCGCGGACGCCGAACTCGACGATGCCAAACGCACGGGCATCCGCCACGAACTGGCCGACGTGCTGATGTACCTGGTGCGCCTGGCCGACAAGAGCGGCGTCGACCTGCATGCTGCCGTGCAGGAAAAGATGGCACTGAACGCGCAGAAATACCCGGCGCAACAGGTGCGCGGCGACGCGCGCAAATATAGCGAATACTGAACAGCCACCCGTGCGTGGCCGCCGCGCAAAAAAGCGTAGCATCCAGCCATGCGCATTCCTATTTCCCTGCTGCTTGCCTGCCTGCTCCCTGGCCCGGTTGCCCTGGCGCAAACCGCGCCCGTGCCGCAAGTCAAAGTGGACGCCACGCGCGACCCCGTCGATAAATCCTACCGCAAGATGCTGCAGGGCGTGGACCGCTTCGAGCGCGACCATGCGCTGGCGCCGCAGGCGGTGCTGCGCTTTCGCTTGCTGCCGCGCCAGCCCGGTGTGGACATGACGGGCGTGCGGCTGCGCATCGCCGGCGACACCGTCAGCATCCCCCTGCCCCTGGCCGAGGACAACAGCTTTGCCCCCGTGCGCAATGCACAGGCCGCGCGCGAAGACGCCGTGCTGATCGCCAACCGCAAGGCCACCACCATGAGCTGGCGCGCGCAAGTCATCACGCCCGGCTTGCCGCCCGGCACGCGGCGCCTGGGCGACTTGCGCCTGGAATGCCGCGCCGGCATGGATTCGGGCCTGATCTCGAACGACCCGCAAATCATCGCCTGGCTGTCCAGCATGCTCTACAGCACGGACAAGGTGTGTTCCGAACCGGACGGCAACTATTTGTTCTTCACGGACCGCCCCCTGTTCGGCGTGACCCTCGTGCATGGCGAGCGCAGGGTTTCGTTACCATTCAAGATGCTGTACGCGGGCGGCGAGCAGACCCCCGCCTCGCTGCCCTACTGCGATTGCCAGGTCTTGCTTGACCGCACGTATTACGCGCCCCTGTGGGACACCAGCTGGCCCGACGATACTCTACTGGAATTTAACTATATGGACGAGGTGGCGCCATGAAGTGGCTCAGTGTCTTCGTGCTGATGCTGCTGGCCGCCTGCTCCGGCACACGCGCCTTGCAAGCGAGCAAGAATGTGCCCTACGCTACGCTGGAGCAAACGGTGCAAGCAGGCAGCAGCACGCGCGAGCAAGTACGCGCGGCGCTGGGCGAGAGCACGTCCATCCGCTTCGACAGCGGCAATGAAGTGTGGATGTACACCTACCCGGCCGCCTCGGGCGCGCAGGGAGAGTACGTGATTCTGTTTGGCGGGGATGGGGTGGTGAAGAAGGTGCGCAGCGGGGAAGTGTATCGGGTGAAGCAGTAAGAGTACCCCACAGGCAAAACCCGGGGTCAGACCCGACGGGGGAATGCGCCCCAATGGGGAGCATTCCGATCACGCAGTGACTGACCCCAGCATTTTGCTACCTGGCCTTTAACAGCGCCCTTGCTGCCACGCCCGCACCCACGCTACGCCCCACACCGGCAGCCTTGCGCTTGGGCGAGGCCTTCAGTTTGAAGATGCCGATCGACTGGGCCACGCTCTCGGTGCGCTGCGCCAGGCTGCTGGCGGCCGCGGCCGCCTGCTCCACCAGCGCCGCATTCTGCTGCGTGATGCCATCCATGTGGATGACGGCCTGGTTGACTTGCCCGATGCCCTGGTTCTGCTCGCGTGTGGTCGAGGAAATCTCGTCCATCACTTCCGTCACGCGGGCCACCGAGGCGATCACTTCCGTCATGGTGGCGCCCGCATTGCTGGTCAGCACGCTGCCCGCATTCACGGTGGCGATCGAATGGTCGATCAGATTCTTGACCTCTTTGGCGGCGGTAGCCGAGCGCTGCGCCAGGCTGCGCACTTCGCCGGCCACGACGGCAAAGCCGCGGCCGTGCTCGCCCGCGCGGGCCGCTTCCACGGCCGCGTTCAAGGCAAGGATATTCGTCTGGAAGGCGATGCCATCGATGAGGCCGATGATGTCGAGAATCTTGCGCGACGAGGTGCTGATCTCGTCCATCGTGGTGACCACTTCGCTGACGATGGTGCCGCCCTTGGCCGCGACGGTCGACGCCTGCGCTGCCAGCTTGTTGGCCGTGTCCACGTGGTCGGCGCTGTTCTGCACCGTGGACGTCAGCTCTTCCATGCTGGCCGCCGTCTGTTCCAGGCTGGACGCCTGCGATTCGGTGCGGCTGGACAAGTCCATATTGCCCGTGGCGATCTCGGCCGTGGTGATGCGGATATCCTCGAAGTTGGCGCGCACGTCGCCGATGATGCTGTGCAAGTTGATGTTGGTCTGGCGCAAGGCCGCCATCAATTGGCCCATGTCGTCGTCGCGCACCTTGTCGATGACGCCCGTCAAGTCGCCGCCGGCCATCTTGCGCGCCATCGTGACGGCGTCGCCCAGCGGAGCGACGAGGGAATTGTGCAGATGGGCCCAGAAATACAGCATCAGCGCGACGGCGGCGGCGGCGGCACCGCTGAGCCAGCTGCGCGTGGCCGTGCTCGTGTCGCCATCGATATTCCACACGGCGCAGCCGAGGATGGCCAGCACCACGCCAAAGACGATGCAATGGAAGGCCAGGTCTTGCGACAAGGTCAGCTTGCGCCATTCGGCCAGCTTGGCGGCCCAGCCCTGGCGCACGACGCGGCCATTGCGGATCGCCAGCTTGGCGGCATTGCCGTCTTTGAAACTTTTATACAGGGCTGCCGCTTCGTTGATCTGCTCGCGCGAGGGCTTGGTGCGCACGGACATATAGCCGATCGGGCGGCCGTTTTCGATCACGGGCGTGATATTGGCGAAGACCCAGTAGAAATCACCGTTCTTGCAGCGGTTCTTGACCATGCCGGTCCACGGCATGCCCGTCTTGATGGTGTCCCACAGGTCGGCAAACGCTTCGGCCGGCATATCGGGATGACGCAGGATATTCTGTGGCGCACCCAGCAGTTCCATTTCTGAAAAACCGCTGACTTCAATGAAATACTGATTGGCGTAATTGATGTTTCCCTGTAAATCCGTCGTGGAAACAATCGTCATGCCTTCATTTAATACGTATTCATTTTGCGTGATAGGCGTATTGACCCGCATCGTCGCTCCTCTATTTTTTTTCAACTAGCATAACAAAAACATAAAAACAATATACCACATCAAGCACCCTTGATATATCGCTTCGGCGACAGTGACACTGGTCAAATAATTTAATAAAAACCAATTCATTTATTTTTTAGAATTTACTTTGATTCAACTTGATTGATTTTATTGAATGCAAAATTCAAATTACGCGCACACACAATAATTAATAAAAAATTATGTATCTGCGTGGCAGGCGATAAATACGGCGTATGTGCCGATAAAAAGACGCAGGAAGACTGCCGTCATGACCAGCGCATGGCGACGCCTGCCGCCAACAATAACGCGGCAACAATATTCATTTCTTGAGGGAAAATAAAAACTGGCGCGAACGCGCCAGTGGGGGATGTGTCTCCAATCCGCGACACAGGCGCCGTAGCGCCCGTGGGGATGGCTTACTTGAACGTTTTGCGCGGCGACTTCGGACGCGGTGGCGCAGGCTTGCGCTCCGTCGTGCCGTCATCGAGGCTGATGCGCAGTTTCTGGCCCGATACCACGACCGATTTCAGGTGGTCGAGGATTTCCGGCGGCATGCCTTCCGGCAGATCCAGCACGCTGTAGTTGTCAAAGATATCGATGCGGCCGATATGCTTGGCTTCCAGGTTCGCTTCGTTGGCGATGGCGCCGACGATGTTGCTTGGCGTCACAGCGTGCTCACGGCCCACTTCGATGCGGTAGGCCGTCACGCCAGGGCGTGGACGTTCCTTCTTCGGCGCGCGCGGTGCAGGTGCTGCGTCGCCCGCGTCCGCTGGCGCATCCTTGAACGCTGGCGCGGACTTGGCGGCAAACGGCTTGCGTGGCGCGGCTGGCGGCGCCAGGTCCGGCGCGTCGCCGTCACGGCTGATGCGCAGCTGCTGGCCCGCGACCCACACGGTTTTCAGCTGGTCCAGCAATTCTTTCGGCATGCTGTCTGGCAAGTCCAGGACGCTGTAGTCGTCATAGATTTCGATGCGGCCGATGTTTTTCGAATCGATGCCCGCTTCGTTGGCGATGGCGCCCACGATATTGCCTGGCTTCACGCCATGCTGATGACCGACTTCAATGCGGAAGGTCTGCATGCCGGCGTCGGCTGGACGTTGAATGCGCTCCTTTTTCGGGAAGGCCGGGCGTTCGCCACGGTCGCTGCGCTCGTTACGGTCGAAGCGGTCGCCCCGTTCCGGACGGTCGTTGCGTTCAAAACGGTCTTGGCGCACAGGACGGTCGTCCTGCCACGTGGCTTGCTCGCGCGCCTTGTTCTTGTCCAGCAGCAGCGGCGTATTGCCACGCGCCATCTTCGCCAGGGCGGCGGCGATTTCGATGGCGGGAATGTTTTGCTCGCGTTCGAAATCCTCGATCAGCGACTGGAACTGTTCCAGCTCGCCCAGGGCCAGGGTTTCGCTGATTTGCTCCTTGAACTTGGCGATACGCACGTCGTTGACGGCCTGGATCGTCGGCAGTTCCAGCATGCCGATCGGCTGGCGGGTCGAGCGTTCAATGGCTTTCAACAAGTTCTTTTCACGCGGGGTGATGAACAAAATCGCTTCGCCGCTGCGGCCGGCGCGGCCCGTGCGGCCGATGCGGTGGGTGTAGCTTTCCGGATCGTGCGGCACGTCGTAGTTGACGACGTGGCTGATGCGCTCGACGTCCAGGCCGCGGGCGGCCACGTCGGTTGCCACGAGGATGTCGATCTTGCCGTCTTTCAACTGCTGGATCGTGCGCTCGCGCTGCGCTTGCTGGATGTCGCCATTGATGGCGGCAGCCGAGAAGCCACGGGCTTGCAGCTTGCCAGCCAGCTCTTCCGTACCCAGCTTGGTGCGAGCAAAGATGATCATGCCGTCAAACGCTTCCGCTTCCAGGATGCGGGTCAGCGCGTCGAGCTTGTGCATGCCCGACACCAGCCAGTAGCGCTGGCGGATGTTGTCGGCCGTGCCCGTCTTGGCAGCAACCGTCACTTCGGCCGGGTTCACCAGGTAGGTCGTGGCGATGCGCTTGATGACGGAAGGCATGGTCGCCGAGAACAGGGCCGTTTGATGGCCTTCCGGGGTTTCTTTCAAGATACGTTCGACGTCGTCGATAAAGCCCATGCGCAGCATTTCATCGGCTTCGTCGAGCACCAGGGTTTTCAGCTTGGACAGGTCGAGCGAACCCTTGTCCAGGTGATCGATGACGCGGCCTGGGGTGCCGACGATGACGTGCACGCCGCGGCGCAGGGCCGACAGCTGCGGGCCGTAGCTTTGGCCGCCGTAGATCGGCAACACGTGGAAGCCGGGAATGTGGGCGGCGTACACCTGGAACGCTTCGGCGACCTGGATGGCCAGTTCGCGCGTCGGTGCCAGGACCAGGGCTTGGGGTGAGCTTTGTTTCAGATCGATGCGCGACAGGATCGGCAAGGCGAAGGCGGCGGTTTTACCCGTGCCTGTTTGCGCCTGGCCCAGCACGTCGCGGTTCGCGAGCAATAATGGAATCGTGGCCGCCTGGATAGGCGACGGTGTTTCGTAACCGACATCCTTGAGCGCGCGAATCAGCGGCTCGCTCAGGTTAAGGTCGGAAAATAAGGAAATTGGTGTATCAGACATGAAATCACTCACAAGTTCGCTCGAATCGCCCAATGCGAAAGAGTGTATCTGCTAGTTTACTCTTTACTGGACCTTACCGGGTGGAACGAGGCGGCAGAACGCCATTTTTTGCATTCTAAAACGCAGAAAAATCGGCGATCCGCACGCAATTGGTGCAAAAATCAAACAATATTATGTGTTTTGCAATGGATATGCCGGTTTTACAGGTGCGCCTCGATATTGCTTGCCGCATCGACCGAGTGGCGCAAAAATTCCAGCAAGTCCTCGTTCAGCCTGTCCTTGTGCGTCGTCGCCAAGCCGTGCGGCGCGCCCGCATACACGAGCAGCTTGCTGCCGATGATGAGCTCGGCAGTGCGCCGCGCCGAGGCGGCGATCGGCACGATCTGGTCGTCGTCGCCGTGGATCACCAGGGTCGGCACGTCGAATTTGGCCAGGTCAGCCGTGAAATCCGTCTCGGAAAATTGCTTGATGCACAGGTAAGACGCCGGCATGCCCGCCTGCATGCCTTGCCGCCAGAAACCGTCGCGCACGCCCTGCGAGGGCTTCGCATCGGGCCGGTTGTAGCCATAGAAGGCCACACTCAAGTCGCGGAAAAATTGGCTGCGGTCGGCCTGCACGCCGGCGCGGATGGCGTCAAAAACGGATAGCGGCAAGCCCAGCGGATTGTCGGCCGTCTGCAGCATCAGCGGCGGCACGGCGCCCACCAGCACGGCGCCGGCCAGGCGCCCGGTGCCATGGCGGCCAATGTAGCGCGCCACTTCGCCGCCGCCCGTCGAGTGGCCGACGAGCGTGGCGCCCGTCAAGTCGAGCGCGGCGATCAGGGCGGCCAAGTCGTCGGCATAGGTATCCATGTCGTTGCCGTCGAACGGCTGGCTGGAACGGCCGTGGCCGCGCCGGTCGTGCGCGATGACGCGGTAGCCGTGCGAAGCCAGATAAAACATCTGGTCTTCCCAGGCGTCGGACGACAATGGCCAGCCGTGGCTGAAGACGACGGGCGGGCCGCTGCCCCAGTCCTTGTAGTGGATCAATGTACCGTCGGCGGTACGCAGGGTATTGTTTGAATGCAAGTCAGGGGGTGTCATGGAACGCTCCTTGTCGTTGGACCAGCAGCCATTGTGGCCGCAATGGCGCACGCACGCCGCGCGCTACGCTGGAGCATTGCGGTAGAGTAAGATTGCCGCTGCTTTGCTTTCCCGTATTCACTTTTGGAGTTGTCATGCGCTTTCCCCTCGTCCTCGCCGCCAGCCTGTTCAGCACGGCTACCCTAGCCCAGCCGCTCGTTGCCGAAGCGCCCCTGCGCGCCCACTTGTCCTTCCTGGCCGACGATTTGCTGGAAGGACGCGGCACGGGCCAGCGCGGCGGCGACCTGGCCGTGCGCTACCTGGAAACGCAGGCGGCCGTGGCCGGCCTGCAACCGTTGAAGGATGGCAGCTACCGCCAGGCGCTGACCATCGTCGGCAGCAAGGCCTTGCCATCGAGCAAAGTCACCTTCAGCGCGGGCGGCAAGACCTTGTCTCCCGCCTTCGGCCAGGACATCGTCTTTGGCGCGGCGAATGGGCAACAGACAGTGGCGTTCGACGCGCCCGTCGTGTTTGCCGGCTACGGCATTCGCGCCCCGGAAGAAAACTGGGACGATTTCAAGGGCGCCGACCTGAAGGGCAAACTCGTCATCATGATGGTCAACGACCCGCAGCCGACCAGCGCCGAACCGCAGCGCTTCGCCGGCAAGTCGCTCACGTATTACGGCCGCTGGGTCTACAAGTACGAAGAAGCGCTGCGCCAGGGCGCCGCTGGCGTGCTGCTGATACACACGACGGCATCGGCGTCGTATCCGTGGTCGGTGCCGGCCAACGGTTTCGGCCATGAACGCTTCAACCTGGTGGGCGCGGGCAATGCGATGGAAGGCTGGCTGCAGGAAGACATGGCGCGCGCCCTGTTCCAGGCGGGCGGGCAAGACCTGGACGCCTTGCGCGCACAGGCGGAAACGCGCGCATTCCGCCCCGTCGCCTTGAACGCGACGGTCAAGGTGGCACTGAACAGCCAGATCCGCAGCATCGAGCAATTCAACGTGGCCGGCATCGTGCCGGGCACGGATCCGAAACTCAAGGACGAAGCCGTCATCTACTCGGCCCATTGGGACCACTTGGGCAAGGATGACGAAGGCAGCCAACGCAGCGGCCAGAGCGACCATATCTACAACGGCGCCATCGACAACGCCTCGGGCGCGGCCGCCTTGCTGGCCATGGCGCAAGTGGCGGTGAAACAGCCGGCGCGCCGCACGCAGATCTTCCTGTGGCCAGCTGGCGAGGAAACGGGCATGCTGGGCAGCACGGCCTACGCGCGCGCGCCCCTGTGGCCACTGGCCAAGACGGCCGCCGACCTGAACCTCGACAGCATGAATTTCGTCGGCAAGACGCACGACATCGGCGTGGCCGGCGCCGAGCGTAGCAGCCTGTACGCGAGCGCCGCCAGGGTGGCCAAGCGCATGGGTCTGCGACTGGCGCCGACCATCCCCGACCTGTCCGGCGCGTTTTACCGGGCCGACCATTTTGCGTTTGCCAAGGCCGGCGTGCCCGCCTTCAACGTGGGCTCGGCCGTGTTTTCCGGCGACGGTTCGTTCGACTTCGTCCAGGAGCCCAAAGCCTCAGGCGAGCGCCTGGTGGCGTTTAAAAAGGATTACCACCAGGTCACCGACGAGTACAAGCCGTCATGGGATCTGTCCGGCATGGTGCAGCAGGCGCAATTTACTTTGAACCTGGGCTATGAAGTGGCGAATGACAAGAATTTGCCAGTGTGGAACAAGGGTGAAGCGTTTGGGAAGGTAAAGCGGTAACGTCAAGCGTAGGTCGGATTAGCGGGGCATCGCCCCGCGTAATCCGACAACATTGTTGGCGCCGGTGGTGGTGTCGGATTACGCGGCGTTGCCGCTAATCCGACCTACGAGCGTTCAAATCGCCATGATGCGTTTCAGGTCGACAAACGCCGTCTCATACAGATGCTGAAACGCGCCCACCATGACCTCTTCCACGCCTTCGGCCGCGTCGAACTCGCTCGACCATTCCGCCACGCACTCGTTCGCGCCCGGTTCGCCCGTGACGCGCAAGGTGGAACGGTAGTTCTTGACGGGGATCGGGCCCGAGACGATGGTGTAGCTGTAGCTCTTGTCCGCTTCGCTGTAGCTTTGCAGGCGTTCGGCGATGATGGCGCCGTCCGTGGTTTTCAGGCGGCGCACTCTGCCGCCGTGCTCGGACAGGCTGGTCTTGATGGAGCTCGACCATTCATTCAGCGACTGGAAGCCGCCGATAAAATCCCACACTCGTTCGGCGCTTGCCGCCAATGTTACAGAAACAATTACTTGGGCCATCTTTAATTCGGTTCCTCATCCAGGTTTGCCGGGCGCCGTGCCCGGCCGGCCGGAGTTGCCCGGCACAGCCGCTATTTTAGCGCCCATGCGGCTTTGCTGCTCAGCAAACCATGGCAACTGGCCAGCCTGGGTTGGCTGCCTTACAGATTTTCCGCCAAGAAAATCAGGGAATTGCCATGCGCCTGGGCGGCGGCGCGCTGCTGGTAGCTGTCGCGGTGGGTGCAATTGAAACCGTGCTCGGCGCCCGGGTAGATATGGATTTCCACGTCTTGCCGGTCTTCGAAACGCTCGGCGATCTTTTGCACGGCTTCCGGCGGGATGTGGCTGTCCTGGCCGCCGAAATGCATGAGCAGCGGCACCTTGATGTTGTCAGCCAGGTCCAGCTTGTTCTGGATGCCGCCGCCGTAATAGGCGATGGCGGCGTCAACCAGGCCGGCCGCGGCCGCCTGATACGACAGCCGGCCGCCGAAGCAGTAGCCGACGGAAGCGAGCTTGCCCGTCACTTCCGGACGCGCGCGCAGGGCGGCGATGGTGGCGGCGATATCGGCGTCCGCCTGCGGATTGTCGGTGGCCTGCATCAGTTCGACGGCGCGCTTCCAGCCGTCCGCGTCATAGCCGAGCTCAATGTGTGCGCCGGCGCGCCAGAACAGGTCGGGCACCAGCACCACGTAGCCATCGGCCGCGTACTGGTCGGCCACGGCGCGGATGTGCTCGTTGACGCCGAAAATTTCCTGCAACAGGATGATGGCGGGGCCCTTGCCCACATGCGGCACGGCCAGGTAAGCCTGGAAGCTGCCGTCCGGGCCGGCGATATCGATCCACTGCGAAGTTGTGCTCATAGAAAACTCCAGTCTGAGGTTGGGGGAGGAAATGCCACAGCCAGGCATGTTACTGGTTTTTCGCGCTGCCTGCCCCCGCCCTTGGTTCAGGCTAATACATCTCGCGCAGGTAAATCACGGGGCCCGACTTGAAGACGCCAAAGACGACGGTACCCACGGTGCTGGGCAAGTACGCAATGCCGGGCACGGAAACATCGACGCTGCCGCTCTTGCCGACGCCGGGCGCCGCCAGGATCAGGCGTCTATTTGGCGGCAAGATGCCCTTGTCGACCGTATAAGTAACAATAGTGTTATTGGGTAATAAAAAGTCCTTGCATACCAGGGTTTTCTTGCAATTGGCAAACACCACCAGCGTGTTGTCGAACGCACTGATGCTGTCCAGCAGACTGGTGACCCAGGTCTTGCCATCCCAGTACTGCGCCTGCACCGCCAGACGCACGGGATAGCGCTCGGAACCGTAGTCATGCGGCACCATCAGGCGGCCCGTGAGCACGGTCAGCTGCGCTTCCTTGCCATCGGCTGGCGCCGAGCTCACATTACCGGCCGCCGGGTAGGCATACGTCGCGCGCAGCAGCAGCCCCGTCGGCGATGCCAGTGCCTTTGGCTCTTTGGGCACGGCATAGGCGGAGGGGAAACTGTAGGCGATGGAGCGCGTGGCAACGCCATTGCTGAAACTGCTGACGGGTACGCCCGTCACGGCCGCAGGTGCTTTTGCCCCATCCGTCAGCGTGCTGCCCGATGGCGCCGTGGGCGGATAGCTGTTCTTCCCCGTGGCCGCGTCATACGGGACCAGCGTCACTTGCGTTTTGTTGATGACGTCATTCCTGGCGTCAAAATTCTTGGTGTCCACGCCACCCGAGGTCTGGGAACGGATGGTCAGATCGAAAGGCTGGCGCGAATACACGGCACGGTCGCCGGCACACACGAACGGCGCGCTGCACGGGAAAGGAAACTCCGTCTTCGTCCCCCCCGGGAGGTCCACTTTCTTGACCACCAGTTCCGTCACAAAGTGGTGCGGATAAAAGAGTACGGCATCGCTCGTCCCCGGCGACGTCAGGCCGCTGCCCAAATAACCGTTTTTGTCTTGCAGCGCGGCCGTGAAATTGATCTTGCCCACTTCGGGCCAGACCAGCGGCGGCGCCGCGATGACGCCCCCTTTCTTCACGAAATCGAGATCGCCGCCGACTTCTGGATTGCTTACGTCTGTGTAGACCGGCGCCAGCAGGATATTGCCGAGCACGACTTTTTGCACCGCGACACCGCTTTCGTTGCCAAAGTTCTTCGTCACGGCACCGAGCGCGTTGACGGCCGATAACGTGATGGGTGTCCCCGCCACGAGAGGCGTTGCCGCTAGGCCAGCGCGTTGCGTCGGCGCCAGCTTCGTCAACAGGAATTGCTGCGGCGCCACGATGACCGTACCGCTGCCGCTCATGTCCAAACCTTTGTCGCTGCCGCTATCGGGCTTGTAAGAGGCCGTCAGGAGCAGCGCTCCCGCATCGGCATACAGCATGTTCGGCTTGGCCACGCCATCGGCGTCGAACGTCACCCTCACCTTGGTGCTCGTCCCGCTGCAACTGCTCTGGTCGCTGGCCGCCAGGGCAACATAGCTATTTTTGGCGCTGTCAAAGATGCGCGCAGGCAATGTCCCCTTGTCCGGATTGCTGTACGCACAAGTCAGGTTCAAGTCCTTGTTCTGGCCGGCGAACATGGTCACGCAAGCGGTCGGATTGTTGGGTGATACTTGCAAGGCGCTGATTTCCAATTTATACGGCACTTCCGCGTAGCGCGGAATGCCGCTCACCTGGAAGCCGCTGGAGAGAAAGCTGATCTGGCAATTGCTCGTGTTGCCGCCGCTCTTGCACACCAGCGCCCCCGTCGTGGCGGGCGTGCTGACCAGGCTCAGGGTAGCCATGCCCACCGTGGTCTGGCGCACCGTGACATTGGCGTTGACGCCGCTGGTATCGATCGGCGTCGACTCGCCGCCCGGGCTGACGGTGACATTCACGCCATTTTTGTAGACCGCGCTGCAACTGGCATCGGCGCAGGCTGTTACCTTCACCGTGGGCACCTGGCAAGTGAGCGCCGTCAGCGGGTGCTCGATCTGGAAATGGTGCAGTCCGCTCGGCGTACCGGGCCCGCATTTCGGCCCCATCGGTTCATTGAAAGCCCAGCCGCTATTGTTCGTCACGCAGCTGCACGGGTTCGATGGCGTATATGCCTTGCAGGTGATGGTTTGCTGCACCCGGCCCTGCCAGCCCAGGGTGATGTGGTCGACCTTGGCGTTGCCCGTGATATAGGCGTTGGACGAGTCGAGCGTTACCTCGCCGGCGTCCACATTGCCCTTGATGCCATTGCCGGAGGCGATCGACAGGGAATTGCTGGCGTCCACGTCGCCCGTGACGAGCAGGCCGGACGCCTTCAGGTCGATCGTCGGCGATTTCAGATTGCCCGTCACCTGGCTGCCGGAACCGATGGTCAGCGATACGCTGGCCGTGATATCGCCCTGGATGCGGGTACTGGCGGGCAGGATATTGACGATGGTGCCGCTGATCGGCCCGTTGATGACGGAACCCGAGGCGATTTCCACGGGGCCCTTGGCGCTGATCTTGCCCGTCACCTTGACGTTGTTCGAGCCCATCTTGATGGTCGTGGCGGAAACATTTGCCGTGATGGTCTGTTCCTGCGCGCCCATGAGGAAAGTGCCGCCCTCGGCTGTCAGGTTGCCCCCCGTGACTTTCAGGTTCGGCGGATTGATGTCCTTGATATCGAGATTGCCCTTGACCGTCAGCGTGGCATTGCCGCTCATCGTCAAGCCCTGGTTGTAGCTCATCGCCAGCGAACTGTTGACCGTCACGGCATACGCGCTGCCGATGACGATGACGTCGGTGGAGGTCAGCGCCAGCGAGGTGCACGTGTATTGCAAGCCATCCTGGCTCTGGCTGCAGTTGTTGACGGCGCCGCCATTGAAGTTGAGCGTGGCCGCGTGGGCAAGGGATGAGCCCAGCAGCAATGTCAGGGCGGCAAAAATGTGAAGTAAGCGCACGATATCGAGGAATCCGGTGGGTGGGGAGCCAGCGGGCGCGCCGGTTATTTCATGCTAACCTACGCCATCGCTGTTGTTGCATTATGGCAGTATTTATCCCCCTCGCGCATATCGCATGATCAAGCAAAGCCCCAAAGAATTCCCCCTGCGCACCGTCGACATCATCGTCTATCCCGGCTTCAAGGCGCTCGAAGCCATCGGCGCCATGAAAGTGTTTGACTACGCCAACACCCATTTGCGCCTGCGCAATCTGCCCGGCGGCTACGACGTGCGCATCGTGTCGACAGCCATCGGCCCGGTCGAGTCGGACACCCTGATGTCGCTGCACGCCAGCAAGGCGCTCGATGTGAACCGCCTGCCGGACCTGGCCGTCATCGTCGGCTGCCACCACGTCGAGCAAGTCTTGCAGGACATCCCCGCCCTCGCCGCCTGGGTGGCCGAGGCGGCGCCGCGCATCGACACCCTGGCGGCCCTGTGCACGGGCTGCTTCTTCCTGGCCGAGGCCGGTGTGCTCGACGGCAAGAGCGCCGCCACGCACTGGAGCGCCGTGGACAGCCTGCGTCAGCGCTATCCATTGATACAGGTCAATGCCGATGCGATTTTCGTGCGGGAAGGGAAATTCTGGACATCGGCCGGCGTGACGGCCGGCATCGACCTGGCCCTGGCCCTGGTGGAAGACGATTTCAGCCGCGATATCGCGCTGGAAGTGGCGCGCGACCTGGTCGTGTATCTGAAACGGCCCGGCGGCCAGTCGCAGTTTTCCGTGCACCTGTCGAGCCAGATGACGACGCATCCCACCATCCGCCAGTTACAGGGCTGGATCATGGAACACCTGGCAGAAGAGCTTACTGTGCCGCTGCTAGCGGCCAGGCTGGCCATGAGCGAGCGCAATTTTACGCGCGTGTTCCAGCGCGAAACGGGTACCAGCCCCACGGAATTCATCGACACGGCCCGCTTCGAAGTGGCGCGCCGCTTGCTGGAAGACAATGTGTCTTCCTTAAAACAGGTGGCCGTGCAGGCGGGCTTGCATAGCGAGGAAAGGCTGCGCCGGCTGTTTCAAAAGAAACTCGCCATCACGCCGCGCGACTACCGCGAACGTTTTTCCAGCACGGCGCGCTAGGACCTCAGCGCGGCTTGCCGTGACGCACGTGGCGCGCGGCCAGTTGGCGGCTCTGCCGGGCCAGCGGCGTAAACAGCAGTGCGCACAGCAGATACGTGGCCAGCAGCGCCAGCCAGATGGCGGGCGTGGCGAGGCTGGCGGCATTGCTCCACCACAAGGCCAGCAGGGAAGACAGGGCAGCGCCGAGGAAGACGGGCAGCATGCGGCGCAAGGTGGCGAGGTAGGCAGTGGCAAACATGAACGGCTCCCAAAGCAAGGCGGTGATGTCTTCACACTAGCAGGGGCAGGCAGCGAAGTACAGCGTGCCGCCCTGCCCCGTCCGTCAAGTGTTGCGCAATGAGTACATCCGATAAGATTAGTACAACACGACGGAACGGATCGATTCGCCGCTCTTCATCAGGTCGAAGCCTTCATTGATGCGTTCGAGCGGCAAGCGATGCGTGATCAGGTCGTCGATGTTGAGCTTGCCTTCCATATACCAGTCGACGATCTTCGGCACGTCCGTGCGTCCGCGCGCGCCGCCGAAGGCCGAACCGCGCCATTCGCGTCCCGTCACCAGCTGGAATGGCCGCGTGGAAATTTCCTGGCCCGCCGCCGCCACGCCGATGATGAAGGACTTGCCCCAGCCCTTGTGCGTGCATTCGAGCGCCTGGCGCATCAGGGTCGTGTTGCCCACGCATTCGAAACTGTAGTCGGCGCCGCCGTCCGTCAGTTGCACGATGGCATCGACGACGTTTTCCACCTCGTTCGGGTTGATGAAATGCGTCATGCCGAACTTGCGCGCGATGGCCTGGCGCGCCGGGTTGATGTCGATGCCGATGATTTTATCGGCGCCGACCATTTTCGCTGCCTGGATCACGTTCAGGCCGATGCCGCCCAGGCCGAACACGGCCACGTTGGCGCCCGCCTCGACCTTGGCCGAGAACAGGACGGCGCCCACGCCCGTCGTCACGCCGCAACCGATGTAGCAGACCTTGTCGAAGGGCGCATCTTCGCGGATCTTGGCCAGGGCGATTTCCGGCACGACGATGTAATTCGAAAAGGTCGACGTGCCCATGTAATGGAACAGCGGCTGGCCATTGAGCGAAAAGCGGCTGGTGGCGTCCGGCATCAGGCCGCGGCCCTGCGTGGAGCGGATGGCCTGGCACAGATTCGTCTTTTGCGACAGACAGAACTTGCACTGGCGGCATTCCGGCGTGTACAACGGGATGACGTGGTCGTCCTTTTTCAGGGTCGTCACGCCCGGGCCCACGTCGACGACGACGCCGGCGCCTTCATGGCCGAGAATGGCAGGGAAGATGCCTTCCGGATCGGCGCCGGACAGGGTGTAGTAATCGGTATGGCAAATCCCCGTGGCTTTCAGCTCGACCAGCACTTCGCCGGCGCGCGGGCCGGCCAGGTCGACTTCTTCGATGGTCAACGGGGCGCCCGCTTTCCAGGCAATCGCGGCTTTGGTTTTCATGTGTGTCATTCCTGCTCGGTTTCAGATGCGCCATTATCGGGCGGCTGCCGGCACGGTGGCACAGCTGGCCCCGCGCTTGTCTGAAAACGCGGCGCATTTGTCCGATGCCGCCGCACGTTTGCGCCAGCGCAAACTTCCCGCCACAAAGACGCGCATTCTTGGCACATCCCCTCGATCAGCCGTTGCGTCATTCCCGCAGGAGACTGACATGCGCCATCTACCTTTCCGCCTCCCCCGGCCCTGGCTGGCCCTGCTGCTGGCATGCTGCCTGTCCCTGCTGGCTGCCTGTGGCGGCGGCCATCACCACCCTGCGCCCGGTGCCACCACGGGCAGCCTGACGGTCACCCTCGGCGGCTTGCCGGCCGGCGTGGCGGGCGCCGTCACGGTCACGGGACCGGCGTCGTACAGCAAGACGCTGACGGCGAGCGCCACGCTCACGGACCTGGCGCCCGGCGCCTACACGCTCAGCGCCGCCAGCGTGGCGCAGGGCACGGGAACGCTGGCGCCCATGCCCGTCACGCAGCAGGTGCAAGTCAATGCGGGGGCGACGGCCAGCGCGGCGGTCACGTACGCGGCCACAGCTCCGCTGGCCCTGCGCCTGCAGGAAGTGGCCAGCGGCTTGAGCGTGCCCATCTTCCTCACGGCGCCACCCGGCGACAGCCGTTTGTTCATTATCGAACGGGCCGGCCGCATCCGCGTGGTGCAGAACGGCAACCTGCTGGCCACGCCCTTCCTCGACATCAGTACGCTCACCACCACCAGCGGCGAGCGGGGCTTGCTGTCGATGGCCTTCCATCCGCAATACGCCAGCAACGGCTATTTCTTCCTGTACTACACGAACCTGGCCGGCGATATCGTCATCGAGCGGCGGCAAGTGTCGGCTGGCAACGCCAACGTGGCCGATCCCCTGTCCGCGCTGAACATCATCACGATTCCCCATCCCACGTTCAACAACCACTATGGCGGCTTGCTCAGCTTTGGCCCGGACGGCCATCTGTACGCGGGCACGGGCGACGGCGGCAGCGGGGGCGATCCGCCCGGCAACGCGCAAAATACCAACGTACTCTTGGGAAAAATGCTGCGCCTGGACGTCAACGCCAGCACGGTGGCCCAGCCGTACGCCATTCCACCCGGCAACCCCTTTGCCACGGCGGGCGGGCGCCCTGAAATCTGGGCCTATGGCTTGCGCAATCCGTGGCGCTACGCCTTCGACGTGCCGGCCCAGCTGCTGTACATCGCCGACGTGGGCCAGGCCAACTGGGAAGAGGTCGACGTGCGCCCTGTGGGCCAGGCGGGCAACAACTATGGCTGGAATATCATGGAAGGCACGCAGTGCTACAACAGCGCCAGCTGCAACCAGGCTGGGCTGGTCCTGCCCGCCATCACGTACAGCAACGATGCGGCCAACGGCTGTTCGATCACGGGCGGCTATGTGTACCGGGGCACGGCCTTGCCGGAACTGGCGGGGCAATACCTGTATTCCGACTACTGCAGCGCCTGGCTGAAAAGTTTTAGCTATAGCAATGGCACGGCATCGGCCGTGAAAGACTGGGGCATCACGAACGTGGGCAATATCCTGTCGTTTGGCCAGGACGCGCAAAACGAGCTGTACATGCTGAGCGGCACGGGCAAGGTGTACAGGATTGTGCGCAAATAAGCGTACACCCGTAAAGCGGCCCCGCGCACGCGGCTGGGACTGTTTTTCGACGGGGCGCGGGGAACGGGCTAGAATGGATTTTTTCCGCCGCGCCCTGCGCCCCAGCCCAAGAGAACACCATGGCCCGTTTGAAACTTGAATTTCCTGAAGACCAGTACTGCTATTCCTCGCAACTGACGGTACGCACGACCGACATCAACGCCGGCAACCACCTCGGCAACGATTCCATGATTTCCATGATTTCCGAAGCACGCGCCCGCTTCCTGTTCGAATACGGCGTGCGCGACATCGAAGCGGACGGCACCGGCATCATCGTCACCGACCTGGCCACCACCTACCGCGCCGAAGCCCATGCGCGCGACCAGCTGCTGTTCGAAGTGGGCGTCATGGATTTCAACAAGTATGGCGGCGACATCACCTTCCGCATCACGCGCCCGCGCGACAACACCCTGATCGCCATGGCCAAGTCCGGCTTTGTCTTCTTCAACTACAAGCGCAGCCAGGTCGTGCCCATGCCGGAAGATTTCGGCAGCAAGTTCCCACAGGTGAACTGGATCGACTGAGACGCGATACATTCTGCTCGTCATCCTGTATGCTTGTCAGGATGATATGCAAAATTGACCTGCGCCGCGCCGGCGCCTGCCTGTTGGCCGCCGCCTGCGCGATGGCGCCACCGGGCATCGGCCATGCCGCGCCGCAAACCGTCATTCTGTACGGCGACGACGACTATGCACCGTACAGCTATGTGGAAAACGGCGTCTTCAAGGGCATGTATGTCGACATCCTGCGCCAGGCGGCCATGTCGATGCCAGACTACCGGCTGGAACTGCAGCCGCGCCCCTGGAAACGGGGACTCGACGCGCTGGAAAAGGGCCAGGTTTTTGGCCTGTTTCCGCCCGGACGCAAAACGGAACGCTCGTACGTGCAACCGTATTCAGCCGTGCTGTACCGTGAATCGGTGGTTCTGTTTTGCCATGAGGCCGTCATGCGCACGCCGCGCACGCGGTTTCCCGCCGACTTTGCCGGCCTGACCATCGGCGTCAATACGGGTTTTTTGCTGTCGGAAAAACTGATGGCGCCAGCCCGCGAAGGACTGCTGCGCCTGGAAGCGGCCAAGGGGAATGAAGCCAATCTGAAAAAACTGGCCTTGCGGCGCATCGATTGCTACGCCAGCGACCGCGGCGCGGCGCGCCACACGGCGCGCCAGCTGCAGGGTGAACTGGCCACTTACGGCTTCGCCCTGCATGAAGTGCTGGAACTGTCGTCCGAAGCCACCTATATCGCCTACAGCGCGCGCAACACGCCGGCTTACAAGGCCGATTTCATCGCGCAGATGAATGCCGCCCTGCTGGCCCTGCGCCATAGCGGCCAGCAGGCGCGCATCGAACAGGCTTACTTGCGTTGACTATTTGCGTTGACTATTTGCGTTGATTAGCTGCCTGCAACTGGCCCGCGGAGGCAAGATCATTTGCGTGGCGGATGTTTCACTTGCGTACCGAACGTGCTCGAGAACCAGTCATCGATCATCAGCTTCTCGTAGCGCAGCTTGTCGCCGTTCGCATAGCGATTGATGCGTGTCAGATAGGACATATCGGACAGGGCCGCATCGGCGTTGGCGATCACCTTGCCATCCTGCTCCAGCACATAGTGCAAGCGCATGCGCGGCCAATCGGCCTGTCCATTCATTACGCGGAAATTTTGCATGGCACGCATGGCGGGATTTTCACGGCCAGCCATGTCCAGATCCGTCACCTCGATCTTCAGGGTCAGGCCAGGCTTGAGCGACTCTCCCAGTTTCTCGAAATGCGCCGTCAAGTCCTTGAGCACTTTTTCACGCTCCGTCTGATCGAAAGACACGTCCGAAAACTGTTCCGGCTTGGTGAAATGCACTTCCGTGCCCGCCCAGGCGGCACTGCTCGCCAGTAAGGCAAGACCAGCAATGAAGGTACGCGTTGTGTTCGTTTTCATGATGAGTCCTTTCAAGAATGTGGATGGCACTCCGGCCATTTTTTACGTTTTACTATAACGCAATGAGTTTCATTCTAAAGAGAAACTAATACATTGTTACTTTTCTTGCACAGCGCAACGAACATGGCTTAGACCACAGACTTTTTTACAGATTCATTGGCAATATTAATTAAAACAAAGTATTGTCTTGAAAATATAGTTGCCTAAGCGATAAAGTATAGATGGTGTCGCCAGCAGGGATTTAAAGTGCTTTTTTGATATGCATGTTGCATGAATATAGTCAATTATTCTTGCTTGTTGTTAATACTAAGCCGTCAGTCTACAATCGATAAAATGCGCCCGAAAAACGCGCAACGCCAGTAGTGGCGCACAGGCTAGCCTGGCGCGGGCGTCTCAGCATTGCGTCAGTTATGCCTTTTAGCGGAACTCGCCCTTATGTCATTTTTGTCTTCAGCCTCACCCAAGTTACCCCCCTGGAAAGTCCTGCTCGTCGACGATGAACCCGACATCCATGACATCACCAAACTGACGCTGAGCCGTTTTCGCCTGGAAGGCCGCGCCCTGAGTTTCGTGCACGCCTACAGCGGCGCCGAAGCCAAGCAGGTGCTGGCGCGCGAAGAAGGCATCGCGCTGGTGTTTCTCGACGTGGTGATGGAACGCGAAGACAGCGGCCTGGAAGTGGCGCGCTGGATGCGCGAAGACCTGGGCAACCAGTTTACGCGCATCGTGCTGCGCACGGGACAGCCGGGACAGGCGCCGGAAGAACGGGTGATCGTCAACTACGACATCAACGACTACAAGGAAAAGACGGAGCTCGACCGCACCAAGCTGTTTACCACCACCTTCGCCGCCCTGCGCGCCTACCGCGACATCATGAAGGTGGAAGAGGCGCGCCAGGCCCAGCTCCATTACCGCGAAGGACTCGAACGCGTCATCGCCGCCTCGGCGCACATTTTCAAACAGCGCAACCTGCGCGACTTCGCCAGCGGCCTGCTGCAGCAAGTCGTCGCCCTGCTGCGCCTGGAAACGAGCATGCTGCTGCGCCTGCGTGGCGCCAGCGCCATCACGGGCGAGCAAGACTACGAAATTCTCGCGCAGATCGGCGACACGGACGACGGCATCCTCAGCCCTTCCCTGCTGTCGCAGCTCGACCATGCGAAGAGCAACAAGATCTCGCGCCTGCACGGCGACACCTATGTCGGCTACTTTCCCAACAGCAGCGGCAAGGCGTCCTTGCTGGTACTCAAAGGCGTGGAAGAAATTTCCGACCTCGATGCGCAATTGCTGGAAGTATTCTGCTCCGGCGTGGCCATCGCCTTCGACAACATCCTGCTGACGCAGGAAATCACCGATACCCAGGCCGAGCTGATCCTGCGCCTGGGCGACGTGGTCGAATCGCGCTCGCACGAAGGCGGCAATCACGTGCGCCGCATGGCCGAAGTGTGCCAGCTGCTGGCGCAAGCGTCCGGCATGTCGGAAGAGGAAACCATGGTGCTGCGCCACGCGGCGCCCATGCACGACATCGGCAAAATTTCCACGCCCGACGCCGTGCTGCTCAAACCGGGCAAGCTTGACGCCGCCGAATGGGAAATCATGAAACAGCATCCGACGGTGGGCATGTCGATCCTCGACGGCTCACAACGCCCGCTCCTGAAGGCGGCCGCCGTGATCGCCCACCAGCACCATGAAAAATACGACGGCAGCGGCTACCCGCAAGGCCTGGTCGGCGACAACATCCACAAATACGCGCGCATCGCCGCCGTGGCCGACGTCTTCGACGCCCTCATGCACAAGCGCTGCTACAAGGACGCCTGGCCCCTGGAGCGCGTGGTCAGCTACCTGCGCGAAGTGAGCGGCAGCCACCTCGATCCGCAGTACGTGGAGTTGCTGATTGAGAACCTCGATGCAGCGCTGGCGTTGAATCAACGTTTCCCGGATTAGTAGGTCGGATTAGCGCTTGCGCGTAATCCGACCTCACCACCGGCCACGTCAACAATGTTGTCGGATTACGCGGCCTTGCCGCTAATCCGACCTACGTCGCTGAGCAATACGCACACCAGCAAACCAGCAAACCACGCTGCGGCCCAAGCCCCCAACACAGGCGTTCCGGGCCAAGCGGGCCTGAAAAATGTCGAGGGCAAGGCGCAGCGACGCAGACAGTACGCATGTACGGCAAGGAGCTGCAACGCCGCCATCGGCATTTTCTCAGGCCCGCGTCTCCGGCCCGACATTTTTGGCCGCCGGCGTCGGATTACGGCCTGCGGCCTAATCCGACCTACGTGGTTCTAATGGAAAACGTATCTTGTAATGCAATCCCATCCCTGGCGCACTAACCACCTTCACCGTCCCACCCAGCGGTCCCGTCACCAGGTTATACAGAATATGCGCACCGAGTCCGCTGCCGCCGGAACCGCGCTTGGTCGTGAAGAAGGGGTCAAACAGCTGGCCCAGGGTGGCGCTATCCATGCCCATGCCGTCGTCGCTGTAGTCGAGTTCCAGCATCTCGCCGGCCGTGCGCACGCTGATCTTGATCTTGCCCGGTTCGCCTTCGGCAAAGCCATGCACCAGTGAATTGACCACCATGTTCGTGACGATCTGCGAGACGGCGCCCGGATAGCTGCGCAGCTGCACCTCGGGCGCGCAATCGATCTCCACCTTGACCGGCTTGCCCTTCAGCTTGGGCTGCAAGGACAACAGGATTTCATCGAGGTATTTGCGCAAGTTAAAACTGCGCAATTCGTCCGACGACTGGTCCACGGCCACCTGCTTGAAGCTACGCACCAGCGCCGCGGCGCGCTGCGTGTTCGTCGTCATGATGCGCAAGGTCTGGTCGATGATGTCGAAAAACTGCCGCAAGCCGTCTTCATCGAGCTGGCCGCCGTCCATGTCTTCACGCGTGAGTTTCAATTCCTGCACCAAGTGGCTGGTGGCCGTCACGCAAATGCCCAGCGGCGTGTTGATTTCATGCGCCACGCCCGCCACCAGGCGCCCCAGGGACGCCAGCTTTTCCTGGCGCACCAGTTCCGACTGCGCTTCCTGCAAGGCGCTCAGGGCGCTGTTCAGAGCCGCGTTCTGCTCTTCCAGCGCTTCCTTGGCCCGGCGCATGGCGCTGTCGGCCTGGATGCGGGCCATCGCCACGGCCACGTGACTGGCCATGAAGGCCAGCACGTCCAGCTCGGCCTGGCCATACACGACGGATTCGTCATAGCTTTGCACGATGATCACGCCATATTTGCGCTCGCCCAGCAGCATGGGCGCGCCCATCCAGCTGGCGATGCCGACATTGCCCAGCGGCTCGTCCATCTCGCCGCTGGCCACCAGCGCCGCATAGCTGCCGGCATCGAGCAAACAAGCCTGGCGCCGCGCCAGCACGTACGAGCTCATGCCGATGCCATAGTGAAAACGTTTTACGGGCGCCTGCGCATCCTTCTCGTCGACGAAATACGGGATCGTGATGTCCTTGTTGTCCGGGTGATACAGGGCGATCAGGAAATTCTTTGCCGTCACCAGCTCGCTGATGATGGCGTGCAGGCGCGCGTACAAGGTCGTCGCGTCGGCCGCCTGCGCCGACAGGTTGGCGATTTCATACAGCGCATGCTGCAGGTTTTCCGCGCGGCGCCGCTCGGCCACCTCGTGCGCCAGCAGGGCCGTGCGCTCCTGCACCGCCTTTTCCAGGCGGTCCATGCTTTGCATGCCTTGCAGCGCGCTCGACACGTGCGTGGCGATCAGCGCGAACAGGGCCTGGTCTTCCAGGCTGAAGCGGTGCTGCGCGTCATAGCTCTGGATGACGATGGCGCCCAGCACCTGGTGCTGCTGGTCCAGCAGCGGACAGCCGATCCAGTGCTCGGCCGCCGTGCCGCCGCCCCAGGCGCCGCCGCCGATGGCGCGCATGGCGTCGTCGTCGGCCGTCATCACCAGCTGCTTGCGGTTGACGATGACCCACGCCGTGGGCGACTGCGCGGCGCTGGCCAGGCGCACGCCCTCGCCCGGATCGGGCGCGGCGTCGAATTCATCGACAAAGTAGGGAAAACGCACGAGGCCGTCGTCATGGTCGCTGAGCGCCACGTAAAAGTTGGCCGCATACATGATGCGCCCCAGCGCCGCATGCACCGCCTGCAGGAATTCGCTGATATCGCTGCAGGTGCTCGAGCGTTGCCCGATTTCCAGCAACACGGTTTGAACGGCTTCCAGGCGGCTGAGACGGCTTTCCATGGGTGACTATGTACCTTGTGCAAGTATATGTTCTGAAAATCAATATTATCAGTTCAGCCCGGCCTTGGCACGGCATAAAACGCAGAATCTTGCCTTGAGGCAGAGCAACACACGCCACGCGCGCATTTGCCATGCTGGCAATACAGTGGCAGACTAGGCCCCTTCCTACAGACCAGACCGTCCTCATGACCGCCACGCTACGCGCCTCGCTTCGCCCCTACACCCTCGCCGGCCTGCTGGCCTTTGCCGCGCTGGGCATGCCGCCGCTGTGCGCCGCGCCAGCGAAGGCGCCGGCGGCGGAAACGGCCGATGGCGGACGCTATTTCGGCCCCCTCGTCGCCGGCAAGATGCATGGCCAGGGCCGCCTCGAATACGCGAGCGGCGCGTTTTACGAAGGGGGCTTCGCGCGCGGCGTGTTTTCCGGCCAGGGCAAGCTGCGCCAGGCGTCCGGCGTCGAATACACGGGCGCCTTCCGCCAGGGCGCTTTCGATGGCCTCGGCCGTTACACCTCGCCCAAGGGCGAGATTTATGCGGGCAGCTTCGTCAAGGGCAGCTTCGAGGGACAAGGCCGCTTCCAGGGCGCCGACGGCGCCACCTTCGAAGGCCATTTCAAGCACTGGCGCCCGCACGGCGCCGGCAAGCTGACCGACACGGACGGCACCGTCTTCGAAGGCGAATTCGTCCAGGGCCAGGTGCAGGGCAAGGCCAAAGTCACCACAAGCGACGGCATCCACTACGAAGGCGAGCTGAAAGACTGGAAATTCGAGGGTGTAGGCGTGCTGCGCACGGCCGACGGCGACGAATACCGGGGCGGCTTCAAGAATGGCCAGTTTGACGGCAAGGGCGTGCTGCGCTACGCCGTGGCGCAAGCGGACGGCCGGCGCGAAGACAGCGGCAACTGGACGGAAGGCCAGCTGGACGACCCGGCCCTGGACAAGCTCACGCGCGACAATATCGAGCTGGCCCTGTACCACCAGCGCAGCCTGCTCGACGGCGCCCTGGCCCGTATCGCGCCGCGCGATGCGGCGAAAAAGATCAATCTGTATTTGCTGGGCGTGGCCGGCGATGGCGCGCAGGAAGTGTTTCACCGCGAAACGGCCTTCGTGCAGCGCCAGTTCGACCGCGATTACGGTACCGTGGGCCGCTCCTTGATGCTCGTCAACAGCCGCAACACGGTGACGCAGCAGCCGATGGCTACGCGCACCAGCATCTCCGCCAGCCTCGACGCCCTGGGTGCGAAGATGGACAAGGCCAACGACATCCTGTTTCTGTTCCTCACCAGCCACGGCTCGCCCGAGCACGAACTGGCGCTGGCGCAAAACGGCATGGACTTGCACAGCCTGCCCGCGCAAGAGCTGGCGTCCATGCTCAAGCACAGCGGCATCCGCTGGAAGGTCATCGTGATCTCGGCCTGCTATGCGGGCGGCTTCATTGCGCCCTTAAAAGATGACAACACCCTCATCATCACGGCCGCGCGCAGCGACCGCACCTCGTTCGGCTGCGACGACCAGAACGATTTTACGTATTTCAGCGAAGCATATTTCAAGGAAGCCTTGCCCAAAAGCGCCGGCTTTGCCGAAGCGTTCGACCAGGCCAAGGTGCTGGTGCGCGCGCGCGAGGCGGCCGATTTCCGCGAAGGCGGCATGGAGGCGGAAGAGCATTCCGAGCCGCAGCTGTTCCAGGGCAAGGCCATCGCCGCGCAGCTGAAGGCGTGGCGCGTCCAGCCACGCTAAGCGCTTCTTTCTGTACAATAGCCGTCACCATGCGCCGATTCTTCCTCATTTTGCTGCTGTTCGTGCTTCCGCTCCAGATGTCCTGGGCCGCGGCGAGCGCGTATTGCCTACACGAGGAAGGCAAGGCGGCGCAGCACCTGGGCCACCACAGCCACCAGCACAAGGCCGAGTCCGACGCGGACAAGCAGCCTTCCGGCGACAAAAAGGTGGCGGACCAGCAGAAAAAAGGCCAGCCGCACAGCGACTGCAACGTTTGCCATGGCATCGGCCATGCATGGCTGCCAGCCGGCTCCAGCCTGCCCATCGGCGACATGGCCTCCGTCAACGCGGACACCTCCCCCTTCTTTTACGCTTCCCACATCCCGGACGCTCCCAAGCGCCCTGA
>NZ_JABXFH010000061.1:0-28004 GCF_013372745.1 Janthinobacterium sp. BJB401 | reverse complement strand
CAGGGCGACGTCGGGATGCAGGCCGAGGACAAAGATGGTCAGCGACGTCAGGGCCAGGGTCGACAGGGCGGGCCGCATCCCCAGCAGCAGGGCCGCCAGCACGGGCATGAGCATCATGTAGATCTGGCTGACGGGGCCGATTTTCAGCAGCAGGCCCACGCCGACCAGGTAGGCGACGATGAGAAATTGCCACACGCGCCAGCGGTAGGGCATGGCGCGCCAATGCCAGATGACGCCGATCCAGCCGATGGCCAGCACGTCGAGGATGACTATGGACCAGATAGCTTCGCGCGCGGCCAGCAGGGCGCTGGGAATGGCAGTGACGATGCCCAGCAGCAGCACCGCCTGCAGCAGGCGCGCAAAAATCTGTCCGCGCCAGTGCGCGAGATCGTTTGACGCGGCCACGCTGCCGTCCTTTCACCAGTGAGCTCTGCTGCCGAGCTGAGCAGTATGGTAAAAATATTACGCGGTATCTTTCAGCATGTCATCTTGATCATTCGGCATGATTGACGGCGCGACCATCTTCCGCCGCCGGCCAGTAGTGGCTATCGGGCGTGTCCCGCGCGCCGAAGATGGCCTGGCCGACGCGCACGACGGTGGCGCCTTCTTCGATGGCGATTTCATAATCGCCGGACATGCCCATCGACAGTTCGTCGAGGCCGATGCCATGCGGGACGTCCTGGCGCAGCCGGTCGCGCAGTTCGCGCAGCAGCACGAAGCAGCGGCGCACGCGCACGGCTTCCGCCGACAACAGCGCCAGGGTCATGAGTCCGCGCACGCGCAGCGCCGGGAAGGCGGGCAGCTGGCGCAGGAAAGCGGCCACCTCGTCCGGCGGCAAGCCGTACTTGCTGGCTTCGCCCGAGGTGTTCACTTGCACGAACACATCGAGTCCGCGCCCTTCCGCTTGCAGGCGCCGTTCCAGCGCCTCGGCCACGCGCAGACTGTCGAGCGCCTGGAATTCGCTGGCAAAGCGCGCCACCAGCTTGGCCTTGTTGGTCTGCAAATGGCCGATCACCGACCATTGCAGGTCGGCCAGGTCCGCCATCGCTTCCCATTTGCGGCCCGCTTCCTGCGGCTTGTTTTCTCCCAGCATGCGGCAACCGGCGGCGTACGCCAGGCGCAGGCTCGCCTCGGGCTTGGTCTTGCTGACGGGCAGCAGGCGCACGCCGGCCGGGTCGCGCCCGACCCGCTGGCACGCGGCCGCCATGCGCGCATGCACTGCCGCCAGATTGCGGCGGAAGTCGTCCACCGACATGGCTTGCGGCCATCGCCCATGCCGCTCATGCATGGTGGGTGTGAGCAGGGGGATGTCGTTGTGCATGTGTCAGCCTTGTCTTCGCCTGATGGGCGGCAGGAGTCGCCGCAGTGATGTATGATTGTCCTATGCCAAAATATATCATGTCTGGGACTATCGTGAAAATCACAGGGAAAACCGCGGCGGAACTGTTCGACAGCATCCGCGCGCTGACGCAGGCGGGCGAATTGGCGCCGGGCCAGGAGCTGCCCACCGTGCGCGAGCTGGCCGCCGCCTTGGGCGTCAACCGCAATACCGTGTCGCTGGCGTACCAGCGCCTGGTGACGGCCGGGCTCGCGGTCACGCAAGGGCGCCTGGGCACGGCCATCCGCGCGCAGCGCGATCCGGGCGAGCAGGAAGGCTTGCTGCCCGGCTCGCCATTGGCCGACCTGGGTGGCGGCAACCCGAACCTTGCCTGGCTGCCCGATGTCGGCGCGGCCCTGGCGCGCAAGCCCTACCGCCCGCGCCTGTATGGCGAGGCTACCGTGGATCCGGAACTGGAAGTGCTGGCGCGGCGCTGGATGGCCGGCGATTGTCCGGAACAGCACGAGATCACCCTGACGAATGGGGCCGTCGATGCGGTCGAGCGCCTTCTGGGGGCCTATCTGGTCGCGGGCGACAAGGTGGCCGTGGAAGACCCGTGTTTCATCAGCAGCATCAACACCTTGCGCAGCGCCGGGCTGCACGCTGTTGGCGTGGCGGTCGACGCCGAGGGCATGCAGGCCGGGGCGCTGGAGCGGGCGCTGGCGCAAGGCGCGCAATCCGTCATCGTCACGCCGCGTGCGCACAATCCGACCGGCTGCAGCCTGAGCGCGGCGCGCGCGGACCAGCTGCGCGCCGTGCTGGCCGCCTACCCGCACGTGCTGGTCATCGTCGACGACCATTTCTCGCTGCTGTCCACGGCCGGCTACCAGGACGTGATTCCCCCTGCGGCCCGGCACTGGGCGCTGATCCGTTCCGTGTCGAAGATCTTCGGCCCCGACCTGCGCCTGGCCGTTGTCGCCAGCGACGGGCAGACGGCACAGCGCCTGCGCCTGCGCCTGGCGCCCGGCACGAATTGGGTCAGCCATCTCTTGCAGGATGCCGTGAGCGCCTGCCTGTCGTCGCCCGAGGTGTCCGCGCAAGTGGTCTTGGCCCGCGCCGACTATGCGCGCCGCCGCGACATGGTGGCGGCGGCGCTGGCGGCGCACGGCCTGGTCTGCGCCAGTCCCGCCGATGGCCTGAACCTGTGGCTGCCGCTGCCGGACAGCAGCCAGGCGGCCGTGCTGGCGCTGGCCCGGCATGGCTGGCTGGTGCGCGGCGGCGAAGCTTTCGGCGTGCAGGCGCCGGCGCAGGGATTGCGGATTACCGTATCGGCCATCGATGAAGCGGGCGCGCAGGCGTTCGCCGGCGTGCTGGCCCAGGTGCTGGGCCGGCCCTAGTTTTTATTTGGTTACTCGCCACAGAAAGGGAACATCATGAAAGTCCATTTCATCGTGCATGAAACGTTCGAGGCGCCGGGCGCCTATGAGACTTGGGTGCGCGAGCGGGGCCACGAGGCCGCGTATTCGCGCGTCCATGCCCACGAGCCGTTGCCCGGCTCCATCGCGGACATCGATCTGCTGGTCGTCATGGGCGGACCGCAGTCGCCGTCGACGACGCGCGAGGAATGCCCGCATTTCGACGCGGCAGCCGAACAGGCCCTGATAGCCGCCTGTGCCGCCGCAGGCAAGGCTGTGGTCGGCGTTTGCCTGGGCGCGCAGCTGATCGGCGCCGCCCTGGGAGCGCCCCATGCGCACAGCCCTGAAAAGGAGATTGGCAAGTTTCCCATCGTGCTGACGGAGGCAGGGCGGGAGAACGACAAGTTCAAGCATGTCGGCGATGTCCTGGAAACCGGGCATTGGCACAGCGACATGCCGGGCCTGACCGGCAACGCGAAGATCATCGCCTATAGCGAAGGCTGCCCGCGCCAGATCGTTGAATACGGCAATCTGGTGTACGGCTTCCAGTGCCATATGGAGTTTACGCCGGAGGTGGTCGACCTGCTGATCGCCGCGTCAGCAGCAGAACTGGTCACGCTGGAATCGCACCGCTTCGTGCAGCAGCCAGCTATCCTGCGCGCCCACGACTGGCAAGCCATGAACGGCCAGCTGTTTGTTTTCCTCGACCGCCTGATGCAGGCGTACGCGGCGCAATAAAAAAACGCCAGCATGATGCTGGCGTTGTGAGGCAAGCGGCGAGGCGCTTATTTCTTCGGCGCGCTCAGGCATTCCTTCATGAAGGCTTTGCGGGCGTCGCCTTTCATGTCCTTGGCGTCGACATTGCACGCTTTCATCTTGTTTTGCTGCGTCATGGCCGGCGCCGGCTTGGCGCTCAGGCATTCCTTCATGAAGGACTTGCGCTCATCGCCTTTCTTGCCGGCGGCATCCGCATTGCAGGTCGTCATTTTTGACTGTTGCGCCGTCTTGGCGACGGGCGCCGCTTCCGGTGCGGCGGCAAAGGCGGTGCTGGCAAACGCGGCGGCGATGCAGAGGGCGATGAATTGTTTCATGGTAAATCCTTTAGACGCAGTCGGTGGAAGGGGACGTGCAAGCGGCAGACAATGCCGGTATGCAGAACGTAACTAACTATATGACATTTATCAACAAAATTTCCACTCGAGTGTGTCTTTTTGTTACTGGCAGGCACAAGGCGCTCCCCGGCTGGCCCGGGCAGCCATGTTGCGGCGGCAGCGCCCCTGTTTTTTGCTATGCTAGCGTCTTTCCACCGGCCGATGCCGCTGCCTTGGCCGGCGCACCCTCAATACGGAGTAGTTATGGTCTCGTTGCAAGAGCAGTTTTTAAAGGCCGGCCTGGTCGACAAGAAGAAGGTCAAACTGGCCAACCAGGACAAGAGCAAGCAAAAAAAGGACGAGCGCAAGAGCGGCACGCAAAGCGTCGATGAAGTGCGCCTGGCCGCGCTCGAGACCCAGCGCAAGAACGCGGAACGCGCGCGCGAACTGAACGCCCAGCGCGACGCGGCTGCCAACCAGAAGGCCATCGTGGCGCAGATCGCGCAAATGGTGCAAAAAAACCGCCAGAGCAAGGGCAACAACGGCGACGTGCCGTATAACTTCACGTTCAACAACAAGATCGAGCGCATCTACGTGACGGCCGCCGTGCAGGCCCACCTCGTGGCGGGCCGTCTGGTGATCGTCTGCCTGGGCGGCGCCGTGGAACTGGTGCCGCGCATCATCGCCGACAAGATCGCCGAACGCGACCCCGCCATCGTCGTGCGCGTCAAGCAGGCCAGCACGGAAGTGGACGAGGACGATCCGTATGCGGCGTTCCAGATTCCGGATGATTTGATGTGGTAAGAACGACGGGGCTGGCCGCAGCCGGCAGCCTTGCTCGATTCAATAAAAACGCCAACCCGAAGGTTGGCGTTTTTATTGGCGCGGCAAATTCTGTTACCCGGCGCAAGCAAGGCACGGGGAGATGCAAGGCTAGGCCGGTATCTGGACAGTTGCCATTACTGCGCTGCGGGCGCGCTTCTCTCATTCGTGGCTTGCCTGGCAGCAGGCAGGCCAAATGACGCTGGTAATCGCCCCAGGATTTCGCCAGTGATGCCGGAGTAAAAAACGATGCCCAAGATATTCCCAGTAAGAAATACTCTATCTGTCGTAGTCACGTCGATTTGTTGTGGTGTTGAATCGGACGACTCGTAGTCGTAGGCAATGTAAGGCGATGCCAGCTGCATCACGATCATCGCCTTCAAGACCGGCAATTCTTTTGCCGCGACGGCATTTTCCAGCGTAAACTGGAATGCAGGTTTTATGTATTGGGTGTAGCCCCGGTCAATATCCAGGAATGGGATGCGATTGACGGCAACGCCCATCGTGGATGTGTACGTTTCTTCAATGGGATAGTAGCCGCGATAGTAGCCGCGATAGGTGCTGCGTCCTTTATAACGGCCTTTCGAGTTCAATTTGGAACTCAAGTCAAATTGGTCCAGTCCTTTATAGGAAGGCTTGTTGATGTCATAGTCAGGCGCGCCGATGCCATTCAAGTCTCGTGTGCGGGGAAAGACATACAGCTTCACCTTTCCCGTATCCGCATTGAAATCGTACCCAATGCCAACGGAATATGCTCCGTCTTTTTTGACGGAAACAACAAAGGCCAGTGCATCATTCAAGCTCGAATCCGCCACCACTTTTTCGTTCAGCGCTGCCGCCATTCTGCGCTTGTAGTCAGCCGTCGATTCAAACTCCCCCTTTTTCTCGCGCACAAATTTTTTGACTGCCTCGATGACCGCGCCCAGCGGCAAGCCTGGATACGCCGGATCGAGGCGGTCGCTGTCGAGCATCTCCATGGAAAATTTCTCCCCCTCCACCTTTCGTTCCCATGGCCTGTGGAGGACGGCACTCTTCTGTTCCTGAGGCGTTGCGCTCGATGGGCTTTTCACTTGCTCTGCCACTTGCGTGGCCTGTGCCGTGCCCATGCCTGCAAGTGCGCTGGTGGCAGCCAGCAAGAACCATTTTTTCATTTTCATCATCCTTGATGCCGGTGTTAATATTTATTTAATTTTAACATGTTTCCCATGGGGAATATCTGCCGGTATCGGGGTACTGGCGTCTCGCGTCAGGCCGCCGGGCCATGCGCTGGAGGGGAAATACCGTATCGGATGAGGGGAGGATGCCGGCATGCGGCCGGAAGAGGGGGATGCTGCGGTGAATTGGCGCAGTCCACAAACAAAAACGCCACCCGAAGGTGGCGTTTCTGAACGTATAACGAATTCTTGGTGGCCCGGGGCGGAATCGAACCACCGACACAAGGATTTTCAATCCTCTGCTCTACCGACTGAGCTACCAGGCCAAGGTGGCGAATTATAGCAGACCAAAACGGGAATGCAAGAGCCGGCTGCGACTTTTCCCCGATTTCCTGCATGGCCATCACATTACTTGCCTGTGGATCAAATATGATTTGATATAAACGGTATTTTTCTCAACAAAGGATGGGCGCATAGTGTGGTCATCGAAATGTATTTGAGAGGACTGCCGCATGAACGCCACCACCAATCACACCGCCATCCCTGAAATCGGCCTGGGCACCTTCCGCCTGCAGGGCCAGGTCGTCATCGATTCCGTCACCACGGGTCTGGATGTCGGCTACCGCCATATCGACACGGCGCAAATCTACGGCAATGAAGCGGAAGTGGGCCAGGCGATCGCCGCCAGCGCCGTGCCGCGCGACGAGCTGTTCGTCACCACCAAGATATGGATCGAGAACCTGCAGCGCGACAAGCTGATTCCCAGCTTGAAAGACAGCCTGCACAAGCTGCGGCTGGAACATCTGGACCTGACCTTGATCCACTGGCCGTCGCCGCAGGACGCCATTCCCGTGGCCGACTACATGGCGGCGCTGGCGGAAGCCAAGACGCAGGGGCTGACCAAGGCCATCGGCGTGTCGAATTTCACCAACGCGCAGCTGCGGCAAGCCATCGATACGGTGGGCGCGGAAGAAATCGCCACGCAGCAGATCGAGATCCACCCGTTCCTGCAAAACCGCAAGGCCATCGATTTCGCGCGCAGCCAGGGCATCCACATCACGGCCTACATGCCGCTCGCGTACGGCAAGGTGATGGTCGATCCCGTGATCGCTGCCATCGCCGCGAAGCACGGCGTGACGCCGGCGCAAGTGGCCCTGAGCTGGTCGCTGCAGCAGGGCTTTGCCGTGATTCCGTCGTCGACCAGGCGCGCCAACCTGGAAGCGAACCTGCATTTCCAGCGCATCACCCTGTCGCCGGACGAGATGGCGCAGATGGCGACCCTGGAGCGTGGCGAACGCCTGGCCAACCCGGACGGGCTGGCGCCGCAGTGGGATTGAGGTGAAGCCCATGACTGCGATGCAAAAGCTGGGGCAGGGTGGCTTCAGTATCGGCCTGGAACTGCCGCTCGATAACGACTGGTCGTCCACGGGGCGCCATGCGCATGCGGCGTCCGGCCGCGTGCCGGGCGAGCCGGATCTGAAACAGCATGCGGCGCTGGCAAAGCTGGCCGACCGCCTGGGTTGTCGGGCCCTGTGGCTGCGCGACGTGCCCCTGTACGACCCGTCGTTCGGCGACGCGGCCCAGGTCTTCGAGGTGTTTACTTATCTCGGCTACCTGGCCGGTATCACGGACAACATCTTGCTGGGCACAGCCGCCGTGGTGCTGCCGCTGCGCGAACCGGTGCTGACGTTAAAAGCGGCGGCCAGCGTCGACCAGTTGAGCGGCGGACGTTTGCTGCTGGGCGTGGCCAGCGGCGACCGGCCCGTCGAGTATCCCGTGTTTGGCCGCGATTTCGACCAGCGCGGCGCCGCCTTTCGCGAGCAGGTCGCCATGCTGCGCGACTGGGGCGAGATGCGCCTGCCGCCCGGCATCCGTCTGCTGCCCAAGCCGGCCGCGCCTTTGCCGCTGCTGGTGGCGGGGCTGGCGCAGCAGTCGCCCACGTGGATCGGCGCGCAGATGGATGGCTGGCTCGCCTATCCGGGCACGCCGGACGATCATGCGCGGCGTTCGGCGCAATGGCGCGCCGTGGCCGGCGACGACAAGCCGTATGTCAGCTTCATCCACCTGGACCTGGATGAAGATCCGAGCTTGCCGCTGCAGCGCTTCCGCTTTGGTGGGCGCACGGGACGCGATGGCCTGATCGCCGAGCTGCACGCCATGCGCGAAGCCGGCGTGCGGCATATCGGCCTGCAGCTGCGGCAGAACCGCCGCCCGCTGGCCGAGACGATGCAGGAGATCGCGGACTACGTGCTGCCCGTCTTTCATGGAACCGCTTGATCTGGGGCACGCGTCCCGTACTTCGGGACTATCTGAAAAGGGTGGGGCAAACGCTATAATGGCCGCATGAACAGTCCTACTTCCCCCACCATGCGGCGCTTCATGCATAGCCACAGCGACGTTTGCATCGTCGGCAACGGCGCCATCGCGAAAACCACGGCGCTGGCGTTTGCCCAGGCAGGACAAAGCGTCACCCTGTTATCTCCGGCGAACCCGCCGGTGCCCGCATCCCCTTCGGCCGTTAAGCCCGTCGAAGCCAGCTGGGACGTGCGCGTGTATGCGCTCAATAATACGGCGCACCAGTTGCTGTCGTCGCTGAAGGTGTGGGGCGCGCTCGCGGCCGACAGGGTGGCGCCCGTTGACGCCATGCTGGTCAACGGCGACGGCGCGCAGGCGGGCGGACTCGGTTTCGACGCCTACGGCGCCCATGTGGGCACGCTGGCGTGGATCATCGAAGACCGCAACCTGGGCCAGGCGCTGGACGCCGCCCTCAAATTCGCGCCGAACGTCAGCGTGCTGCAGGGCCGCGCCAGCCGTCTGGAATGGACGAATGAATCGGCCATCGTGCACCTCGATGGCGGCGACACCATCACCTGCGCGCTGGTGGTGGGCGCGGATGGTGCCCAGTCGTGGGTGCGGGGCCAGTGCGATATCGGCCTCGATTACCGCTCGTATGGCCAGCGCGGCGTGGTCAGCAACTTCGCCTGCGAAAAGCCGCACCATGGCGCGGCGCACCAGTGGTTTACGGGCAGCGAAGGCATCGTCGCGCTGCTGCCGTTGCCGGGCGACCGCGTTTCTCTCGTCTGGTCGGCGCCCGATGCGCTGGCCGATACCTTGATGACCGAACCGGCCGACGCCCTGGCCACGCGCCTGGCCGCGTATTGCCAGGACAAGCTGGGAAAACTCACGCCGTTGCAGCCGGAACTGGTGCGCGCCTTCCCATTGACCCTGATGCGCCCGCACGCCATGGTGGCGCCGCGCGTGGCTTTGGTCGGCGACGCCGCCCACGTGGTCCATCCGATGGCCGGCCACGGGATGAACCTGGGTTTTGCCGACGTGGCGCAGCTGGTCAAGACGATCAGCGAACGCGAAGCGCACCGCGGCATCGGCGACGAACGCGTGCTGGCCCGCTATGCGCGCGCGCGCAAGGAAGACGTGCTGCTGATGCAGCTGGCCACCGATGGCCTGGCGCGATTATTTGGCGCCGATCTGGAACCGTTGCGCGTGGTTCGCAATTTGGGATTAAACTTGCTGGATAAATTACCTGCCCTGAAGCGCAAAATGATTGCACACGCATTGGGACATCCGTAAATATCAGCGTATCTTAAGATATCGCCGGATAATGGCATTAGTGAAAATTCAAGGTCGCCGCAGCTGGTCTGCGGCGCTCGTTTTATTAAAGAGATAACGGCGCCGGGCCCCCTGCCAGTTTCGCCGGGCGTTACAAGTGGAGAAGTGATAGTGATCAAAATGAGCAGAATCGCATTGGTACTGGCCTCGGGCCTGATGATGTCGTGCGCCGGCGCCGAAACGCCGACGGAAGCAAACATCAAAAAGCTGATCGAGCCGCGCCTGGGCGAAGGCGCCAAGGTCGATTCGGTCAAGGAAACGCCATACGGCGGCCTGTACGAAGTGCGCACGGGTGGCGACATCCTGTACACGGACAAAGCTGCGCAATACCTGTTCGTCGGCCACGTCTTTGACGCCAAGACGTCGCAAGACCTGACCAAGGTGCGCCTGGATGAAGTCAACCGCATCAAGTTCTCCGACCTGCCGCTCGATTCCGCCATGAAGACCGTCAAGGGCAATGGCAAGCGCGTGATCGCCGTGTTCGAAGATCCGAACTGCGGCTATTGCAAGCGCTTCCGCCAGAACGCTTTGAAGGAAATCGACAACGTCACCGTGTACACCTTCATGTACAACATCCTGTCGCCGGATTCCATCGTCAAGTCGCGCAATGTCTGGTGTGCACCGGACCGCAACAAGGCCTGGGATGACTGGATGTTGAACGGCAAGGCGCCGGCCACGGTGGCCGCCACGTGCGCCAACCCGCATGAAAAAATCCTGGCCCTGGGCCAGCAGCTGCGCGTCTCGGGCACGCCAGCCATCTTCTTTGCCGACGGCAGCCGCATTCCGGGCGCGGTTGATGCGAAAACGCTGGAACAGAAATTCTCGACCATTAAGTAATCCGGGCTGTCGCCAGGAAGGCTGGACGGCGCGCCCTCGCAAGGCGCGCTTTTTTTTGCGTTTTTTTCCGCTGTCGTATCATCAAGTGTTGTTCGTAGACGCCATAACAATCCAAAAAAGGGGAAGCAGCAGATGATTACCTTGAATATCAACGGACGCGACACGCAAGTCGACGCCGATCCATCCACGCCCATCCTGTGGGCGTTGCGCGATAACCTGAACATGACGGGCACCAAGTTCGGTTGCGGCGCGGCCCTGTGCGGCGCCTGCACAGTGCACCTCGACGGCCAGCCGATCCGCTCGTGCATCACGCCGATTTCCTCGGTGGGCGCGCAAAAGATCACCACCATCGAAGCGATGGAAAACGACCAGGTGGGCAAGGCCGTGCAGGCCGCATGGGTGCGCCACGACGTGCCGCAATGCGGCTACTGTCAAAGCGGCCAGGTGATGAGCGCGACGGCGCTGCTGCGCACCAACAAGGCGCCCAGCGATGCCGACATCGACGGCGCCATGAGCGGCAATATCTGCCGCTGCGGCACCTATCAACGGATCCGCGCAGCCATCAAGGACGCGGCCAAGACCCTGGCCTGAGGAGAACGGTATGCGTATCGAATGGTTGAATCAGGAAGCATTGCAGCATGGCGGGGTGACCCTGGGCGCGGCGCTGGCATCGGCGCCGGTGGCGGTCGTTGGCGCGGCCGATGGCGTGTCGCGGCGCGGTTTCATGAAGGCTGGCGCGGTGGCCGGCGGCGGCTTGATGCTGGGCTTTTTCCTGCCGGGCGCCGGCAAGCTGGCGCAGGCGGCCGATGCCGCGCCCGCCAAGCCCGTGTATGCGCCGAACGCGTTTTTGCACATCGCGCCCGATAACACGGTGACGGTGCAGGTGAACCGGCTGGAATTTGGCCAGGGTGTGCAAACGAGCTTGCCCATGCTGATCGCCGAGGAACTCGACGCCGACTGGAGCCTCGTGCACGGCGCCCTGGCGCCCGCCGGAGAACAATACAAGGATGCCGCCTACGGCATGCAGATGACGGGCGGCTCGGGCAGCATCGCCCACTCGTTTACACAGTACCGCGAAATCGGCGCGAAGGCGCGCGCCATGCTGGTGGGCGCCGCCGCCGCGCAGTGGAAAGTCAGTCCCGACCAGGTGCGCGCCGCCAAGGGTGTGCTGTATGGCCCCGGCGGACAAAAAGCGACCTACGGCGAATTTGCCGACGCGGCCATGCGCCAACCCGTGCCCGCCACCGTCAAGCTGAAAGACCCACGCGAATTTGTCATCATCGGCAAACCCGTGAAACGCCTGGACGCGGCGGCCAAGTCCACGGGAAAACAGCAGTTCGGCATCGACTTCAAGCCGCCAGGTGCGAAAGTGGCCATGGTGGCGCGTCCGCCCGTGTTTGGCGCCAAGGTGGCGAAATTCGACGCCAGCAAGGCCAAGGCCATTCCTGGTGTGCTCGAGGTGCTGGAAGTGAAGACGGACCGTGGCGGCAGCGGCGTGGCGGTGATCGCCACTGGTTACTGGCCTGCCAAGCAGGGGCGCGACGCTTTGGCGATCGAATGGGATACGAGCGCCGTGGAAAAGGTCAGCAGCGACAAGCAGCTGGCCGCCTTCAAGGCGCTGGCGAAAACGCCGGGCACCATCGCCAGGCCTGCCGACATGGGCAAGCTGGCCAATGCGCCGAAAAAGATCGAAGCTGTGTACGAGTTCCCTTACTTGGCGCACGCGCCGATGGAGCCGCTCAACTGCGTCGTCGACCTGCAAGCCGACAAATGCACGATGTGGGTGGGTTCGCAATTCCAGACGGGCGACCAGGCGGCGATCGCGGCCACGTCCGGCCTGAAACCGGAACAAGTAACCCTGCACACGATGATGGCCGGCGGCGGCTTTGGCCGGCGCGCCGTGCCCTCGTCCGACTATGTGGTGGAAGCCGTCAACGTCGCCAAGGCGTACCGGGCGGCGGGCAAGAGCGGTCCGTTAAAGCTGATGTGGAGCCGCGAGGACGACATCAAGGGCGGCTACTACCGGCCGTCGCACGTGCACCGCGCGCAGATCGGCCTCGACGCCAAAGGGAAAATCCTCGCCTGGGACCACACCATCGTGGGCCAGTCCATCATGGCCGGCACGCCGTTCGAAGCCTTCATGGTGAAAAATGGCGTCGACGGCACCATGGTCGAAGGCATGGGCGAGCCGTACACCCTGCCGATGAAGCTGTCCGTGCACACGGCCAAGGCGAACGTGCCGGTGCTGTGGTGGCGCTCCGTCGGCTCGACGCATACGGCCTTTGTCATGGAAACCCTGATCGACGAGGCGGCGCACGTGGCGAAGATGGATCCCGTCGCCTACCGCAAGCAGCTGATCGACGCCAAGCACACGCGCCACATCGCCGCGCTGGACCTGGCCGTGGCCAAGTCCGGCTATGGCAAGAAGAAGCTGCCGAAAGGGCAAGCCTGGGGCGTGGCCATGCACGAGTCGTTCAATTCCGTGGTCGCCTACGTGGTGACGGCGTCGGTGGTCCAAGGTGCGCCCAGGCTGCACCAGGTATGGGCGGGCGTGCATTGCAACCTGGCCGTCAATCCCCTGACGATCGAGGCGCAAGTGCAGGGCGCCGCGCTGATGGCGCTGGGCATGACCATCCCCGGCGCGGCCATCACGCTCAAGGATGGCGTGGTGCAGCAGCAGAACTTTGGCGACTACCCCGTGCCGCGCATGCAAGACATGCCGGTGATCGAGGTGCACCTGGTGCCGTCGGGCGACGCGCCGACGGGCATGGGCGAGCCGGGCGTGCCGCCATTGGCGCCTGCATTCGCCAATGCGCTGTTTGCCCTGACGGGCAAGCGCCTGCGCAAGCTGCCGTTCGACCTGGCGGCCGCATGACGGCAGTAGTTTTTTGAGTACGGTCGGCATCTTGCTGGCAGCCGGAAGGGGGCGCAGGTTCGACCCTTCCGGCGTGCAGAACAAATTATTGCAGCCTTTGACGGAAGGCTCGCATGCGGGCTTGCCGGTCGTGGTGGCGGCGGCCAGGAACATGCTGGCGGCCCTGCCGCGCGTGCTGGCCGTGGTGCGCGCAGACGATACGCAAGTGGCGCGTGCGCTCGGTGCGCTGGGCTGCGAAGTGCGCGTCTGCCACGACGCCGATACTGGCATGGCCGCCTCGCTTACCTGCGCCATCGACTATGTGCGCGGCGCGCCGGGCTGGCTGATCGCCCTGGGCGACATGCCTTTCGTGGAAGCGGCTACAATCGCCACCTTGTCGCAAGCCATCGGCGATGGCGCGCGCATCGCCGTGCCCGTGTTCCAGGGACGGCGCGGCAATCCTGTCGCGTTCAGCGCCTTTCACTTGCCGCTGCTGCTGGCGCTCGATGGCGACCAGGGCGCGCGCAGCATCGTCAACAGCCATGCCGTGTGCGAAGTGACAGTGGACGACGGCGGCATCTTGCGCGATATTGATACACCTGACGATTTGTCGCCGGTGCATGGCACGCCCGGGCGACTTTAGAACATCCATGCCAGACACGAGAAAAACATGAAAAAAGCTCCAATTAAAAAAAGCATCGCCAAGGCGCCCGCCGCCGGCATCATCTACAGCATCGCCGCCCTTGATCTGGCCGGTCACATGTTCAAGGTGACGTTGACGGTCAAGTCGCCGGCCGCCATCGGCCAGGTCCTGTCCTTGCCGGCCTGGATTCCGGGCAGCTACATGATCCGCGAATTTTCGCGCAACATCGTCAGCATCCGCGCCGAGTCCGAGGGCAAGGCCGTGGCGCTGACCAAACTGGACAAGCACTCGTGGCAAGCCGCGCCTTGTAAGGGCCCGTTGACGGTCGAATACGACGTGTATGCGTGGGATTTGTCCGTGCGCGCCGCCCACCTGGACCAGAATCACGGCTTCTTCAACGGCACCAGCGTGTTCCTGCGCGTGCTGGGCCAGGAATCCGACGCACATGAAGTGCACATCGTGCAGCCGAAGGATGCGGCCTGCAAGACTTGGCGTGTCGCCACGACCCTGCCGGAACTCAAGGCCAAGCGCTATGGCTTCGGCAGCTACCAGGCCGCCAACTACGATGAGCTGATCGACCACCCGGTGGAGATGGGCGACTTCGCGCTGGCCACCTTCACCGCGCATGGCGTGCCGCACGATATCGTCGTCACGGGCAAGGTGCCGAACCTGGACCTGGACCGTCTGTGCCGCGACCTGAAAGCCATCTGCGAAACGCAGATCACCTTCTTCGAGCCGAAGACCAAGAAAGCGCCGATGGACCGTTACGTGTTCATGACCATGGCCGTCGGCGATGGTTACGGCGGCCTCGAACACCGCGCCTCGACGGCGCTGATCTGCGCCCGCGCCGACTTGCCAACGACGGCGTCCACCAGCACGGAAATCGGCGACGGCTACCTGAAATTTCTCGGCCTGTGCAGCCACGAGTACTTCCACACCTGGAACGTCAAGCGCATCAAGCCGGCCGCTTTCGCGCCGTACAACCTGCAGGCGGAAAGCTATTCGCCGCTGCTGTGGCTATTCGAAGGCTTCACCAGCTATTACGACGACCTGATGCTGGTGCGCGCTGGCCTGATCGACGAGGCAGCCTATTTCAAACTGCTGGGAAAAACCGTCAACAGCGTCTTGCGCGGCAGCGGCCGCAGCAAGCAAAGCGTGGCCGATTCCAGCTTCGACGCCTGGGGCAAGTACTACCGCCAGGATGAAAACGCGCCGAACGCCATCGTCAGCTACTACACCAAGGGTTCGCTGATCGCGCTGGCCTTCGACCTGACGATCCGCACGAAGACGAATGGCGACAAATCGCTGGACGACGTGATGCAGGCGCTGTGGCAGCGCTATGGCCGCGATTTCTACAAGGGTAAAGCGCGTGGCGTGACGCCGGCCGAAGTCGAAGCCCTGTTCGATGAGATTGCCGGCACGCGCATGAAGCCGTTCTTCGAGCGCTACATCCGCGGCACGGACGACGTGCCGCTGGCGCGCCTGCTGGCGCCGTTCGGTGTGAAATACAGCGACGCGCGCAAGGCGGAAAAAGCCAGCCTGGACGTCAACCTGGGGCGCGACGGCAACGACGCCAAACTGGCGCAGGTACACCAGGGTGGCGCCGCCCACACAGCCGGCCTGTCGGCGGGCGACGTGCTGGTGGCCGTCGACGGCTTGCGCGTGACGGGCAGCAACCTGGACACCTTGCTGGGCCGTTACGCCGTCGGCGCCAGAGTCGCCATCCACGCCTTCCGCCGCGACGAGCTGATGACGTTTGCGGCCGTGCTGCAGGGCGACCGCGTGCCCGGCGTCAGCCTGACCCTGCTGCCGGCGCCAAAGAAAGCCACGGGGCCGAAGCGCCCTAGCGCTGTATAAGCTGTTCGTCACGCGGCAAGACAGAAAACCGGCCGTCACTGGCCGGTTTTCTATTTCAGACTGCAATTTCTCAAATGCAACTCATCCGTTGGCAGCCGCGGATAACCATCATATTTACTGCAAATGAACTAATTTTTCTTTAACTAAACTAAAATTGCCGAACTGCTTATTTTAGATCGCGCCCAACGTGGAAACCCTCGATCCCCGAACCATCATGCTGATGACGACCCTGATGTGCGGGGCCATGAGCATTGTCATGTTCTCGGTGTATCGCAGTTTCCGGCGCGAGGTGCATGGCCTGGGGCATTGGGCGGCCGGTTTGCTGTTGCTGGTATGCGCGTCCCTGCTGTTTGGCACCCGCGAGGTACTGCCGCCGGCATTGTCGATGATCGCGGCTAATGCGGCGCTGGTGGCCGGCATCGGCCTGTCGATGCTGGGCACGGAAAAATTCTTTGGCCTGGCGCCCAGCCGCCGCGCCTATCTGCTGATACTTGCCCTGGCCATCGCCGGCAATAGCTGGTGGCTGCTGGCGCGCCCCGATTTCTCGGCGCGCGTGGCGGTCTTTTCCCTGCTGGTCTTCCTGTTTTATGCGCGCCAGGTGCAACTGGTGTGGCGTCATGGCGAACGCCATTTCTCGAGTTTTTTCTTTGGCGTGCTGATGCTGATGCAAGCCCTGGTGGTGCTGGTGCGGGGCATGTCGGCCTTGCTGCATGGCGGCGCCAGCGTGAACCTGACGGTGGCAGGCACGCCGGCCGGCATCTATCTGGCGGTCGCCAATTTCATGGCGTTGCTGCTGACGGTGGGCTTCATGACGGTGGCGACGCGCCGCCTGCAGCAGATACTCGAGCGCCGCTCGACCCATGACCCGCTGACGCAGGTGCTGAACCGGCGCGGCTTTGGCGACGCCTATGCGCGCGAGACGGGCAATCTGCGGCGTCGCCGTTTGCCGCTGACACTGCTCAGCATCGACCTCGATTACTTCAAATTGATCAATGACCGCTACGGTCACGCGGTGGGCGACCAGGTGCTGGCGCACGTGGCCGCCGTCATCGGCAGCGCCTTGCGCGAATCGGATTGCGTGGCGCGTTTCGGCGGCGAGGAATTCGTCGTGCTGATGCCGGACATGCCGGCGCATAATGCGCTGGGCGTGGCTGAACGCATCCGCGCCTTGCTGCACGAACCCAGTCATGCGGGGCTGCCGCCGTGTACGGTCAGCATCGGCGTCGCTTGCCAGGCATCGGTGGTGGAAGGGCTGGAACAGCTGCTGTCGCGCGCCGATGCGGCCCTGTACCTGGCCAAGGAGCGGGGACGCGACCGCATCGAACTCGATACCGCCGCGGTTACTGCGGACCGGACAAGGTCCGCAGCTGGAACCGGTACTGGTCGTTGAACAGAAAGGTTTCGGAAAAATCGAAGGTTTTGGCGTGGCGGCGCATCAGGTGCCCGGCCGGAGGAAACGCGTCTTGCACGCGCCGCACGGCGGCCAGCGCGGCGGCCGATGCTTCGCCGTCGCGCGAACGGTGTACGTGCACGTTTTTCAGTTCGCCGTCCGGCCCCACGCTCAGGTCAAGCACGACGATGGCCGGCAGCATGGGCGGCAGGCGCCCGCTGAACGTGTATTCTGAGTTGGCGGCCATGATCTGCTGCGCCACCAGCGATTTGTAGGCGTCGATGCTGGCGGCCAGCTGTATCGCGGCCGGCGTGCGAGCGGGCGTGGACATGGGTGTGTTCACTGCCGGCGGGGGCGCAGTCTGGCAAGCCGACAGCAGAACAGCAGTGGCAAGGACGGTGATCGCGTGTTTCATGCCTGCCAGACTACCATGCTTTAACTGAACAGGCGTTCCAGCTCCACGCCCGGGTCTGGCGCGCGCATGAACGCTTCGCCCACGAGGAAGCTGTGGATGTGCGCGTCGCGCATGCGTTGCACGTCGGCCGTGCTGTGGATGCCCGATTCCGTGATGATCAATTTGTCTTGCGGGATGCGCGGCAAGAGATTGATGGTCGTGTCCAGTGAAGTTTCGAAGGTGCGCAGGTTGCGGTTGTTGATGCCGATCAGCGCGCTCTTGAGTTTCAGGGCCGCCGTCAGTTCTTCACCGTCGTGGCTTTCGATCAGCACGCCCATGCCCAGTTCGTGGGCGCACGCTTCCATCTCGGCCATCAGGCCATGGTCGAGCGCCGCGACGATCAGGAGGATGCAGTCGGCGCCCATGGCCCGCGCTTCATAGATCTGGTACATGTCGACCATGAAATCCTTGCGCAGCACGGGAATGGCGCAGGCGGCGCGCGCCTGCTGCAGGTATTCCACGCAGCCCTGGAAGAACTGCTCGTCCGTCAGCACGGACAGGCACGCCGCGCCGTGTTGGGCATAGCTGGCGGCGATGTCGGCAGGGCGAAAGTCGGCGCGGATCACGCCTTTCGAGGGCGACGCTTTTTTGACTTCGGCGATGATGCCGGGCTTGCCGTCGGCGATGTGCTGGCGCAGGCTAGCTTCAAAACCGCGCAGGCCGGCGCGCAGTGCGCTGTCGCTTTCCACGTCGCCGCGCAGGCTGGCCAGACTGCGGTGGGCTTTGGCCTTGGCCACTTCATCGGCTTTTACGGCCAGGATTTTATCGAGTATGTCGGACATGATGGTCGCTATTCTATAAGGAGGGCGGAGGGCTTACGCTTGCTTTGGTGTGCCCAGCTGCTGCGTGACCTGCACGAATTGATCGAGTTTTGCCAGGGCCGCGCCCGAGCTGACGGCGGTGCGCGCGCGCGCCAGGCCGTCTTCGATCGAGCTGGCCACGCCGGCCGCGTACAGCGCCGTGCCCGCGTTCAGGGCGACGATGTCGGCGGCGGCGCCGGGTTCACCGCGCAGCGCTTCCATCATCTTCGCCTTCGATTCGACGGCATCGGCCACCTTCAGGTTGCGGCTGGCGATCATCTGCAAACCGAAATCTTCGGGATGGATTTCATATTCGCGGATTTCACCGTTGACCAGCTCGCCCACGAGGGTAGAGGCGCCCAGCGACACTTCATCCATATTGTCGCGGCCATACACGACGATGGCATGCTGCGCGCCCAGGCGCTGCAGCACGCGCACCTGGATGCCGACCAGGTCGGCGTGGAACACGCCCATCAGAATGTTCGGCGCACCGGCCGGATTCGTCAGCGGCCCGAGGATATTGAAAATCGTGCGCACGCCCAGCTCCTTGCGCACGGGCGCCGCATGCTTCATGGCCGCATGATGGTTCGGCGCATACATGAAGCCGATGCCCGTCTGCGCGATCGACTGGGCGATCTGCTCGGGCTGCAGGTTGATGTTGACGCCCAGGGAGTCCAGCACGTCGGCGCTGCCGGACGAGGACGAGACGCTGCGCCCGCCATGCTTGGCCACGCGCGCGCCGGCGGCCGCCGCCACGAACATCGAGGCGGTGGAAATATTGAAAGTGTGCGCGCCGTCGCCGCCCGTGCCGACGATGTCGAGCAGGTTGGTGGTGTCGGCCATGGGCACCTTGGTGGAAAACTCGCGCATCACTTGCGCGGCGGCGGCGATTTCGCCGATGGTTTCCTTTTTCACGCGCAAGCCCACGGTCAGGGCGGCGATCATGGTGGGCGACATTTCACCGGACATGATCTGGCGGAACAGGTACAGCATTTCGTCGTGAAAAATTTCGCGGTGTTCGATGCAGCGCAGCAGGGCTTCTTGTGGTGTGATCGGCATGATGCTTCCTTCTTCAATGATGGCGCAGGAGGACACTGATGGCACGCCGTGGCGTGCGCGGAAAATCAGCGCTCGAGAAAATTCTTCAGCAGGGCGTGGCCGTGTTCCGAGAGGATTGATTCGGGGTGGAACTGCACGCCCTCGATATCGTATTCCCGGTGGCGCACGCCCATGATTTCGCCGTCGTCCGTCCACGCCGTCACTTCCAGGCAGGAAGGCAGCGAGGCGCGTTCGATCGCCAAAGAGTGGTAGCGGATCACTGTGAAGGGGCTGGGGATGTCCTTGAAGACACCCACGCCCGTATGCGCGATGAGGGAAGTTTTGCCATGCATGACTTGCTTGGCGCGGATGACCTTGCCGCCAAACGCTTCGCCGATGGCCTGGTGGCCCAGGCACACGCCGAGTATCGGCTTCTTGCCGGCGAAGTGCTTGAGCACTTCCACCGAAATGCCCGCCTGTGCCGGCGCTTTCGGGCCGGGCGAGATGCAGATGCGGTCCGGGTTCAGCGCCTCGATCTGTTCGATCGTGATTTCATCGTTGCGGTAGACCCGCACGTCTTCGCCCAGCTCGCCGAAATACTGCACGATGTTGTAGGTGAAGGAGTCGTAATTGTCGATCATGAGCAGCATCTTAAAACCCTCCATCCAGGCCATCTTGCACTTGTTCGGCGGCGCGCAGCACGGCGCGCGCCTTGTTTTCCGTTTCCTGCCATTCCATTTCGGGGATGGAGTCGGCCACGATGCCGGCCGCGGCCTGCACGTACAGCATGCCGTCCTTGACCACGCCCGTACGGATGGCGATGGCCACATCCATTTCGCCGCCAAACGACAGGTAGCCGCAGGCGCCGCCGTAGATGCCGCGCTTGGTGATTTCCAGCTCGTCGATCACTTCCATGGCGCGCACTTTCGGCGCACCCGTCAGGGTGCCGGCGGGGAAGGTCGCGCGCAGCACGTCCAGGTTAGACAGACCCTTCTTGAGGGTGCCTTCCACGTTCGAAACGATGTGCTGCACATGCGAGTATTTTTCGATGACCATGCGGTCGGTGACTTGCACGCTGCCCGTCTCGGCAATGCGGCCAATATCGTTGCGCGCCAGGTCGATCAGCATCACGTGCTCGGCGATCTCTTTCGGGTCGGCCAGCAGCTCGGCCGACAATTCGGCGTCGCGCTCCGGCGTGGCGCCGCGCGGACGGGTGCCGGCGATGGGGCGCAGGGTGACTTTCTTGCCGCCGTCCGCCGTCTTCTCGTTGCGCACCAGGATTTCCGGCGAGGCGCCGATGATTTGCATGTCGCCGAAATTATAGAAGTACATATACGGCGACGGGTTGAGCGAACGCAAGGCGCGGTACAAAGTCAGCGGCGAATCGACGTATGGTTTGCGGATGCGCTGGCCGATCTGCACCTGCATCAGGTCGCCCGCCATCACGTATTCATGCGCCTTGGCGACGGCCTTCAGGTAGTCTTCCTTGGAAAAGTCGCGGATGGTTTCCGTGCGCACGGAAGCGCTGGTGACGGGCGCATCGACACCGCGGCGCAGCATCATGCGCAAGTCCTTCAGGCGCTGCTGCGCCTTCGAAAACGATTCGGGCTGCGTGGTGTCGGCATAGACGATCAGATACAGTTTGCCGGACAGGTTGTCGATGACGGCCAGTTCTTCCGTCACCATCAGCTGGATGTCGGGCAGCTTCAAGTCATCTTTCGGCGCGCCGCCGGCCAGTTTTTTCTCGATGTGGCGCACCGTGTCGTAGCCGAAGTAGCCGGCCAGGCCGCCGCAGAATCGCGGCATGCCGGGGCGCAGGGCCACCTTGAAGCGCGACTGGAACTGTTCGATGAAGTCGAGCGGATTGCCTTCGTGCTCTTCGATCACGACGCCGTTCTTGACGATTTCGGTGCGCTTGCCATAGCTGCGCAACACGGTCGTGGCGGGCAAGCCGATGAAGGAATAGCGGCCGAAGCGTTCGCCGCCGACGACGGATTCGAGCAGGAAGGTGTTCTTGCCACCTTGTTGGGCCTGTGCCAGTTTCAGGTACAGGGTGAGCGGCGTTTCCAGGTCGGCGAACGCTTCCGCGATCAGGGGGATGCGGTTGTAGCCTTGCTGGGCCAGCGATTTGAATTCGAGTTCGGTCATGTTTCTCTCCATGCCGTCAGGGTATGAGTGTGCATAGTGCACAAACCCTGCGGTGGGTTATCAAAAAACTTGCCGGTACATGCAACATGCGCAAAATGCGCAAAGGACGCGTGTGCAGCCGGCAGCAATCGTAACGGCTCGGCCCTTAGGCCTGCCAGGATTGCCAGCGTCGCCAAAGCCAGGCCTCAATCGAGCCGGTTTGGGTGACATTGTGTTTTTTGATGAGAAACGTGTTCACGATATGGTGTTGGGTTTGGTCAGTATGCCGGTTAGTTTTGCATGCTAATAAAACGGGCTGCTTCGAGCAGTGTCTTTACTATACCATCGGAATCGGTATCGTGTATAGAGTGTCCGTGATTGTAGCCATAGGGTACCGTCAGTACGGGGCAAGCCGCAGCCCTGGCCGCTTGCGCGTCATTCGAGGAGTCGCCGATGGCCACCACTTTGGATGGCGCCAGGTCGAAGTCCGCGCACACTTGCAGCAGCGGCATGGGGTGCGGTTTTTTCTGCGGCAGCGAATCGCCGCCGTAGACGATCTCGAAATACTGGTCCAGGTTTTTCAGTTTCAGCAGGGGCAGGGCGAAGGCGATGGGCTTGTTGGTGACGCAGGCCAGGCGCAAGCCCGCCGCCTTCATCGCCGCCAGTCCCGCTTCCACGTCCGGGTAGAGGGTGCTGAACTGGCCATTGATGGCCAGGTAGTGGCGCTGGTAGCCGTCCATCGCCTGCTCGAAATGCTGTTCCACGCCGGCCGCATCGAAGTCGAGCGCCAGCACGGTGCGGATCAGGTTTTCCGAGCCTTTGCCGACCATCAGCTTGATGGCGTCGGCGCTGATGGGCGCCAGGTCCAGTTCGGCGCGCATGCCATTGATGGCGACATGGAAATCGGGCACGGTGTCGAGCATCGTGCCATCGAGGTCGATGATGGCGGCGCGCACGCCGGCCAGTACGTGGTCTTTCACCGTGCCCGCTTGCATCAGGCGCCCTTGACGGCTGCCAGTTCGGCGCGCATGGCGTCGATGACGGCTTTGTAGTCGGGCTTGCCGAAGATGGCCGAGCCGGCGACGAAGGTGTCGGCGCCGGCGGCGGCGGCGGCGGCGATGTTGTCGATCTTGATGCCGCCATCGACTTCGAGCATGATGTCACGGCCCGATTCGTCGATCATGCGGCGCGCTTCGGCGATTTTTTTCAAGGCTTGCGGAATGAAGGACTGGCCGCCGAAGCCGGGATTGACGGACATGATCAGGATGATGTCGATCTTGTCCATCACGTGTTCCAGGTAATGCAGCGGCGTGCCGGGGTTGAATACCAGGCCCGATTTGCAGCCATTGTCGCGGATCAGCTGCAAGGAGCGGTCGACGTGATCCGACGCTTCCGGGTGAAAGGTGATGATGTTCGCGCCAGCCTTGGCGAAATCCGGGATAATGCGATCGACAGGCTTGACCATCAGGTGCACGTCGATGGGCACTTGCACGTGCGGGCGGATCGCTTCGCATACCAGCGGGCCGATGGTCAGGTTCGGCACGTAGTGATTGTCCATCACGTCGAAGTGGATGATGTCGGCGCCGGCGGTAACGACGTTGCGCACTTCCTCGCCCAGGCGGGCAAAGTCGGCGGACAGGATGCTGGGAGCGATACGGAATGTTGTCATGGTGAAGTAGCCAAAGGATAGAAAATGCGAAGATGCGCTATTTTACGCCTGACGCCGTTACCATGCCTCATTGAAGCATGGGGAAACACAGAATACGCATCGCGCGATGGCCTATGCGTCGCGCGCGACACACAATATGACTGGCAATGTCTGAATAGGAATGACGATGGCGACTTATGAATTTACGGTAACGGTCAAGACGCAATACCTGCCCGAGCAATCGGCACCGGACCAGGGGCGGCACGTGTTCAGCTACACGATCCGCGTCGTCAACACGGGCACGGCTGGCGCGCAACTGATTTCGCGCCACTGGGTCATCACGGATGCGAACAATAAGGTGGAAGAGGTGCGCGGCCTGGGCGCCGTCGGCCATCAGCCATTGCTGCAGCCGGGCGAGCAGTTCGAATACACGAGCGGCACCATGCTGGGCACGCCGCAAGGCTCGATGCACGGTGAATACTTTTGCGTGGCCGAAGATGGCCATCAGTTTGAAGCTTTGATTCCCGAATTCGTGCTGTCGGTGCCGCGCACCCTGCATTAAGGAAACGCCGGGGGCTTGCCCCCTTACTTCAGTTTTTCGGTGGCGTCCTGTTCTTCACTGAGCTGCTTGCGCGCCGGCGGTGCGGGCTTTTTGCCCGAATACATGGTCCACCAGACTATAAATGCCAGCAAGAAGAACGCCACCAGCGCCTCTATCATCAAGATCCACATACGCACTCCTATGTTATTTACCCGCAGCTTAGTATTTACCCGCCGTCTGTTGACACGCGGTAGTCTACCCGTTTCAATCGGCGCCGTCGCGCTTGCTCTCTCCGCCTGTACCACGCCACCCGCGCCACCCGCTTCCAGCGGCAAGGCGCCACCCATCGCGCCGACCGTCGTCAAGCCGGTTCCGGCCAAGCCGGCCGACGCCAATGATGCCACGGATGTGGCGGCCCCCACCTTTGTGCCCGCCAAGTTTGCCGCCTTGCCTGGCTGGGCCCGCGACGACATGCGCGCCGCCTGGCCCGCGTTCATGGCGTCGTGCGGCGTGCTGGTCAAGCGTCCGGACTGGAAGGAATCGTGCACGATCGCGCGCCAGGTGAATGCGGACAGCGACAAGGCCATCCGCCTGTTTTTCGAGACTTTCTTTGTGCCAAATCAAGTGGTGGCCGCCGATGGCGCCAATACTGGCTTGGTGACCGGCTATTACGAACCCTTGCTGCACGGCGCGCGCAAGCGCGGCGGCCCATACCAGACGCCGCTGTACAAGGTGCCCGATGACCTGGTCTCGGTGGATTTGTCGGGCGTGTATCCGGAACTGAAAAACATGCGCTTGCGGGGCAAGCTGGTCGGCAAGAAGGTGGTGCCGTACGCCACCCGCGCCGATATCGAGCGCGCCACGTCCGTCACGGGCAAGGAATTGCTGTGGGTGGATGATGAAGTCGAGGCCTTCTTCCTGCAAGTGCAGGGTTCCGGGCGCGTGCAGCTGACCGATACGCAGGAAACCGTGCGTGTGGCGTATGCGGATCAGAATGGCCACCCGTATAAATCGATCGGCCGCTACCTGGTCGACAAGGGCGAGCTGACCCTGAGCCAGGCGTCCGCACAGGGCATCAAGGCGTGGATCGCCGGCCACCCCACGCGCAAGGATGAATTGTTCAACGCCAATCCCAGCTATGTGTTCTTCAAGGAAGAGCGCCTGCCCGACCCGAAAGTGGGGCCGAAGGGCGCGCTGGGCGTGCCGTTGACGCCGCAGCGCTCGGTGGCCATCGATTCGCGCTTCCTGCCGCTGGGTGCGCCCGTGTTCCTGTCCACCACGCAAGCCAATAGCGAGATTCCCATGCAGCGCCTGGTGATGGCGCAGGATACGGGCGGCGCCATTCGCGGGCCGATCCGGGTCGATTATTTCTTTGGCTTTGGCGCGGAAGCGGCCGAGAATGCGGGCCGCATGAAGCAGAGCGGCGCCGTGTGGGTGTTGTTGCCGAAACAGGCGCCGGCGCGCTGAGTTTCTCGCAGCGCCGGGCAGTTCGTGGTGTCGCTTAGCGCAAGACCATCACTGGCAAGTGAGTGTGCGCCAGCACTTTTTGCGTTTCGCTGCCCACGAACAGCTTGTTCAAGCCCTTGCGGCCATGCGAAGCCATCAGGATGATGTCGCAATGGTAGGTCTGCGCCGCATTGACGATCTCATCATGCGGGCTCGGCGATACGGCCACCACGCCTTCGAAGGGCACGCCGGCGGCGCTTGCCGCTGCGCCGATCTTGTCGATGGCGCGTTGCGACGCTTCCTGCATCTGCTGTTCATACAGGCTGGCGTCGAGCACGATGCCGCCGTCGGCCATGGGCGAGAACGGGAAAGGCTGCACCACGCTGATGGCGACCAGCTTGGCTTTGTTCAATTGGGCGAAGGCGAGAGCGGTCTCGGCGGCTTTGTCGGACAACGGCGAGCCGTCGGTGGGAAATAAGATGGTGTTAAACATAGCGTGCTCCTCAAGTGATGTAAGACAGCTTATGGATTTACATCAATTAAAACCTTGATGTAAATCAAACCTCACAGGCTTTGGCGTGAATAGTGTCGCCAAGGCAATCTTTTAGCAGTGTATGCCCGTTCATCGCTTCAGGTGCGCACGCTACGCAGCGGCGTGCCCCACACCATCGCGACCGTCAACACAATGCTGCCTGCCGCAATGCAGGCCAGGCCATTGCGCACGCCAAAGTGTTCCGCTACCCAACCGGCGGCCAGCGCGCCCAGCGGTGCCGTCGCCACCGTCAGGAAGCGCATGGTCGACGTCATGCGGCCCAGCATGGGGTCGGGCGTGACCTTCTGGCGCAGGCCCAGGTAGGGAATAAAGAACAGCATCACGCCGCAATCGAAAAAGAACATCAAGATGGCATACGCTACGGCGCTGGCGGCTGCGCTGCCGAACAGCGCGGCGGGAATCGTTGGCGTCAGGGCAAAGCAGAGCGAGGTCGATGCCAGGCCGATCAGGATGGTGCGGCCGGCGCCGTAGCGGCGCGTCAGTGGCTTGACGATGAAGGCGCTGAGCAAGACGCCGGCGCCACCGAGCATCTGCGTCATGCCCAGCACGCCAGGGCTCATGCCCAGGTCGCGCGTGGCGAACAGCACGGTCAAAGCCATGCTGGCGTAAAACAGGAAATGCCAGATGCCGGCACCCCAGGCGAGCGCGCGCAGCAGCGGTTCGCGCCACACAAACAGCAAGCCGTCGGCGATGTCGCGCAAGGCGTGCTTGCTTGACGGTGCTGGCCGCGGATCGCGCACGCTCATGGCGCGCAAATTGAAGACGGAAATCAGATAGCCGCAAGCCGTGCACAGGATGGCGACGGGCGCCGACAACACTTGCACCAGCACGCCGGCCAGGCCGGGGCCGATCAGGCGCGAAGCCGATTCGGTGGCGGCAAATTTCGATTGCGCATCGATCAAGCCGTCGCGGCCCACCAGGAAAGTCAGGAACACCTGTTCGGCGCCGCCACCGACGACGAAGCCTGTGCCGATGATGAACCCCACTATATATAACCATGGCATCGACAGCACGCCGCACCAATAGGCCACGGCCACGCTGGCAAGGGCCAGGCCCGACATGCTTTCGCTGAAAAGCATGATCGGGTGCTTGCTGCGCCGGTCCAGCAGTACGCCGACGGGCAAGCCGAAGAGGGCGAAGGGCAGCGCCTGCAGCGCGACCAGCACGCCCATCTGTTCCGGCGTCGCATGCAATAACAGTACCGCGCACAGGGGCAGGGCCAGCGAGGTGATCTGGGCGCCGAAGCAATTGAGACCGTTGCTGAACCACAAGCGGCGGAAATTGACGCTGGCGGCGCTGCCGTCGCCGTGCAGGTAACGGGCGCAGTACTGGAAGAGGGGAGAGAAAATACGCTGCTCGATAAAGATGATCGGACTCACAATAATAGCAGCGCACCTGCCGCGCCGCTGCCGTTAGCCGCTACAATCGTTGCACCGTTCATCGAGAGGAGACACTATGCAATACGAAGACCTGATCATCGACATCCAAGATAAAGTGGCGGTCATCCGTCTGAACCGCCCCAAGGCGCTCAATGCATTGAACGACAATATGATGAATGAGCTGGGCGACGCCTTGCTGAAGTTCGACGCGGACGAGAATATCGGCTGTATCGTGCTGACGGGCAGCGAAAAAGCGTTTGCCGCCGGCGCCGACATCGCGGCCATGGCCGATTACACCTATCCGGACACCTTTACCCAGGGTTACATCAGCCGCAACTGGGAACATATCTTGCGCGTGCGCAAACCTGTGGTGGGCGCGGTGGCCGGCTATGCGCTCGGGGGCGGTTGCGAACTGGCCATGATGTGCGATTTCCTGATCGCCGCCGACAGCGCCAAATTTGGCCAGCCGGAAATCAAGGTCGGCGTCACGCCGGGTGCGGGCGGTACGCAGCGTCTGCCGCGCGCCATCGGCAAGGCCAAGGCCATGGATCTGCTGCTGACGGCGCGCACCATCGACGCCGCCGAGGCGGAACGCATCGGCCTCGTGTCGCGCGTAGTGCCGGCCGATAAATTGCTGGAAGAAACCCTGGCTGCCGCCAAGACGATTGCCGCCATGCCGACCTCGGTGGCCATGATGATCAAGGATTGCGTCAACCGTGCCTTTGAAACCACCTTGAACGATGGCGTCGCCTATGAGCGCCGGCTGTTCCAGGCCGCCTTCGGTACGCCTGCACAAAAAGAAGGCATGCACGCTTTCCTGGAAAAGCGCTTGCCAAACTTCGACGGTCTTTGATATGATTCGCCTCCTCGCAAAACGACGCACACAAAACATGGTGTTGCAGAGTAAAAGCGGGGAGAAAAAGAAGGTTGACGAAATGCTGCAAACGCTTCATACTCTTCCTTCTTCGCAGCTGGCAAACACAACGCTTTGTCGATAGCGCGAAAGCAGT
>NZ_JABXFH010000060.1:0-28429 GCF_013372745.1 Janthinobacterium sp. BJB401 | reverse complement strand
ATCGCCCGCCGGGACGTTTCAATCACTTTTCGCAGTAAGTCAGGCGCAGGCCTGCGCGTCCCGTCGAATTCTTTTCCATGCTTTTGGAGAATTCGATGCACCGATTCATTTTCTTGCTCTCCGCTGGCCTGCTGGCCGGCAATTTTGCCCATGCACAAGCTCCGCAGGAGCCTGCCGCCCCCCTGACCTTGCCCGCCGCGCTGGCCCTGGCAGAGGGCGGCAACGCCACTTTGTCCGCCGCCCGCCACGAACTGGCGGCCCAGGGCGGCGCCCTGCAACAGGCACGCGCCTTGCCCAATCCGGAACTGCAAACCGTGCTGGAAGACACGCGGCGCGCCACGCGCAGCACCACCGTGCAGCTCAACCAGTTGATCGAACTGGGCGGCAAACGGGGCGCGCGCGCCGCCGTCGCCCAGCGCGGCGCGGACCTGGCGCAAGCGGGCCTGTCCCTGCAGCAAGCCGACACGCGCGCCGCCGTCACTTCCGCCTTTGTCGACGTGCTGGCGGCGCAGGAAGGCTTGCGCCTGGCCGACAGCGCGCAAGCCCTGGCCGCGCGCGCCAGCGACATCACGGCCCGACGAGTGACGGCCGGCAAGGCCTCGCCCGTCGAGGAAACCCGCGCCCGTGTCGCCGAAGCGAGCGTGCGGCTGGAGCTGAACCTGGCCCGCAGTACCCTGGCCAGCGCCCGCAAGCGCCTGGCCGCACTGTGGGGCAACGCCACGCCACGCTTCAGCGTGGCCGAGGGACGCCTGGAAACCTTGCCCGAGCTGCCGCCGGCCAGCGAACTGGCGGCGCGCCTGGGGCAAGCCCCGGCCGTGCGCCAGGCGCACAGTGCGCTGGCCCAGCGGCAAGCCATGCTGGACGTGGAACAGCGGCGCGCCACGCCCGACGTCACGGTCAGCATCGGCATGAAGCGTTCGGAAGAGCTGGGCCGCAACCAGGCCATCATCGGCCTGGCCCTGCCGCTGCCTTTGTTCGACCGCAACGCGGGCAACAAGCTCGACGCCCTGCGCCGCAGCGACAAGGCCAGCGACGAACTGGCCGCCGCCCGCATCGCCGTGCAAACGGACGTGGCAGCCGCCATCGAACGCCTGGCCACGGCCAGGCTCGACGTGGAAAGCTTGCGCCAGGACATCTTGCCTGGCGCCCAAAGCGCCTACGACGCGGCCAGCAAAGGCTTTGAGTTCGGCAAGTTCGCCTTCCTCGACGTGCTCGATGCCCAGCGCACCTTGCTGCAAGCCAAAAACCAATACCTGCGCGCGCTGACGGAAGCGCAGCACGCCGCCGCCGACATCGAGCGCCTGCTGGGCACACCAGCTCCCCTGTAAGGAATCCCCGACCATGAATATCAAACTCGACAAAAAACAGACGATCGCCATCGTCTCCATCGCGGCCGCCGGTATCGTGCTGGCCATCCTCATCCTCGGCACGGGCAAATCCGGCGCCCCTTCGGTCCCTGCCGTCAAGGCGGAAGCACATACTGAAAAGAAAGACGAACATGGCCACGAAGAAGTGGAAGGCAAGCTGGAATTGACGGCGGCGCAAAGCAAGGCAGCCGGCGTCGTCATCGCCACGGCCGCTCCGGGCCGCATCAAGACGACGGTCGCCCTGCCCGGTGAAATCCGGTTCAACGAAGACCGCACGGCCCACGTCGTGCCGCGTCTGGCCGGCGTGGTGGAAGCCGTGCAGGCGGACCTGGGCCAGCTGGTGAAAAAGGGACAAGTGCTGGCCGTCATCGCCAGCACGGAATTGTCGGAACAACGCAGCGAATTGCTCTCGGCGCAGCGGCGGCTGTCGCTGGCCCGCTCCACGTATGAGCGCGAAGAAAAACTGTGGCGCGAAAAAATCTCGGCCGAACAGGATTATCTGCAGGCCCAGCAAACGTGGCGCGAAGCGGAAATCGCCGTGCAGAACGCGCAGCAAAAGCTCAGCGCCCTGGGCGCCAGCGGTATCAGCAAGGGCCCGCTGAACCGCTATGAGATCCGCGCGCCGTTCGACGGCATGGTGCTGGAAAAACACATCACCTTGGGTGAGGCCGTCAAGGAAGACGCGAACATCTTCGTCATTTCCGACCTGTCGACCGTGTGGGCGGAAATCGCCGTGCCGGCAAAAGACCTGGCCACCGTGCGCATGGGCGGCAAGGCGGAAGTGAAAGCGTCCGCATTTGACGCCAGCGCGCAAGGCACGATCACCTATGTGGGCGCCTTGCTGGGCGAGCAGACACGCACGGCCAAGGCACGCATCAGCTTGCTGAACCCCGACATGGCGTGGCGTCCGGGCCTGTTCGTCACGGTGGAAGTGGTCTCCGGCGAAGCGGACGCGCCCGTCACCGTGCAGAGTACAGCCATCCAGACGGTGGAAGACAAGCCCGTCGTCTTCGTGCAAGTGAAAGATGGCTACCAGGCCACGCCCGTGGTGCCGGGCCGCAGCGATGGCACATTGACGCACATCAAGCAGGGTCTGGCCGCCGGCACGCCGTATGCGGCGCAAGGCAGTTTTGTCCTGAAGTCCGAGCTGGGCAAAGACTCCGCCGGCCACGAACACTGATCACGTCAAACGAAAGGAAACCATCATGTTTGAACGTTTGATCCGCTTCGCCATCGACCAGCGCTGGCTGGTGATGCTGGCCGTGGCCGCCATGGCTGGCCTGGGCATCTACAGTTATCAAAAGCTGCCCATCGACGCCGTGCCCGACATCACCAATGTGCAGGTGCAAATCAATACCCAGTCCGCCGGCTATTCGCCGCTGGAAACCGAGCAGAGAGTCACCTTCCCCATCGAGACGGCCATGGCCGGCTTGCCGAATTTGGAGCAGACGCGCTCGCTGTCGCGCTATGGACTGTCGCAAGTGACCGTGATCTTCAAGGATGGCACGGACATCTATTTTGCGCGCCAGATGATCAACGAGCGCTTGCAGGAAGCCAAGGAAAGTCTGCCTGCCGGCATCACGCCGAAAATGGGTCCCGTCTCCACGGGCCTCGGCGAAATCTACCTGTGGACGGTGGAAACGCAGGACGGCGCGAAGAAGCCGGACGGCACGCCGTACACACCGACCGACTTGCGCGAAATTCAGGACTGGATCATCAAGCCGCAGTTGCGCAATGTCACGGGCGTGACGGAAATCAATGCCATCGGCGGCTACGCCAAGCAATACCAGGTGGCGCCCTACCCGGAAAAACTGGCCGCCTACGGCATCAGCCTGCAAGACGTGGTGACGGCGCTCGAACGCAACAACAGCAACGTGGGCGCCGGCTATATCGAAAAGCAGGGCGAGCAATTGCTGATACGCGCGCCGGGCCAGGTGGCCTCCAAGGACGACATCGGCAACATCGTCGTCGCCAATGTGCAGGGCGTGGCCATCCGCATCCGCGACGTGGCCGACGTGGTGCTGGGGCGCGAGCTGCGCACGGGCGCGGCCACGGAAAACGGCCGCGAAGTGGTGCTCGGCACCGTCTTCATGCTGATCGGGCAGAACAGCCGCGCCGTCTCGCAAGCCGTCGACAAGAAAATGCTGGAGATCAACCGCAGCCTGCCGAAAGGCGTACACGCCGTCACCGTGTATGACCGCACGGTCCTCGTCGACAAGGCCATCAATACGGTGAAGAAAAACCTGCTCGAAGGCGCCGTGCTGGTGATCGCCATCCTGTTCCTCTTCCTCGGCAATATCCGCGCGGCCGTCATCACGGCCATGGTGATCCCGCTGGCCATGTTGTTCACGTTTACGGGCATGGTGCAATACCATGTCAGCGCCAATCTGATGAGTCTTGGGGCGCTCGATTTCGGCATCATCATCGATGGCGCCGTGGTGATCGTGGAAAACTGCGTGCGCCGCCTGGCCCATGCGCAGCAGAAACTGGGACGACCGTTGACCTTGCAGGAACGTTTCCACGAAGTGTTTTCCGCATCGCAAGAGGCGCGCCGTCCCTTGCTGTACGGCCAGCTGATCATCATGGTCGTGTACCTGCCGATCTTTGCGCTGACGGGCGTGGAAGGCCGCATGTTTACGCCGATGGCGCTGACGGTGGTCATCGCCCTGCTGGGCGCCATGCTGCTGTCGATCACCTTCATTCCGGCCGCCGTGGCGCTGTTTATCGGCGACAAGGTGGCGGAGAAGGAAAACGCCATCATGCGCACCGCCAAGCGCTGGTATGCGCCGCTGCTGGACAAGGTGATGCGCAACACGCCCGTCGTGCTGACGGGTGCGGCCGTGGCCGTCGTGCTGTCAGGCTTGCTGGCCACGCGCATGGGCAGCGAATTCGTGCCCAGCCTGAACGAGGGCGACATCGCCATCCAGGCCCTGCGCATCCCCGGCACCAGTTTGACGCAATCGCTGGCCATGCAGCAGCAGCTGGAAAGCAAGCTGATGGCAAACCACAAGGAAATCGCCCGCGTCTTCGCCCGCACGGGTACGGCCGAGATCGCGTCCGACCCCATGCCGCCGAATATTTCCGACGGCTACATCATGCTGAAACCCCGCGATGCATGGCCGGAACCGGGAAAATCGCGCGAGCAATTGCTGGCGGAAATCGAAGCGACGGCCACCAGTTTACCCGGCAACAACTACGAGTTTTCGCAACCGATCCAGCTGCGCTTCAATGAACTGATTTCCGGCGTGCGCAGCGACGTGGCCGTGAAACTGTTCGGCGACGACATGCTTGTCCTCGACAGCACGGCGGCGAAGATCGCCGGCGTGCTGGGCAAGATTCCTGGCGCAACAGAGGTGAAAGTCGAGCAGACCACGGGCCTGCCCATGCTGACGGTGCAGATCGACCGCGAGCAGACGGCCCGCTACGGCCTCAACATTGCCGACGTGCAAGCGGCCATTGCCACGGCCATCGGCGGGCAAGAGGCGGGCACCCTGTTCCAGGGCGACCGCCGCTTCGACATCGTCGTGCGCCTGCCCGACAGCCTGCGCAGCGACCTGGAGCAGTTGAAACGCCTGCCCATCGCCCTGCCCCTGGGCGCGGCGGCGGAAGGCCGTGCCCGCTTCATTCCGCTCGGTGAAGTAGCCAGCCTGCAAGTCGCGCCGGGGCCGAACCAGATCAGCCGCGAAGACGGCAAGCGCCGCATCGTCATCAGCGCCAACGTGCGCGGGCGCGATATCGGCTCGTTTGTGGCGGACGCCACGCAGCAGCTGCAAGCGCAAGTGGCCATTCCCGCCGGCTACTGGACCAGCTGGGGCGGCCAGTTCGAGCAACTGCAATCGGCCACGAAACGCCTGGAGCTGGTGGTGCCCGTGGCCTTGGCACTCGTGTTCGTCTTGCTGTTCGCCATGTTCGGCAACGTGAAGGATGGTTTATTGGTGTTCAGCGGCATCCCGTTCGCCTTGACGGGCGGCATCGTCGCCCTGTGGCTGCGCGACATCCCCATGTCGATCTCGGCGGCCGTCGGCTTCATCGCCCTGTCCGGCGTGGCCGTGCTCAACGGTCTCGTGATGATCGCCTACATCCGCCAGTTGCGCGAACAGGGCATGCCCTTGCACGAGGCGATACGCGAGGGAGCGATCACGCGCTTGCGCCCGGTCCTGATGACGGCGCTGGTGGCCTCGCTGGGTTTCGTGCCGATGGCCATTGCCACGGGCACGGGCGCGGAAGTGCAGCGTCCGTTGGCCACGGTGGTGATCGGCGGTATTTTATCGTCGACGGCATTGACCTTACTGGTGCTGCCGCTGCTGTACCGGCTGGCGTATGCCGCAAGAGGTAGGTCGGATTAGCGCGCAAGCGCGTAATCCGACACATTGTTGACGCCGCTGGTAGCGTCGGATTACGGCCTTTCAGGCCTAATCCGACCTACGCCCTGCCGCTGCTGTACCGGCTCGCGTATGCCGCAAGAGGTAGGTCGGATTAGCGCGCAGGCGCGTAATCCGACACATTGTTGGCGCCGGTGGTGACGTTGGATTACGGCCGGCGGTAGCCGCCCTCGATCCAGTTCGCCGCTGACGTGGCATTGAACTTGAAGGCGGCCGAGGTGCGCACCTTGGCGATCTGTTCGCCGTCGGCGTCGTAGGCGCTCAGTTCCGCGTACGGGTGGTCTTCGTCGGGCACGATGTCGAACATCACCTTGACTTGCCCCTCGTCGGTGGCGACGAACAGGTTCTTGTGCAATTGCGCATGCAGCTGCTGCTCGTGGCGGCGCAGTACTTCCGACGCCGTCTTGACCAGCGTATTGAATGCGTTGACGTCGAGCGGCTTCGGGTTTTTCTTGTCGCGGCCCATGGTCCACGGACCCACCAGCGCCGGCTCCGGCTCGCCATCCTTGATCATGGCCACGGCCCAGCCTTCATCTTCCTCATTCTTGATCACCCTCGCCGTCCAGCCATTGCCTACCCACAGGCGCGGCTCCTGGATCGGGGCGTCATTGTCTGGCTCGGCTGCTTCGTCGGAAAAGTCGGGGAAATCGGTACTCATGGCGGTGCTCGTGGTGGAAGGTCGGGGCTAGCATGATAGTCGAAAACGCCCTCCCGTGCCGCATCGCCGGAAGCGAAACGGCACGTCCTACGGCACGAGCCAGCCTGCCACCAAGGCAACTGTCAGCACATGGACATGGCAGGCCGGTTGGGCCAGGTCAGCGGCGGGCCGGGCGGTACCCAGCGCGGGTCGATGGCCGGCAGCGGCGCATGGTAATTAAAGGGATTGATGATGATCGGCGGTATCGCCGATGGCGCGCCGACGGGCTCGGCGCAAGACTGCGTGGCGCTACGCTGGCGCGTGCTTCGATGGTGGGAAAGGGATAGCGATTGATCCCCGGTATCTGCAAACAAAAGCATGTTGCCCTCCTTGCGAGAGTGAGGTATTCAGTATAGGACGGCTTGCGCACATTACAAGAAAAGAAATCTTGTTCCAGATCAGCGTTTTTGCCCCGCCAGCGCCTTCCATACCGTGAAAATGACGGCCTGTCGCACGCCGCTGGCGGCCAGCCGGGCGCGCGCCTACAGTGTGACCATGCAAGACCCCATCACCCACACACCGAGGCTTACCATGAAAAAATTGCTCACCTTCGTCCTCATCGTCATGCTCGCCTGCCTGTTCCTCGACAAGATCAGCGGCAGCGACATGCACATGCAGTTCAACGGCGACGATGTCGACGGTCCGCTCGAGTGGCTGTTCGGCCTGGTGTTTGCCGGCGGCGGCTTGCTGGTCGCCGCCATTGCGGTGGTGTGCGCCGCCGTCGTCACGGGCGTGGTCCTGGCGGGAGTCGGCGTGGTGCTGATCGCCGTGGTGGCCCTGTGCGTGGTGCTGGCGCTGGCCTTGAGCACGCCCGTGCTGCTGCCGCTGCTGATTCCCGTCGCCATCGTCTGGCTGATCGTCAGCCGCAACCGCAAACAGGCGCAAGCGCGCCAGCACAGCCTGTAATCACTGCGCCATGAACTTGCTGAGCACGCCGTCGCCACCGCCGTCATTCTGCTCGATGCGGTTGCGCCCGCCCCGCTTGGCCCGGTACAGCGCCTCGTCGGCGCGCGCCAGCACGGCGTCGCAATCGGCATCGGTACCGGCCATGGCGGCCATGCCGATGCTCACCGTGATGGTGATCACGATGCCGCCATCGATGGTCAGCGAACTTTCCGCCACGCGCCGGCGCAGCCGTTCCGCAAACACGGCCGCCGCCGCCAGGTCGGTACCAGGCAGCAAGATGGCGAATTCTTCACCGCCCACGCGGCCCGGCACGTCGACCTTGCGCAAGGCCTGGCACATCAGCGCGCCCAGGTGACGCAGCACGGCGTCGCCCACGGCGTGGCCATACTCGTCGTTGACGCGCTTGAAATGATCGATGTCGAGCATCAGCACGCTGGCGCAGCTGGCCAGCTCGCGCTGCAAGCGGGCATGCTCGTTTTCCAGTGACGCCATGAAGTGGCGCCGGTTCGGCAAGCCGGTTAAAAAATCCGTGGTGGCCAGTTGCAGCAGTTCCGCGTTCATGCGCTTGCGCTCGGTGATGTCGAGCGAAGACACCATGACGAAATCGAGGCTGTCCGCATGGCCGGGCATCACCAGCAAGCTCAATTCATTTTGCCGCGCCGCGCCATCGAGACGCACGAAGCTGCTCTCGCACTCGTACAGGTGGGCGCCGCCAGCCAGCGCCAGCAGCGCGTCGCCGAAGCGGGGCAAGGCGCTGTCGTCGAAATTCTGCGCCAGGCTCAAGGCGCCGCGGCGCTGGTCGTCCTCGTTGGCGCGCACCTGCGCCAGCGCGGCGCCGTTCGCATCGATGATGCGCACCAGGCCCGCCAGTTGCCGCAGCGCGTCCGGACTGGCCTGGAAATGAGCGCCCAGGTCGCGCACGCCAGCTTGTTCGAGGGCATCGAGCGCGGCGCGCACGGCCGACCAGTCCTGTTCCCACAGGGCCACGGGCGCATGATCGTACAGGCTGCGGAAACGCGCTTCGCCCGCGCGCAGGGCCAGCGCCACCTGCGCCTGTTCGATGGCCATGCCGGCCAGGTGCGCCGCCTCGCTCAGCCGCGCCAGATGGGCCGCGCCCGGTAACGTGGGCTGGCGGTGATACGCCATCAGCACGCCCAGCAGCTTGCCCGAGCCGCCACGCACGGGTTCGGCCCAGCACGATTGCAACTGGGCCCGCCACGCCAGTTCCATCGTCTCTTGTGCATCGGCAACCGTATGCAAGTCGCCGACGATCACGCGCAAGCCGTCGCGCAGCGCTTGCGCGGCGATGCCATGCACGCCCTGCAGAGTGTCGAGGTCATGGCCATGGCTGGACAGGTTGAAAAACGCGGGCAAACTGGGCGCGGCGCCCAGCACCAGGCGGTGGCGGCTTTCATCGAGCAGCAAGATGCTGCACAGCATGGCGGGATGATCGGCTTGCACGCTCAGCACCACGCTTTCCAGCACCCGCTCCAGCGGCGCGCCCGTGGCCAGCATTTCCAGCACTTGCCGCCGAGTATGCTCGCGCCGCTCCATCTGGCTGCGCTCGCTGATATCGCGGAAGGTCCACAGGCGCGCCTGCTCATTGCCCAGCTGCATGCTGCGCACATATTGCTCGACCACCCGACCATCGCGCAGGTGCAGCACGTCGCGCCGCTCGCGGTGGCCGTGCGGCGCGTGGGTGCGTGCCCCGAGGAAAGGCGCGGCCTGCTCCAGCTGGCTTTCCACATGGCGCACCAGCGCCGCGCCATCGGCTTGCCAGTCGAGCGCATCGGGCACTTGCCACAAATCGCGGAAGCGCCGGTTCGAGGTGAAGATGCGGCCATCGATATTGTCGACCAGAATGCCGTCGATGGTCGAATCGAGAATGCTGCGCAGCATGGCCTGGCTGCGTTGCGCCGCCTCGGCCATCGCCAGCACGCTCGCCTGCCCCTGCTCCAGCTGGCCCGTCAGTTCGCTCGAACGCGCCAGCGCCGCCTGGGCGCGGGCGCGGCCCGCCGCCAGCAGCCACGTGGCCAGCGCCAGCACGATGCTGGCCAGCAGCCCCGTCCAGGCCACCAGGCGGGGGCGCGCCAGCAATTCGCCATCGAAGCCCGGCATGGTGCGCACGCGCAAAGTCCAGGCATGGCCGGCGATGCTGATCGCTTGCCGCGACACCAGGCTGTCCGAGGCGGCAGACGACAGGGCGCCCGGCAAGCTGTCATACATCAGGGCCGCCTCGGACAATTGCGCACCATCATAGATTTCCAGGTCCAGCTGGCGCGCGCTCTCGCCGCCCACGCCCGCCATCAGGTCGCCCATGCGAAATGGCGCAAACACCCAGGCGCGCAAGGCGGTGCGCCGCTGCGCCACGCTACCATGCAGCAAGCCATTGTCATACACGGGCAAGACGACCAGGAAGCCATGCGCCTGGGCGCTGCCGCCATCCTGCACCAGGTGGATCTTGCCCGTCATGGCCGCTTGCCCCGTGTCGCGCGCCTGCTCGAGCGCGGCGCGGCGCACGGGTTCGGAGCCGATGTCGTAGCCGAAGGCCAGCAGATTGCTCTCGCTTAACGGTTCCAGATAAGTGATGGGCGCATGCCAGTCGCGCTGGCCGTGCGAACGCACCGCATAGCCGGGATAGCCGTCCGCGCGCACGCCTGCCTCGTGCCGCGCCAGGGCGGCGCCGGACAACAGCGGCAGGTAGCCGATGCCGTGGATGCCGGGAAAGTGGCGATCCACCTGCTGCGCCGCCAGATAGGCATGGAATTCGCGGCGCGTGACTTCCTGCGAACTGGCATACAGTCCCTGCACCCCGTGCAGCACCTGGATGTAGGTCTGCATGCGGCCGACAATGTTATTGACCAGTTCGCGCACGCGGAAATCGAAATCGGCCTGCACCTGCTGTTCGCTGGCGTCGTCGGCATTGCGCCAGGCGCCATACGTCAATCCCAGGCACAGCGCCAGCACCAGGGCGGCCAACACGCGCGGTCCCACCCAGTGCGACACTGGCCGGGCAAACCACGACGAAGACGCGCGTGTAGGCATGACAGGCTGGCAGGCAGAACGGACATCAAACCGCTACACGACCAGCAACATGGCTGGCGGCGGGCTGCACGATTACCATCGGTAGTCGATGAGAATGATAGTACGTTACAGCGGGCGCCCTTGCAATGCTGAATATTGTATGAAAAAAATCACATATTTCGTCAATGCAACGATGTGCACGCCAGGAAACTTCGTTGCCGTGAAAACCATCTCCGCCGGCTGGTATGATCGCCCCGCAATCCATCACCGAGGAGCCGCGTTTGCAGCACGATAGCTGGCAGGGAACACTCTGGCTGGCGCCGGACTTTGCCATCTTGCATGGCGCAGCGGGCGCCACGGACAGCCACGCCCATTATGCGCACCAGCTGATGCTGAGCACGGGGGCGCCTTTCACGGCCGAGCTCGACGGCATCGTCCACACGGCGCGGCACTTGCTGGTCGACAGCCTGCGCCCGCACGCCATCCTCAGCGCACCGGCGCCCATGCTGACCATCTATGCGGAACCGCAACGCCTGGGCGGCGCGGCCCTGCTGGCGGCGGCCGGCGGCGCGGGCGTGCCCAGCCTGGACAATCTGGCCGCAGCGCTGCAGGCGCAGCCACGCGAAGACTTGCCCGATCCCCGCTTGCGGCGGGCGCTGGACAAGGTCGACGCGCTGCTGTCGGGCAAGGTCAGCGCGGCGGCCGTGGCCGAGGCGGCGCATTTGTCGCTGAGCCAGCTGGAACGCCTGTTCAGCGCCCAGCTGGGCCTGCCCGTGCGGCGGCTGGTGCTGTGGCGCCGCCTGCGCCTGGCCATCCGTTTCATCTTGCTCGGCAGTACCCTGACGCAGGCGGCCCACGGTGCCGGCTTTGCCGATGCCGCGCATTTTTCGCGCACCATGCGCAGCCTGTTCGGCGTGCGCGCCGACCGCAGCCTGCGCCAGCTCAACGTCAAGCTGCTCGATTGATGACGCGCTTGAGCGCCTGCTTCAAGCCGGCCGGTAGCTCGGGCGCGCGCACGCCCTCTTCCGCGCGGAACGGTTCGATCAGTTGCGCCCCATACGCGGGCGGGTAGTCGGGACGGCTGCCGATGCCCAGATCTTCGCCCCGCATGCGGTAGCCGGGCGCATCGAAGGCCGTGCCCAGCAAGCGGTCCCAGCAGGTAAAAAACAGCCCGAAATTCACGTCGCCGGCCGTGCCGTATTTCATGTGATGAAAACGGTGCAGCGGCGCCCAGGCAAACACGTGGCGCAGCGGCCCCATGCGCATGTCGACATTCGCGTGCTGCAGCAGCAACTGGATCGCCACGGCAAACGCCAGCACGGCCATGACGGCTTCCGGTATGCCCAGCAGCAACAAGGGCAGCATGCCGCCCGTCGCTTCCAGCAGCAAATGCAGCGGATGTTTCATCCAGCCATTGAAACCGTACATGCGCTGCACGCTGTGATGCACGGCATGCAGTTTCCACAGAAAATAATAGCGATGGCTCAGGTAATGCACGAGCGTGATGCCGCAGTCGGCGATGAGGATCGCCAGCAGCAGCTGCGCCCAGAACGGCAGCTGGACTGGCCAGAATGCGCCCAGCGCCAGGTGCCCGGCCAGCAGGGGAAAGGCAGCCAGACCCAGCAGGTACAGCGCTTCATTGACGAGCGCATGCAGGCTGTCGCGCCAACCGTCGCCGTGACCGTCGTTCCACGCGCCGTCATACGGCGCATAGCGTTCGGCAAGAAAGGACGTGAGCAGGGCCAGCAGCAGCAAGGGCGGCAAGACCCAGAAGGAATAGTGGCACACCGCGATCAGATAACTGGCGGCGCCGATGAAGCCGGCCCAGAACGCGGGGCCGTACAGCGCGGCAAAGAGGGATTTCATGGCAAGACGCTCCTGTGGCAAAAACCACAGCATGGCTGCTCTCTCCGCCGCGCCGCTTGAAGAAACGGCGCAACCTGTTTTTTACTTTGCTGCGGCCTTTCTCGCCGCGTACTGCTGGTAGCCATTCGCGCGCAGGGCGCAGGCGGGACAGGTGCCGCAGCCATAGCCCCAGTCGTGCAGCTCGCCCCGTTCGCCCAGGTAGCACGTGTGCGTGCCGCTGCGGATCAGGTCGACCAGCGGCTGGCCGCCCAGGTCTTCCGCCAGGTCCCAGCTTTGCGCCTTGTCCAGCCACATCAGCGGCGTTTCCAGCTTCAAGCGCGTGTCCATGCCCAGGTTCAAGGCCACTTGCAGGGCCTTCATCGTATCGTCGCGGCAATCCGGGTAGCCGGAAAAATCCGTCTCGCACATGCCGCCCACCAGCACCGTCAAGCCGCGGCGGTACGCCACGGTGGCGGCCACGGTCATGAACAGCAAGTTGCGTCCAGGAACAAAGGTGTTTGGCAAGCCGTTTTCCTGCATGACGATCTCGACGTTCTGCGTCATGGCCGTGTCGGAAATGGCGGAAATGAGCGACAGGTCGATCATGTGATCCTGGCCCAGGCGGCTGTCCCACTCGGGCGACTGCTGGCGCATCTGTTCCAGTACGCCGGGGCGCACGGTCAGCTCGATCGCATGGCGCTGGCCATAATCAAAGCCGATGGTTTCGACGCGCTTATAGTGCTTCAAGGCCCAGGCCAGGCAGGTAGTGGAATCTTGTCCACCGCTAAACAGCACCAGTGCGGAGTCCGTTGCTAGCATAAATTTTCTTTCTATGTTTTTATCTGTTGCAATAGTGCGTGGGGAAACGAATTCCCCATGCAAAAAATACTTATTCGTCCGCCATCAGTTTACCTATTCCGGTAACATGCAGTCAGCATTTACTCATCTGGAGCACCATGTTTTCTGCACGACCCATACGGCATACGGCTGCCGGCAAGGCGATACGACCACGAATTTTGGCACAAGTAGTGACAAAAGCAATGGGTCAACTGACACTGGCCGCCGCCGGCGGTGCCATATTGCTGTTTCCCATCGCCCATGCCGGCGCGCAGGAGGCGGTGCAAGAGCGCCCGCAAGACGCCGTTGCCGACAGCCCCGCCAGCACGGAAGCGACGCCCGCCCCGCTGCAGTACGAGGTCAAGGTCAACGCGCCCGGCGACCTCGATGAGTTGCTTGAAAAAAACCTGGACCTGGAACGCTTCCGCGGCAACCCGCGCATGGACCGCGAGCAATTGCGGCGCCTCGTGCGCGCTACGCCCGAAGAAGCCAAAAACCTCATCGCCACGGCCGGCTATTACACGCCCGTCGTCACGGTGCGCGTCGATACGACGGGCGCCAAACCCGTCGTCATCGTCGACGTCGATCCGGGCCAGCCCGCGACCATCGACAAGGTCGAACTGGAATTGCGCGGCTTCGATCCCACGCCGCCGCTGGCTGCCAGCGAACCCTACGATACGGAAGCGCTGAAACGCAGCTGGGCCCTGAAGACGGGCAGCGTGTTTCGCCAGTCCGACTGGGAAGCGGCCAAGCGCGCCCTGCTGCGCGAAGTGGTGCAGACGCGCTACCCGCGCGCCCAGCTGGTCGACACGCAAGCCGTGGTCGACCCGGAAACGCACAAGGTATCCCTGCTGGTGGTGCTCGACAGCGGCCCCGAACTGCGCTTCGGCGAGCTGCGCATCGAAGGCCTGAAACGCTACCCGGAAGCCATCATCCGCAACCTCGACAAGATACGTCCGGGTGAATACTACAGCGAATCAGCGCTGCAATCGTTCCAGGCGCGCCTGCAGGACACGGGCTACTTTGCCAGCGTGGAAGTGAGCGCCGACATGAGCAGCATCCTGGGCGAGCAGATCGAGGCGGGCCAGGAAAGCCAGGCGGCCGAGGCCGAAGGTGCCTCCGTGACGAAACCCGCCAACCGCGGCCCCGCGCCGCTGCTGCCGCTGGTCGTGCGCGTAACGGAAAACAAGCAGCAGAACGTCAGCGCCGGTCTCGGTTTCAGTACGAATACGGGCAATCGTGCCCAGCTCAACTATGACAACCTGAACGTGTGGGGCACGCGCTTCAAGAGCGCGATCACCATGGAAACGAAGAAACAGGCGGCGCACGCCAATTTTTATTTCCCCACCACTGAGCGCGGCTACAACGACAGCGCGGGCGCCTCGTTCGAACGCAGCGACATTTCCAACGAAATCACGGCCGTCACCACCCTCTCGGCCAAGCGCAACTGGGGCGGCACCAACCTCGAGCGCAGCCTGACGTTCGAGTTCCTCAGCGAAGACAAGACCGTCGTCGGCCTGGAACAGACGCGCAGCAAGAGCTTGCCGCTGACCTATGCCATCACCAAGCGCAGCCTCGACAGCCTGCTGTTCCCCACCAAGGGCTATGTCATCAATGCCCAGGTGGGCGGCGCCCTGCTGCCCGTGCTGACGGACGAGCGCTTCGTGCGCGTGGCCGGCAAGGCCGTGTATTACCGTCCGCTCGGTGAAAAAGGCGAGCTGATCGTACGCGGCGAAATGGGCGCGCTCGGTTCGAAGGAAAAACGCGGCGTGCCGGCCGTCTACCTGTTCCGCGCAGGCGGCGACCAGTCGGTGCGCGGCTATGCCTACCAGGAACTGGGCGTCAAGGAAGGCGACGCCACGGTTGGCGGACGCTACATGCTCACCGGCAGCGCCGAATACCAGTACTGGTTCAAGCCGAAGTGGGCCATTGCCGCCTTCTATGACGCCGGCAACGCGGCCGATACCGTGAAGGTGGCCATGACGCCGAAATCGGGCTATGGCCTGGGCGGGCGCTACAAGAGCCCCGTCGGCCCCATCAATGTCGACGTGGCGTACGGCCACGCCGTCCACGCTTACCGTTTGCACTTCTCTCTGGGATTCACTTTCTGATGTCCGATATGACTACCGAATCGCCCGGCGCCGTCCCTCCGCCGCCGGCGAAAAAACCGCGCCGCTGGGTGCGCTACACACTGATCGCCATCGCCAGCCTGGCCGTGCTGCTGGGCGGCGCCTTCTGGTTCCTGGGCCGCGAATCGACCTTGCAGATGCTGGTGCAAAAAGTGGCCAGCGCCAGCGGCGGCGACATCGAAGTATCGGGCGTGTCCGGCTCGCTGTACAACCGCATGCACCTGGGCCACGTCAGCTACCGCAGCAAGACGCAGCACATCACGGCCGACAATATCGACATCAACTGGTCGCCGTTCCAGTTCTTCTCGGAAGGCATCGCCATCAGCGAACTGCACGTGGCCAGCCTGTCCGTGGAAAGCACGGCGCCGTCCGAGGAACCGTCGACCATGCCCGCCAGCCTGGCCGCGCCGTTCAAGATCGGCATTGCCGACGCGCGCCTGGACAAGGTGACCCTGGTCAGCGCGGGCGGCAACACGGTGTTTGAAAAGATCCACTTCACCTTGTCCGGCGACAAGACGCAATGGCAGCTGGAAGACGCGTCGGCCCTGACGCCATTCGGCCAGGCCACGGCCAGCGCGACGATTGCCGCCACGCAGCCATTCAAACTGTCAGGCAAGGCCGGCTTGACGCAGCTCAAGGCCGCCGCCGGCGAAAAACCGGCCGCCCTGGCGCTGCAGCTGGGCGGCGACCTGAACGTGCTGAACGTGACGGCCAAGGGCAGCGCGGGCGCGGCCACGGCCGACGCCCAGCTGGCGCTGGCGCCGTTCGATCCCGTCATCATCCTGCGCTCAGCCAATATCCGTGGCCGCAACATCAATCCGGGCAAGTTTGACGCCACCTTGCCGCAGGCGGACCTGAGCCTGGAACTCGACGCCGCCATCGACACGCGGCCAACCAAGCAAACCGTGTCAGGCAAGCTGGCCATCCTCAACCACGCCACACCGGGCCCCATCGACCAGCAAAAGCTGCCGCTGCGCCAGTTCGAAGCGCGCCTGGGCGGCACCCTGACGGCCACCACGCTCGAGTCGGCCATCATCGACTTCGGCAATGCGGGCAAATTCACGGGCAGCGGCAAGCTCAACCGCGACGCTGTCGATGCGCCCATCGGCAATGCGCAATTGACCCTGCACACGGACAAGATCGACTTGCAGCACATGTACAGCAGCATCAACAGCACCAAGATCGTCGGCGACATCGTGCTCGACAGCGACGGCAAGACGCAAACCCTGCGCGCCAAACTCGGTGAAGCCAAGCTGCGCCTGGATGTGGAAGCCACCCTGGCCGATTCCTTGGTGCAATTGCGCAAGGCGACCTTGCAAGCAGGCAAAAGCAGCGTCAATGCGACGGGCCAGATCAGTCTGAAGGATGAACAACCGTTCAAGGCCGTGGCCAGTACCAGCCGCCTGAACCCTGCCGACTTCGGCGCCTTCCCCGTGGCCGACCTGAACCTCGACGTGCGCGCCAGCGGCCACGTGGCTCCCCAGTGGCTGGCGAATGCGGACTTCACCGTGCGCCCCAGCAAGCTGCTTGACCAGCCGTTGTCCGGCAAGGGCAAGCTGACGGCCGATGCGGCCCATTTCAGCGGCATCGACGTGCAACTGGCGCTGGGCAAGAACAACGTGACGGCCAAGGGCAACTTTGGCGGCGCCGGCGAAAAACTCAACTGGAACGTCGATGCGCGGCAACTTTCCGCCTTGCAGGGCGACTTGCTGGGTAGCGTGCTGGCCAGTGGCGTGGTGCAGGGCACCCTGCAGCAGCCGCGCACGAGCTTTGTTGCCGATGCGAAAGGATTGGGCCTGACCAGCGGCAAGCGTCCCGCAGCGGACAGCGCCATCCACGCCAGCGGCGACGTGGGTTTGACGGGGCCGAAGCAGACAGCGGAACTGAAAATGACGGGTTCCCTGCAAAAGATCAACCCGGCCGCGTTTGGCGCATCACTGCCCAACGGCAACGTCAATGCGGATTTCAACGGCAACGGCCGCCTGAGCGGCGACTGGCAAGTGGCCCTCAACCTGGCCTTGCGCGAATCGACCCTGCAAAATGCGCCGCTGGCCGGCTACGCCAAACTGTCCGCCAACGCCAAACGCATCGACAGCGTCGATACGGAATTGCGCCTGGGGCCGAACAGCCTGCTGGCCAAGGGCGCGCTCGGTGGCGCCACCGACAAGCTCACATGGAAACTCGATGCGCCGCAACTGTCGACCCTGGGCCCGCGCTTTGCCGGCGTGCTGCAGGCAGCCGGCTCCGTCTCGGGCAAGATGGATGCACCGGCAGCGCAACTGACGCTCGATGGCCGTGACCTGACCTTCTTTGGCGACCAGCAACTGAAATCCATCAAAGGCAGCGCCAGCGTGGGCGCCGGCCAAGGCGCGCTCGACCCCATGGTCAGCAGCCTGGACATCACGGGCTACAGCACGCCCACCTTCAAGCTGGCCAGCGCCCGCCTGGGCACGACGGGCACGCGCGGCAGCCATACGGTGAACCTGGCGGCGCGCAACGACGATTTCGACGCCAACGTGCAAATCCGCGGCAGCCAGAGCGGCGCCAGCTGGACGGGCACCATCGACAGCCTGCAAAACAAGGGCCGCTATGCGCTCGTGCTGCAAGCGCCCGTGCCCGTCAAAGTGGCCGGTCCCGCCGGCAGCGGCGTGGCGGGCCTGGGCCAGCCGGAACAGATCAGCGTGGGCAACACGGTCATCAAATTACCGGCAGGCAGCATCACCATGCAAAGCCTGGTCAAGAACGGCCCCCGCTGGACCAGTTCCGGCCAGGCGGCCGGCGTGGCGCTGACCTATCTGGCGCAAGTGATTCCGGCGCTGCAAGCCAATGCGCGTAGCGACCTGACCCTGGGCGCGCAATGGTCGCTCGACATGCAGGTGCCGACGGCCAAGCAGAAAGACCCATCACTGGCCGGCATGCTGCACATCTACCGCGAAAAAGGCGACGTGACGGTGGGCGTGGAACAGCCGCTGGCGCTGGGCTTGCGCACCCTCGATGCGAGAGTGGACGTGGCCAACCAGCAATTGCGCCTGGCCGTGAAACTGGACGGCGCGCGCGCAGGCCAGAGCGACATCAATGCCACCGTGCAAATGCTGGGCGGGCGCATCAGCAACGACAGCGCCCTCTCGCTGACGGGCACCACCAGCATCGATACACTGGCCTGGCTGGCGCCGCTGACGGGCCAGCCAGGGCTGGAACTGGGCGGCGCCTTGAAGGTGGCCTTGTCCGGCAGCGGCACCATCGGCGCACCGCAATTGAATGGCGACATCAACGGCAGCAAGCTGCTGGTAAACTGGGCCGACCAGGGCTTGAAATTGCGCAATGGCGTGCTGCAAGCCAAGCTGGCCGGTGATCAATTGCAACTGCAGCGCCTGAGCTTTGACGGCGGCGATGGCAAGGTGCAGGCAGATGGCTGGGTACGCTTTGCGAATGGCGAGGCGAGCCTGGAACTGAAATTGATGGCCGACCGCCTGCAGGCGCTATCGCGCCCCGATCGCACCTTGATCCTGTCGGGCAACAGCACCCTGGTGCGCAACGACAAGCGTTTCAGCTTCGAGGGCAAGTTCAAGGCCAACCGCGCGCTGATCGAACTGGCACCGCAGGATACCCCGACGCAAAGCAGCGACGTGGTGGTGCTGGGCAAGGAAGTCAAGGGCGGCAAGGAAGCGCCCACACTCCCCCTGAATATCGACCTTGAATTCGACCTGGGCAACGCCTTCCACCTGCGCGGCATGGGCATTGATGCGGACCTGGCCGGCAATGTGCGCGCCAGAGTCATCAACCGCGCCGCGCCGCGCGTGACGGGCAGCATCAAGGTCACCAGCGGCCAGTACGCGGCCTACGGGCAAAAGCTGTCGATCGAACGGGGCTTGATCGCCTTCACGGGCGCCTACGATAACCCGTCGCTGAATATCCTGGCCGTGCGCAAGCGTCCCGAAGGCGAAGCCTTGTCGGAAACGAACGTGGAAGCGGGCGTGGAAGTGCGCGGCACGGCGCAGGCGCCGACAGCCAAGCTGGTGTCCACGCCGAGCGTGTCGGACAGCGACAAGCTGGCCTGGCTGATCCTCGGCCACGGCGCGGAAACGGCGGCCGGCGATGAAATGGCCTTGCTGACGACGGCCGCAGGCGCCCTCTTCGGCGGCTCCGGCGGCGGCTTGCAGGGCAAGCTGGCCAGTTCGCTGGGACTCGATGAGGTGGGCCTGTCGCAGGCGCAAGGGCTGGAAAGCACGGTCGTCACCGTCGGCAAGCGCCTGTCCTCGCGCGCCTACCTGACGTTCGAACAAGGCACCAGCACGGCGACGAGCCTGGTGAAACTCCGTTATAAACTGAACCGCCGCATCACCTTGCAATTCCAGACGGGCACGAACAATGCGCTCGACGTGTTGTACACGTGGGCGTTTGATTAGATTGGCGGCCAACAATGTCGTCGGATTACGCGGGGCGTTGCCCCACTAATCCGACCTACGCTCCATGTGCATGCGCGTAGGTCGGATTAGCGGCGCAGCCGCGTAATCCGACACTACCAGAAACACAAAGGGCGCCTCGGCGCCCTTTTGTTTGACTGCTGCAAACAGCTTACTCAGCCACGTCGAGCCCCCGCTCGATCATGCCTTCGACATACGCGCGCAGGTATTGTTCCAGCGCGGGGCCGGACAGCACGTTGGCCGTCAGCGCGCCGTGCGGCGAGCCCTTCAGCACGCCGTCGTGATACACGCGCGCAATCCAGGCCACGTCCGCGCCCTGGGTGTAATCGAGTTCATAGTCGAACGATTCTCCGCTGACTTTGCGTGTGTAGACTTCCTTGACAATTGCCATCTAAAACAGCCTTTCTTGACGAGATTAACTGGGATGCGGGTGCGGCACGGGATCGTCCTGCGGCACCGGGTGCACGGGCCCCGGATGGTGCCCGGGCGCTTCTTGCGGCTCCGGCGCCGGCATGGGTTCATCGACGGGCGCCGGGTCGGGCGCGCGGTGGGCATGGATGACTGACATGGCTGGCCTCCCTGCAGACAAAAGAAGACCATACCACGAGATGCCCGCCGCCTGCCATGTAAATGTCAACATGCAACCTTTAGCGTTTGACAAGCATCGCCGCCCGTCCCCATCTGGCTTACAATCGCTGTTTTACCCGTACCCGATTGCATACATGGAAACCACCACCCTCGCCCTGCTGTTACTGGTCCCGCTGCTGGTCTGGCGCATTTATTCGCGCCTGAAGAAACTGGTGGCGCGCCAGAAGTCGCAGCTGTGGCGGCACTGGAGCGTGGCGATCGCATTTCCCGTACTGCTGTTGTTCCTGGCGACGACGACGAAATTCGACGTCCTGCCCCTGTCCAGCCTGGGCGCGGCGGCGCTGGCCGGCGGCTGGCTGGGCGTGCTGGGCTTGAAGCTGACGCGCTTCGAGCACGTCGGCAAGGACTTTTTCTTTACCCAGCACCGCTACCTGGGCCTGGCCATCACGATGCTGTTCATCGCCCGATTGCTGTACCGCGGCATGGAGATTTACCTGAACTCGCGCCAGGACGTGCCCGTGCCGCCGCCACCGTTCGGCCAGAGCCCGCTGACCATGGCCGCCTACGGCCTCGTCATCGGCTACTACGCCGTGTATGGGGGGGGCCTGGTGCGCGGGCGCCAGCGCAACAAGCCCTTGCAAGCGGCCGAATAAGCCGGATCAGTAGTACTGGCACAGGCCAGTACACGTCGTCACCGCCAGCGCCTGGCGTATCGTCGCCAGCGCAGGCGCCAGGGTGGGATCGAGGTCCTTGTCCGCCTCGGCCAGGCTGGTCAGCATGCGCTCGCGCAAGGGCGGCGCCATCAGATTGGCATTCGCCGTGGCGTGCTGCGCCGCCGCTGCCAGCATGACTTTCTTTTGCGCCCCATTCCAGTACGGCACCTGCACGAACTGCACCACATTCGCAAACATGGTGCTCGATCCCTTGCTGAACGCGCGGGCGCGCATGCGCTCGGTACCGCTCACGTCCTGCGCCGGCTGCGTGCTGAACTCGGCTTCCATCAAACCGATCAAGTGCGCATGGCAATGCACGCCGAAGGCAAACAGGGCGGCCATTTCATCGCCATAATTGGCCAGGTTCTGCGTCACCTGCTCCCGGCGCGCCTGCTGCAGCTCCGCGCCGGACAGCAGCAGCGGCCGTTGCAAGCCAAACGTGTAATACGCCTTGCCCAGGTTGGTTGCCCGCTCGCACAGGGCCACGCTCTGGTTCATGTCTTGCAGCGCCGCGACGGGCGTCTGGAACAGGCGCGGGCCATCGGCGACCTGGGCAAACAAAGCCGCCACGGCAGGGTCGCCCAGGCGCGGCAAGCTACCTTGTGGCGTCGCCTTGGCCATCATCGCTTCCAGGCGCGTGGCAGCTTGCTGAAAATCGGTATAGCTGTCGGCCCAGGCGGCGGGCGCCACGAGGGCGGAGGAAAGGCAGAATAAACGGCCGAGGCGGCGCAGCGGCGTGGAAATAGAAAAGGACATAGGATCAGGAAAACACTATTGGATAACTGGCAATTATAGGCAATCTGTATCCACAATGCATTTAATTGCCTTTGCGATAATGCTTACCTAAGCGATGAGGGTGACGCGCGGCCAGCGCGCCGCATAGTCCTTGCTGGCCAGACGCTGCGCATAACCGTCCTGACTGATGCGCGCCGGGTTGCGCCGCACCACCATGTCGAACAAGTCATCGAGGCCATGCGGCGCGACAATGCCGATCTCGCCATCAGGCTGCAAATGGATGCCGACCGCCGTGGAAAACTCGGGCCAGGAAGCGATGGCGTCGTCGAGCGACAGCAGGGGCGGCACGGCATAGCCGAACTCGCCTTCGAACCACAGGTGCACCCTGGCCTGGTTGCACACCTCCCATGGCACGCCGGGGAGCACCATTTCCAGGCGCTGGCGCAGCTGCGTTTCGCTTTCCGGATGCACATCGTGCGCATCGAAATACGCCACGTCGATGTCGCTCAAGGCCGATGGTTGCGCATAGCCATGCAAGGCGTCCCACACGAGGTTGCGCACGGCGCCGGCACCGATGCAGCAGTGGGGCAAGCCCAGCTGCGCCACGGCTTGCAAGGCTTGCATGCACCACGGTGTGGCGCGGGCGATGGCGCGCAGGCGCGCGGCCAGCACTTCCTGCGTGCTCATTCCTATGGCCGGATCTGCGGCGCCACGCCGTCATGGTCGCCCGCGCCTTCGACATTGCCGAAGTACACGTCCAGATCCTGTTTCGGATGGAAGTTGCGCAGCTTGACTTGCAAGGTGGTGGGATTGATTTTGGTGAACGTGCCGGGGAAGCACAGGCTGACCAGCTCGTCCGGCTTGCCCTTGATCAGGTTCAAGGTAAAGTCTTCGATGCCATTCTTCCACGTGTTACCGGTCGTCAAAATGTACGATACCCACACGGCATTGACGAAGCCGCTTTCGCCCTGCTTGGCCGCCAGGCGGTTCCACGTCTTGTAGAAGGCCTTGTCGCCGCAGTATTTCTTTTCAAATGTATTGCCATCGCCCAGGTAAGACGCACCGGGACCGGCCGCGACGAACGGTGCATATTGATGGCGCACGCGCACGACTTTGCCGGCGGGGAATTTCTGCTGCCACAGGTAGATGACTTTGACGGTCCAGGCCGGCACCCATTCCTCGTCGTACAGCTGGGCCAGCAAGCCTTCGCGTATCATGATCTTGCTCTGCGCGGCCGTCAGCGGCGCCACTTTCTTGTCGAACGGCGTGTGCGAGGGGAAATACGCGATCTGCGCGTCCGACAATCCCAGCTGGCGCAAGCGGGCCGTCACGTCGGCGCTATAGAGCTTGGCGACGAAGGTGGTTTTATAGTCCTTGCGCTTGCCATCGACGTCGACGGTAAATTGCTGCGGCTGGCCGTAATACGTGGGCGAGCCGTGGTAGCCCGCCGCGTATTCGGGCAAGGGGAAGAAGATCGTCTCTTCCACGTCCCTGGCCGACTCGTTGAGGAATTCATATTCGACCTTGATCAAGTCCGTGCTCACGCTGAGCACTTCCTTTTTCATGGCCACGGCATCCGTCTTGCCGAACAGGATGCCACCCGCGCTGACGGAACCGATGCCGTCGTTGGCCAGGGCCGTGCCTGCCAATGCCAGCGACAGGGCCGCGACCAGAACGAGCTTGCGCGCGATCATCATGCCACCTTGCCCGACACGGGATCGACGCGGCGCTGCAGCACGAAAATCGGTTGCGCCCATTGGGTATCCTTTTTCTTCTTGCTGGTGATCAAAGTGAGCTCCGACGGATCGTAGACATCCGTGTTGTGCGTCAACGGCGTCGTCATCAGGTATTGCGCTTCCGTATTTTTCAGGAACTCGCCGACCAATTGAATGTTGCGGATATCGAGGTGGGCAAACGGTTCGTCGATGAAGACGAAGCCGCCGGAACCGTCTTCCGATTTCAGCAATCCGATCAGCAGCACCAGCGACTTCATGACCTGCTGGCCGCCCGACGCCTCGCCATCGTTCATGCCGATGACGCCCTTGCCGTCGAATTTGAAGCGCACGTGCAAGCCCGCCTGCGACAGCTGCACGTCGTCGTTTTCCAGGCGCACGGGGTCGGCATGCACTTCGATGCCGGCCAGTTCGCCCAGCTCCTTGATGTTCTTGCTGTACGTCTTGATGGTGTAGCGCAAGCGCTCCATGTAGGCGCCACGGGCATTGCCCGTCGCTTCGATGGCGCGGTTGTTCTGGTAGCGGCGCTCGTCCGTTTCCGACTGGCGGCCATGCAACTGGTCCGACAAACGGTGATGCTGGTCGATGACGGTGGCGTCGAGTTCCCAGTCGTCGCGCGCCAGGCTGTTTTGCAGGCTGGCCACGCGCAGATCGACCTGGTGCGCGTTCTGGTGCTCGGCCACGAGGGCCGCGCGGCGGGCGGGACGGCGCCAGCTTTTCGGCAGGTGGCGCCACGCATGGCGCAAGGCCAGCAAGGCGCGCGCATGCTCGGCGCGCTGTTCAATTTGCTTCTTGTAGCCCAGGCGCGAACCCGCTTCCGCTTCCGACAAGGCCAGGCGCGCGTTTTGCCACACGGTATCGGCACGCGTGCGCGCCACCGTGGCGTTCTTGGTCAGGTTTTGCAGCTCGCCCAGACGGCCGCCCACTTCCAGGCGCTCTTCCTTGAGCGGCTTCGAGTTGCGCAGCGCTTCGGCGAATTCTTCCTGGCGCGCACTGAGTTCCTTGGCCGCGTCGACGCCGGCGATGCGCGCTTTCAAGGCGCCCACTTCGGCCGCCAGCTTCGAGATCGCCAGGGTGAGCGTGTCTTCCTGGCCTTCCAGGCCCGGCAGGGAGCGCAGCAGCGCTTCCAGGCGGCCGCTGCGGCCAGCCTGGCCGAAGCGGTAGCGCGATGCTTCGACGAACAGGGAGCGTCCGCCGCGGCGTTCGCGGTGGTAAGCCTCGGGCGTGATCCACTCTTCGTGGTTGCCCAGCTTGAAACCGGCTTCGACGGAATCGACTCTAGCAATGCGCGACAGTTGCTCGATCAGCCAGCTGGGCACGGGCGCGGAAAATTTCACCACGGCCAGCAAGCTTTCATCCTTGGCGACGGGCGCCGTGACCAGCTCGGGCACGATGAAGTGGCGGTAGCGTTCTTTTTCGGCCAGGCGGTAGGCGGCAGCCGCATCCTTGGCCTTGTCGAGCAGGACCACCGAGGCGTAGCCGCCCAATATACCTTCGACGGCGCCCTGCCAGCGGCTGTCCGTCACTTCGACGATGTCCGACAGCATCGCGTGGGCAATGCCCGCGTCGCGCAGCGCGCGGCGCATGCCACGCACATTATCCGGTTCCGGCATGGCCGTCTTGCCTTGCAGCGCGGCAATCGTCGCCTGTTCGCCCGCGATGCGGGCCGACAGGGCGTCGCGCTGCTGGCGCTGGCGCAACAGTTCCGCTTCCTTTTGTTCCAGCTGGGCCGCCACTTCGGCGATGTCGCTGCCCGAGTCCGCTGCCAGCTTGTGCAGGCGGTCCTTCTGTTCCAGCAAGCTGTCCAGCGGTTTCAGCTTGGCATTGATCAGAGACAAACGGCTCTGCAAACCGATCGATTCCTGCTCCAGCAGGGTTTCATTCATCTGCGCGTCGGACAGGGCCTTCGCTTGCGCGGCCAGCGCATTGCGTTTATCGGTCAGCTGCTGGTCCGCCTGCGCCATCGGTTTGCGCGCATCGCGCAATTGACGGCTGGCGATGGCCGCTTTTTCGCGCGCCTCGTGGTACTGCAAGCTGGGCAGCACTTCTTCCAGCAGGTTGCGGCGCTCTTTATGCAGCCCTTCCCACTGGTGGTAATTGGCTACGCGCAGGCGCAAGCCTTCCAGATTGGTTTTCGACGCTTCAAGTTCCGTCTCGAAGCGTTTCAGTTCCACTTCCGTATCGCGCTGGTGGCGCTTGGCTTCATCGTAGGCATCCAGCACTTCCTTGTCGCCGAACACCTGGAACACCAGGTCGAGCAGCTGGCGCGGCGCGTATTCGCACAATTTGTCCGTCTCGCCCTGCTCCAGCGCCAGCACTTTCGACATGGCGGGCGACAGGCCCGCATTGGCCAGGCGCTTGCGGTAGTTTTCCACACCGAGCCAGTCGTTGGCATCCGTGATGTCCTCGATCTGCACATTGCCCGGACGCATCAGATACTGGCGCTTCCAGTCGCCGCCATTTTTCTGGATCTGGCAAAACAGGGTCACTTCATCGTCGCTGAAGAAGCCGGAACTGCGGAACGGGCGGTTCGACAGCTGCTTGCCCACGTTCTTGTTGTCGACCACGGCGCGCAGCCAGGCCGTCTGCTGGCCAGAGTGGCGCGCATAGTGTTTATACGTGCGGCCCATCGAGCAGTCGAGGCCGAACAGGGTGCGCAAGGCGTCGAGCAAGGTGGTCTTGCCGGAGCCATTCTGCCCCGCGATGGTGATGATCTTCGCGTCGAGCGGGATGTTCTTGATGCGCTGCCAGTAATCCCAGTGCACCAGTTCAAGTGATTTGATATGAAACATGGGCGCTTTCAGTGAGGAAGGTCGGACGACGTCGTGTCATCGGCATCGCCGGCGTCGGGCAGGTCGCCGATGTCGGCGGACAAATCAGCCGACAAGTCAGCATCGAGGTCGACGGCCACCAGGCGCGCCGGCGCGCGTTTGAACACGTCGGCCAGGGCGCCGTTGATGATGCGCTCTTTCAGGACGTCGGTATCCATCATCAGGTCCAGCAGCGGACCTTCCAGGATGAAATCGCCACGCCGCTCGATGAAGCCCAGCTTGGCCAGGGTGCCCAGATTCATGTCCATGCGCGTCTTTTTGCCCAGCTTGTCGCCGAAGTCCGACAGCAGTGCCTTGTAGGAAATGCCGATCGACGCGTCTTCCGCGCGCGGCAGCGGTTTTTCCGTGCCGAACATGTCGTTCTGGTCATCGTCCGCGTGCTGGTGCGTTTCCTGGCGTTCACGCTTGGGCAGGATGATCTGCGCCCACAGCACCACCAGCAAGGCCACGCCATCGCGCGCCAAACCAAAATTATTGTTTTGCCACACGTCACGCGCGCCGAAGATCTTCGGCTCGATGGTGCGCGTCAGGGCCAGGGTGACATGGTCGGCGTACACGTTGTCGAGCAGTTTCAAGCCGCAGGCCAGCAATCGCGCATCGATTTCGGCGCGGAACAGCTCGTCGGACAGCACGCGCTTGACGAGCTTGTCGTCGCGGCGCAGGGTTTGATGCGTGAGCAGGCGCGCAATCAGGATTTGGGAATCGTCATTCATCGGCGGTGCCGCTATCTAAATCAAGTGAAACATTCAGTGAAAGCGAGGCGATCGACATGGCCGCCACGTGGGGGTCGGTCAGCTGGACCATCTCGTCGGTCGGTGTAAAGGTAATCGGCAAACGGGCCAGTTCGGCCGTCGAGCCTTGCAAGCTCGCTTCGGAAACATCACCGAGCAGCGGCAGCATCGAGGCGCGGTACGAGGCCACGGCAAAGCTGGCCGGCAGCAAGGAATCCTGCACGGGCACGGATTTCGGTCCCTCTTCGCCGATGCTGGGGAAATTGCCCAGGCTGGCGAAGTTCGACAGGCGGTCCAACAGGTCATCGAGTTCAAGCTGCATGGCGGGTCCGTCGCTGATGGTGGTGGGCGCATCCTCGCCGCTAGGCAGGCCCGTGTTGATGACGCCTGCCGCCCGTTCGGACAGCAGTTCCGTTTCGGCCACATCGATCATTTCGGCCGGCGTGGAGAACAGCGGTACGACGGGCTGGTCGATGGCGCCTTCGGCCAGGCTGGCCAGGTCGTCATGCAGCAAGAGCCAGCGCTTGATGTCGGTAGTCGACAGACCGGACTGGCCCAGGTGCACGCGCTGGCGCTCGATCTGGTTCAGGGCGCGCGAAAACATGCCTTGCATGTTCAGCAATTTACTTTGCGCGCGGCCAATCGCCTGCGCCGCCTTGTGCGTGGCGCTGTCCGCGTTTTCATCGGACGTGATCGCCACGAGAATCTCGGAACCCTTCTCGACCCAGTCGCAGGCCATGTTCCACTTCGCTTGCGCCGTGCGCAGCCGGAATTCGGAACCGGAAGCGATGGCGTCGGAGAATTCCTCCGTCAAGTCCACCAGGCGCCCCAGCAAATGCTGGAGTTGTTCAACGGATACGCCGCCGACGGCTTGCGCGCCGGCCACCTGCGACAGCAGGAAACCCATTTCCGCTTCGTCTTCCGTCTGGCCCAGGCCCAGCAAGCTGTCGATGGCGGACAGCACATTGCGCGCCATCGGCGTCACGCGGTACACGCCCTGCTGCGCATCCCAGGCCAGCAACTGGTTCGAGCGCAGGCGCAGCAAGACCGTTTCCAGGCTTTCCGGCAACAGATACGCCAGTTTCGTATTGATATCGGCGCGCGTATAGGCGGACGTGGCCGCATCGGACGCCAGCTCGCGCAACACCAGCAGACGCACCAGCACCCCATCGAAACCGCCGTGGAACAGGGCCGTAAACACTTGCAGCAGGGGCTGCGCCCGCTTCAAGTGAAATACCTGCTCGATCTCGTCGGCCGAAATATTGGGCTGAAAATGCGCCTGCAAGGAATCGTGATGCTCTTGCTCTGTCTGATTTGCATCCGTAGCCACGGCTGCACTTGCCATTATATCAATCATTCTTTTCCGGATGAGTGTTCAGCGGGCGGCGCTGCGGGCTAACGCGGCGCTGCGGGGCGGGGGCGTCAGTATATCAGTTCTGACATGCAATTTAGCGCATGGGAGGGGAGCCAGCGGGCAGTCAGGTAAC
>NZ_JABXFH010000006.1:0-165849 GCF_013372745.1 Janthinobacterium sp. BJB401 | reverse complement strand
ACCCTGAGGGTACGACCCCAGTCTCTGCTGTTGGGTTTTTATCGACATCTGTACAATTTTTAGACCAGATAAGCGACAGTTCCGCTAAACTTCCATCCTGGCCGCTCTTTGTAGCGGCCAGTTTTTCATTTTGACACCCACTTACCCAAAGCACCCACATGACGATAGCAACACCCGCCGCGTCGGCCAGCGACGCCCCAGCGCCTTTCTTGCTGATTGATCAATTGGTCAAGGAATTCGATGGCGTGCGCGCCGTCAATGATATTTCCGTGACGATCAACAAGGGCGAGATCTTCGCCCTGCTCGGCAGTTCAGGTTGCGGCAAGTCGACCCTGCTGCGCATGCTCGCGGGCTTCGAGACGCCGACGTCGGGCAGGATCGCCCTGGCTGGCAACAGCATTGTCGATGTGCCGCCGCACCAGCGCCCCATCAACATGATGTTCCAGTCGTACGCGCTGTTCCCGCATCTGTCCGTGTGGGACAACATCGCCTTCGGCCTGCGCCGCGACGGCTTGCCGAAAGCGGAAGTGGCGGCGCGGGTCGAGCAGATGCTGGCGCTGGTGCAGCTGGGCCAATACGCGAAACGCAAGCCGCATCAGCTGTCTGGCGGGCAGCAGCAGCGCGTGGCGCTGGCGCGCAGCCTGGCCAAGCGGCCGCAATTGCTGCTGCTCGACGAGCCGCTCGGCGCGCTGGATAAAAAACTGCGCGAGCGCACGCAGATGGAACTGGTGAATATCATCGAGCAGGTGGGTGTCACCTGCGTGATGGTCACGCACGACCAGGATGAAGCCATGAGCATGGCTACGCGTATCGCCGTCATGAGCGAAGGGCGCATCCTGCAAGTGGGCGCACCGGGTGAAATCTATGAAACGCCGAACTGCCGCTTCGTCGCCGACTTCATCGGCAGCGTCAACCTGTTCGACGGCCGCATCACGCAGGACGAACCGGATCACGTGGTGATCACCACGCTCGATGGCGAGCACTATGTTTCGCATGGCATCACGGGCAATCTGGGCATGGATGTCTCGGTGGCCGTGCGCCCCGAAAAAATCGGCATCCAGATCGCGCCACCCACCCTGGAAGAGCGCGCGTCACCAAAGGAACACGGCTACAACTGCGCCCAGGGCGTGATCGTCGCCATGGCGTATTTTGGCAATGAAACCAGCTACCACGTGCGCCTCGACAGCGGCACGGTGGTGAAAGTCTCGCGCACCAACGCGGCCCGCCACGACGCCGCGCGCCTCGAACGCGAGCAGCGCGTGTGGGTGTGGTGGGATGGCGCCGACATCGTCGTGCTGACCAGCTGAGGCCACCATGACGTCCATTCTGCAAATGCTGCGCAACCTGGTGACCTTACGCTGGCTCACTGGCCGCAACGCCGTCATCGCCGTGCCGTCGCTGTTCCTCACGGCCGCCTTTTTGGTACCGTTTCTGATCGTGCTGCGTATCAGCCTGTCCGACATGGACACGGCGGGCAGCCCGTTCGGCGGCTTGCTGTCGTATGTCGACGGCATCGTCGTGCTGAAGGTCAAAATCGCCAACTACCTGTTCATCGCCGCCGATGAACTGTATCTGCTCACCTATCTCAGTTCATTGAAATACGCGGCCATCACCACGGCCATCTGCCTCTTCATCGGCTATCCGTTCGCCTACTTCATGGCGCGCGCCAGGCCGTCCATTCGTCCCGTGCTGATGATGCTGGTGATGCTGCCGTTCTGGACCTCGTTCCTGCTGCGCGTGTATGCGTGGAAGGGCATCCTGGCCAACCACGGCTTGCTCAACGACCTGTTGATCGCGCTGGGCGTCGTGAGCGAACCGCTGCACATGATGAACACTTCGTTCTCGCTGGTGGTCGGCATGGTGTACGCCTACCTGCCGTTCATGATTTTGCCCCTATATGCGAACCTGGTGAAAATGGACATGCGTTTCCTGGAAGCGGCGGCCGACCTGGGCGCCACGCCGTTGCAGGCGTTCTGGCGCATCACGGTGCCGCTGTCGAAATCGGGCATCATCGCCGGCGCCATGCTGGTGTTCATCCCGTCCGTGGGCGAATACGTGATTCCCGAACTGCTGGGCGGCCCGGAAACCCTGATGATCGGCCGGGTGCTGTGGGATGAATACTTCACCAATAACGATTGGGCCATGGCGTCGTCGGTGACGGTGCTGGTGGTCTTGCTGATCCTCGTGCCGATGGCCATTTTTAACAAATACAAGACCGACCAGGACGCGGAGGAGCGCACATGAACGGACGTACTTTCCTGCAGCGCTGGTTCGGCCGCGGCTGGCTTTCGCTCGGCTATCTGTTCCTGTACCTGCCCATCATCGTGCTGATCGTCTTCTCGTTCAACAGCTCGCGCCAGGACATGGTGTGGAGCGGTTTTTCGCTACGCTGGTACAGCGAGTTGATGAGCGATACGGAGATCATTTCGGGCTTCGGCCTGTCGCTGAAGATCGCCTTCATGTCGGCGACATCCTCCGTCATCCTCGGCACCTTTGCCGCTTTTGCCCTCACCAGCTACCAGCGCTTCCGTGGCCGCACCGTGTTTTCCGCCATGGTCAGCGCGCCTTTGGTGATGCCGGAAGTGATCATCGGCCTGTCCTTGCTGCTGATGCTGGTGTCCATGCAAAAGGTCTTCGGTTTTCCCGAGCGGGGCGTGCTGACCATCTGGCTCGGCCATACCCTGCTGGGCATGGCGTATGCGGCCGTGGTGGTGCAGTCGCGCCTGCAGGAGATGAGTAAATCGCTGGCCGAAGCGGCCATGGACCTGGGCTGCCGCGCGCACCAGGTGTTCTTCCTCGTGACCCTGCCGAACATCACGCAGGCGCTGGCGTCCGCCTGGCTGCTGACGTTTACCCTGTCGCTGGACGACGTGGTGCTGTCGGCTTTCCTGTCCGGCCCCGGTTCGACGACGATGCCGCTGGTGATCTTCTCGCGCGCGCGCCTGGGGCTCGATCCGCGCGTGAACGCCATCGCTGCGCTGACGATCCTCGTCGTGACCATCGCCGTCATCGCGTATGCCGTGATGCTGGCGCGCGCGGACCGCAGACGCCGCAAGCAACTGTCTGCGGCCTATTTGGAAGACTAGAGTAAGCTGGCGTTTTCACCTTGCAGGAGACGACCATGACGGAAAACACCAGCTGGCATGCACGGGCCGCAGCGCTGACGATCGATGGACGCGCAGTTATCAATGGCAAGCGGACAGGTTCCATATCCGGCCAGACTTTCGATAAGCTGTCGCCCATCGACGGGCGCTTGCTGGGGCAGGTGGCCCGCTGCGACACTGCCGACGTGGATGCGGCCGTGCAGGCCGCCCGCGCCGCTTTTGACGACCGCCGCTGGGCAGGCAAGTCGCCCGCGCAGCGCAAGCGGATATTGATCAAGTTCGCCGACCTGGTGCAGAAATACGGTCCCGAGCTGGCCCTGCTGGAAACCCTGGACATGGGCAAGCCGATCAAATACAGCCAGAACGTGGACGTGGGCTCCACGGCCAACTGCCTGCGCTGGTATGGCGAGGCGATCGACAAGGTCTACGATGAAATCGCACCGACACCCGCCAACAGCCTGGCCCTGATCACGCGCGAACCGGTGGGCGTCGTCGCCGCCATCGTGCCGTGGAATTACCCGATGATCATGGCCGCCTGGAAGATCGCGCCCGCCCTCGCGGCCGGCAACAGCGTGATATTGAAACCATCCGAAAAATCGCCGCTGACGGCCTTGCGCCTGGCCGACATCGCGCTGGAAGCGGGCGTGCCGGCGGGCGTCTTCAACGTGCTGCCCGGTTACGGCAACGAGGCCGGCGCCGCGCTGGCGCTGCACATGGATGTCGATTGCATCGGCTTTACGGGTTCCACACGCACGGGCAAATTGATCGTGCAAATGGCGGGCCAGTCGAACCTGAAACTGGCGTGGACGGAATTGGGCGGCAAGTCCGCCAACATCGTTTGCGCCGATTGTCCGGACCTGGACAAGGCCGTGGCGGCCGCCGTCGGCTCTATCTTTTTCAACCAGGGCGAAAGCTGCAACGCGCCTTCGCGGCTGTTCGTGGAAGAATCGATCAAGGATGAATTTATCGCCAAGGCGCTGGCCATGCTGCCCCGCTTCCAGCCGGGCGACCCGCTCGACGAAGCCACCGTCATGGGCGCCATCGTCGACGCCACCCAGATGCAAACGGTGATGGGCTACATCGCGGCCGGCAAGAGCGAAGGCGCGCAACTGCTCGGTGGCGGCGAGGCCGTGCGCGCGGAGACGGGTGGCTACTATGTGCAGCCGACCATCTTTGGCGTGGATGCGGGCATGACGATCGCGCGCGAAGAGATTTTCGGGCCCGTGTTGTCGGTGCTGGGTTTTACGGATATCGCCGAGGCGGTACAGCAGGCCAACGCCACGCCGTACGGCTTGCAGGCGGCCGTGTGGACGTCCGACATCACCAAGGCCATCCAGACTGCGCGCGCCCTGCGCGCGGGCACCGTGCACGTCAACCAGTACGACGGCGACGACATCACCGTGCCGTTCGGCGGCTACAAGCAGTCGGGCAACGGGCGTGACAAGTCATTGCATGCGCTGGACAAGTACACGGAGCTGAAGACGACTTGGATACAGGTGGGGTAGTGTGCGTCGATTATCGCGATAATTAGCTCCTATAAGATCTAATTATTGGCAAAAATATGCTAAATTAGGCGTTATAGGGACTATTTGGGGGCGGTATGGAGTGTCATTTTCAAATCTTTCATGAGGAAGTATGGAAAGATTGTGCATTGCTTACCCTGCTCGAACCCGCCGGCGGCAACCCCCGTACTGCCACGCTGTTTGAGTACGACCTCGATTATGCCTTCGAGAAAAAAGTCGAACCCGTATCGCTGCGCTTTCCCGTCACGGCAGATATGCAGAGGTTGGCGCAATGGCCAGCCTTTGTGTTTGACCTGATCCCCCAGGGGAGCGGGCGGGCGTATCTGCTGGGGCAGCTGCAACTGGCGGATGGTCCTGCCGCCGATTTTCCGTTGATGTGCGCCGGTGCCTTCAATCCCATCGGGTGTGTCCGCGTTGCCGAGGCAGTGCAATACTATGAACAGCATCTTGCCCGCCACGAGACCGACACACCCATGTACGGGTTGTCATTGGAAGACATCATTGGCCGCGGCGAGGCATTTCACGAACGCATGCTGGTACACAGCATGCTGGCAGCAGGTAGCCTCGGTGTCCAGGGCGCGGCGCCGAAATATTTGCTGACGACGGACCATGACGGAATGTGGCATGCGGATGGCGCATTGGCCGACGAGCGCGCGGCAGCGCATTTTATCGTCAAGCGGGCGCGGGGCAAGACCCCGAGCGATGACAAGGTGCTGAGAAATGAAGCGGCCTACATGCGCGTGGCGAGCGCGATGGGCTTGCGCACGGCTGGCGAGCTTCGCTACCAGGAAGATACCCTGTTCATTCCACGCTTTGACCGGATAGTCCGGGATGGCAAGGTACTTCGCCTGCATCAGGAAAGTGCGGCTTCGTTAGCCGGCATCGTTGGATTTGAAGCTTCGCCCAGCCAGTTCGAGCTGTTGCAGGCATTGCGCGCCGTCGTCAGCGACAAGACCACCGAGACCGTTGAATTCCTCAAGCGCGACATATTGAACCTGGCCATGCGCAATACCGACAACCACGCACGCAATACCGCCGTTCAAAAGATCGGTGCCAACGTGCGTCTCACGCCGTTGTTCGATTTTGCGCCCATGTATCTGGACCCGGCAGGCATTGCACGGGCAGCGCGCTGGTACCATCCGGTCAGCAAAAAAGAGCTGCATGCATGGCCTGCCATTCTGGCCGCCATGGATATTGCCGACGTGGAGCGCAATCACATTCAGGTTGAACTTTACCGCTTCGGCCAACGACTCGTCGAGCTGGAGCGGCGCATGCTGCAGGCAGGCGTGGATGATGATATCGTCGCCTTTCTCAGGCCTCACATCGCCACGCAGATCGAACAATTGAGCGCGCTGGGGGAGCACTGAGATGGCGCGCACCCATATCGACAAGGAACAGCTCAGGCAGCGCAGGGCGGTGCTCTACGACGCCATCGCGCGCGGTGAAGTCACGCTCCAGCATGCGGTGAAGGAGATGCGCGCCATCTCGCGCATGACGCAGGCGCAATTTGCGGAACACCGAGGAGTCAGCCTGAAAACCATCAAGGAAATCGAGAACGGCAAGGGCAATCCGACCATCCAGTCACTGAACCGGATAGGGCAGTTTTTTGGACTGGAGGTGGCGTTTGTACGGACAGAAACGCTACGCGAAAAAAAAATCGCCCCGGCAAGTACCGGAGCGATATCGCCTCAATAGGCTAAGTAATCCTCAGGAAATTATTGTGAAATTATGACGAACATAGCCGGATGCTATGCAAGGCGTCCGCCGCGACGCAGTGCGAGCACTGCGAGCGGTGGGCAACGCCGCAGAGTGCCGGTTATGGAAGTCAGAAATCACAATAATTTATGGGGGTTACTTGGATCAGAAGCAGTGTTCCAGCGCCGGGAAGCTGCCATCCTTGACGGCTTTGACGTAGCCGGTGACGGCGTCGTCGATGCTGGCCGCGCCTTCCATGAAGTTGCGCACGAAGCGCGCCTTGCGGCCTGGGAAGACGCCCAGCATGTCGTGCATGACGAGCACCTGGCCCGAGCAGTCGGGACCTGCGCCGATGCCGATGGTCGGAATCGTCAGCATGTCGGTCACTTCCTTGCCCAGTTGCGTCGGCATGGCTTCCATCAGCACGATGGCGGCGCCTGCGTTTTGCAGCACCAGCGCGTCGTTCTTCAGTTCCGCCGCGCTTTCCGTGCTCTTGCCCTGGACTTTATAGCCGCCCAGCTGGTGCACGAATTGCGGCGTCAGGCCGATGTGGGCGCAGATGGGAATGCCGCGCTCGGAGAGGAAACGCACGGTCTCGGCCAGCCAGGCGCCGCCTTCGATCTTGATCATGTGCGCGCCGGCCTGCATCAGGATGACGGCGTTGGCATAGGCTGTCTCGGGCGTGCCGTACGCGCCAAACGGCAGGTCGGCAACGATCATGGCCGACTTGCTGCCGCGTGCCACGGAAGCCGTGTGGTAAGCCAGTTCGGCCACGGTGACGGGCAAAGTGGAGCTATGGCCATTGCAGACCATGCCGAGCGAATCGCCGATCAGCAGGATCTCCACGCCGCAGCGGTCCATCAGGGACGCGAAGCTGGCGTCATAGCAGGTCAGCATGGTGATCTTTTCGCCGGCGGCGCGCAGCGTAGCCAGCGTGTGGATGGTCACGGCCTTGTTGGCGACAGGCTTGGATGGCGCCGGCGCCGGTGTGGCGGCCTTGTCTTTTGCGGCCAGATCTGTTCCTTGCAAATAAGCGGACATAGGTATTCTCTAGAGTGAAAGGGGGTGATGCGATTGCGACGCCGCTAGTGTAGTACTTTATGCGGCGTGCTGCAGGGACGGCATTGTAGTGTATGTCCGGCGCAGCGGTTCAGAGCTGGCTGATGGCCTGGCCGGCCACCGTGGCCAGGTAGTCCTGCGCCGGCCCGAGTCCGGGCACGATGATGGCGGGCGCCAGTGCCAGCAGCGGCACCAGCACGAAGGCGCGCTCGGTGAGGCGCGGATGGGGCACCGTCAGGGTGGCGCTGGCGATCTGCTCATCGCCGTACAGCAGCAAGTCCAGATCCAGGGTGCGCGGGGCGTTGCGGTAGGGCCGTTCGCGCCCGTGCGCCGCCTCGATGGCGTGCAAGGCCAGCAGCAGTTCCTCTGCCGGCAGGGTGGTGCTGATGCGCGCCACGGCGTTGATGTAGTCGTCACCGCTCGAATCGATGGGCGCCGTGCGGTAGCTGGCCGAGGCGTCCAGCAAGCTGGCGCCGGGCAAGCGCGCCAGGCGCGCAAGCGCATCCTGCACATTCGCGCGCGCGTCGCCCAGGTTGGCGCCGATACCGATGTAAGCAATGACTACCATTATTCGCCGCTGTTGCTGCCGGTGGTCGAACCGCCGCCCGTGCTGGTCTTGCTGCGCGTGCTGCGGCGTGGCGGACGCTTTTTCTTGACGGCGCCCGGTGCGGCATTGGCGCTGACGAGCAGCGCTTCGCGCGTTTCCTCGTCGCCTTCATAAAAGGCCGTCCACCATTCGCCGATGTCCATGTCGATCTCGCCCGAGGCGCAGCGCAGCAGCAGGAAGTCGTAGCCGGCGCGGAAGCGCAGGTGTTCGAGCAGTTTGTACGGCGCCTTGCCGACCCGGCGCTCGAAGCGCGGCTGCATCGACCAGATGTCGCGCATGTCGGAACCGATCTTGCGCTGCAAGGCCAGTTTTTCCGTTTGCGAATCGAGCACGTCGTCGGCCGCCAGGTGCAGCGCGGGAATGGTCGACTCGCCGGCGGCGCGGTAGGCCGTCCATTTTTCCAGCACCTGATGCCACAGCAGCGAGGCAAACAAAAAGCCCGGCGAGACGGTCTTGCCGGCGGCGATGCGCTGGTCCGTGGCGTCCAGCGCCAGGGTGACGAATTTCGCGCCCAGCGGCTGCTCCAGCACCACGTCGAGCAGCGGCAGCAGGCCGTGATGCAAGCCTTCCTTGCGCAGCTGCTGCAGGCAAGCCAGCGCGTGGCCGCTCATCAGCAGTTTCAGCATTTCATCGAACACGCGCGGCGCCGGCACGTTGTTGATCAGCGGCGCCATGATGGGGATCGGCGCGGCCGTGTGCGGCTCGATGGTGAATTTCAGCTTGGCGGCGAAGCGCACGACGCGCAGCATGCGCACGGGGTCTTCGCGGTAGCGTTCTTCCGGTTTGCCGATCATGCGCAGGGTCTGGGCGCGGATGTCTTCCACGCCGCCGTGGTAATCGAGCACTTCCTGCGTGGCCGGGTTGTAGTACATGGCGTTGATGGTGAAGTCGCGGCGCAGCGCGTCTTCGTGCTGCAAGCCGAAGGTGTTGTCGCGCAGGACGCGGCCATGTTCATCCTTCGGCGCGGAGTCGGCGCCGGCGCCGCGGAAGGTCGTCACTTCCAGCAAATCCTGGCCGAACATCACGTGCACGATCTGAAAGCGCTTGCCGATGATGAAGGCGCGGCGGAACAACCGCTTGACCTGTTCCGGCGTGGCGTTGGTGGCGATGTCGAAGTCTTTCGGTTTCACGCCCAGCAGCAGGTCGCGCACGGCGCCGCCGACGACAAAGGCCTCGAAGCCCGCTTCCTGCAGGCTGCTGGTGACGCGGATGGCATTCGACGACACCAGTTTCGGGTCGATTCCGTGTTGCGCAGGACCGAGCACGATGGGTGCCGTGGTGTCGCGCGCTGCCTCTTTTTTAACGCCGAGGATCTTGCGGATGAATTTTTTAATCATTGAATAAGTGAAGTGATGGCCAGCCGTGGAGGGATGCGTGTGCGCTCAAAGCGGTGTTGGGGTTGGTCGCGACCGGGTGGGTCACGACCGACAGCAGGGGAATGTCGTTGTGCGAATCGCTGTAAAAATAGCTGCGCTCGAACTGCCCCAGTTCCTTGCCCATCTTTTCCAGCCAGGCGTGGGTGTGGGTCAGCTTGCCCGCGCCCAGAGTCGGCGTGCCGACCAGCTTGCCCGTGACATTGCCTGCGTCGTCATACTCGGGCATGGCGGCCAGCAAGTGCTCGACGCCCAGCGCATCGGCGATGGGTTTGGTGATGAAATGGTTGGTCGCCGTGACGATCGCCAGCAGGTCGCCCGCGTCCTGGTGCTGCTTCAGCAGGGCCACGACTTCCGGACGGATGGCCGGCATGACCACTTCGGCCATGAATTGCCGGTGCAGCGCTTCCAGGCGTTCGCGCGGGAATTGCGCCAGGGTGCCGAGGGAAAATTCCAGGTATTCCACCGGATCGAGCGTGCCGGCCTGGTATTGCGCGAAAAATTCGTCGTTGCGGCGGGTGAATTCGGCGGCGTCCACGGCACCGATGCGTACCAGGAATTCGCCCCACTCGTGATCCGAGTCGATGGGCAGCAGGGTGTGGTCGAGGTCAAACAGGGCCAGATTCATCATTCTTTCGCTTCCGCCTGCAGCAACTCGCGCAACAATGGCAAGGTGATCGGGCGTTGGGTTTCAAGGGAGTAGAGGTCGAGAGAGTCCAGCATCGTCGACAGCGAACGCATGTCGCGCCGGAAATGGGACAGCAGATAGGGTAACACGCCGGGCGACAAGGTCAAGCCGCGGGTGGTGGCCGCCTGGGTCAGGGCGGCGATTTTTTCATCGTCGGTCAAGCCGTGGATCTGGTAGATCAGGCCCCAACCCATGCGCGTGCGCAAGTCTTCGCGCACGGGCAGCACGGCCGGTGGCACGGCGCCGCTGCACACCATATAGGCCTTGTTGGCGCGGATTTCATTGAACAGGGCAAAGGCGTCGATCTGCGCCAGCGGCGACAGTTTTTCGCAGTCGTCGAGCAGGTACAGGTCGACGTCGGGCGAATACACGAATTCGGACTCGATCGAGAATGGCGAAATGTAGCGCGCGCGCTCGGTGCTGGCCAGGGCCTTGAGCAGGTGGCTCTTGCCGGCGGCCAGTTCGCCCCACAGGTAGGCAAAATGTTCGCGCGACGTGCGCGCGGCGAACTGGCGCATCAGCTGCGCCACTTCGGCATTCTGTCCCACCTCGAAGGTATCGAGGCTGTGCGCCTGGTCTGTGCCTAAATCGAGCACCAGTTGTTTCATGGCGTACGCCTTGTCCTGTTTTTCATTACTGCGTATGCGTCGTCGTCGCTGTTGTTAGTTTAACATTTTTTGTGTCGGGTGCCTGACAGAAGCGTAGCGAGCGGCAGCGATTTGTGGCCGAGAAGCGCAACCGTACTGTAGTACGGTGAGCATCGCCGGCCGCAAAGTGCGACGCGCAGTAGCTTATGTCAGTCACCTTGTCATGCATTATAGAAGGTGCTGGACAGGTAGTGGCGTCTTAGATGCTTAAAAGCGACCATCAGCACGGCAGAAGCGGGTAAAGCAAGCAAAACGCCGACGAAACCGAACAATTGTCCGAAAGCCAATAAGGCGAAGATCACGGCCAGCGGATTTAAACCGATGCGCTCGCCCACCAGGCGCGGCGTGAGGAAAAAGCCTTCGATGACCTGGCCGCAGCCGTAGATGACGGCCACGGCGATGACGCCGCTCCAGTCGGCAAACTGCAGCAGGGCGGCGATCAGCGCCAGCATCAGGCCCAGGCCGAAGCCCAGGTAGGGGATGAACACCAGCAAGCCCGTGATGATGCCCACAGGCAATGCCACTTCAAAACCGGCGATGGCCAGCGCCACCGAGTAATACGTGGCCAGCACCAGCATGACGAGCAACTGGCCGCGCAGGTATTGCGCCAGCAGGGTGTCGACTTCCTGCGCCATGCCCACCGTGCGGCCGACCCAGCGGCGCGGTACGGCGCCGGCGATGCGCGCCAGCATCGGATGCCAGTCCAGCAACAAATAAAACAACACGACGGGAATGAGCACCACGGTGGCCAGCCAGCCCAGCACGGCCGTGCCGCCGATACGGGCCGAGGCGAGTACCGTGCTCCAGATTTCATCGCCGCTGGTGGCCATCTGCTGGCTCAGCATGCGTTTGATGCCCGTGCCATCGAGGCGAACGCGGATGCCGAGGTCGCGCAGTTTCGGCGCCAGGAACTCGTTGGCCTTGCTGAGAAATTGGGGGATTTGCGCCTGCAGCAAGGGGATTTCCTTCTGCAACACGGGCACGACGATCAGCACGAGCGCCGTAATGGCGAGGAAAAACAACACTACGACGACCAGCACGGCGAGCGGACGGGGCACGTAAAAACGCTTGTAATGCAGGCGCTGCAAGCGGTCCACGCCGGGATTGAGCACGTAGGCGAGGATGGCGGCGGCCAGGAAGGGCGTCAGGATGGGGCCGAGGCTGACGAGCAGCAGCAAAAATGCCAGCCAGACCGCGATCCAAAATGCTGTTTGCTTCTGTTCGGCGGTGATGGCGAATGGCATGTAGTTTGTACTGTTGCGTTAAAAAAAGGCAGTTAATTACGAAATGGCGGGGCAGTTTGATAAAATAGCGACTTGATCGACCGAATTCACCCGCTGGCGTCCTGCCGCACGATGTTGAAAAACATGCTTGCGCGCGCGTGCCGGCGGGTATCCGCCTTCTATTTTACCGCCTCCGCTGCCACCACACCATGAACCAGACTTCTAATGTTTCCCTTTCCTACCGTGACGCTGGCGTCGATATCGACGCAGGCGACGCTTTAGTCGAAGCAATCAAGCCGTTTGCCAAGCGCACCCTGCGCGAAGGCGTGATGGGCGGCCTGGGCGGTTTTGGCGCCATGTTTGAAATCAGCAAGAAGTACAAGGAACCGGTGCTGGTCTCGGGTACCGACGGCGTCGGCACCAAATTGCGCCTGGCGTTCGAACTGAACCGCCATGACACGGTCGGCATCGACCTGGTCGCCATGAGCGTCAACGACATCCTGGTGCAGGGCGCCGAACCGCTGTTCTTCCTCGATTACTTCGCTTGCGGCAAGCTGGACGTGGCCATTGCCACCGACGTCATCAAGGGTATCGCCCAGGGTTGCGAACAAGCCGGTTGCGCGCTGATCGGCGGCGAAACGGCGGAAATGCCGAGCATGTACCCGGCCGGCGAATACGACCTGGCAGGTTTTGCCGTCGGCGCCGTGGAAAAATCGAAAATCATCGACGGCACCAAGATCGCCCCGGGCGACGTGGTGCTGGGCCTGGCCTCGTCGGGCGTGCACTCGAACGGTTACTCGCTGGTGCGCAAGATCATCGAAGTGGCGAAACCTGACCTGGAAGGCGACTTCCACGGCCGTAAACTGGCCGACGTGCTGATGCAGCCGACGCGCATCTACGTCAAGCCGCTGCTGGCGCTGATGGATGGCATGGAAGTCAAGGGCATGGTGCACATCACCGGTGGCGGCCTGGTGGAAAACATCCCGCGCGTGCTGCAGCCTGGCCTGGTGGCCGAACTGGACTCGAAGGCATGGACCATGCCGCCGCTGTTCACGTGGCTGCAACAGCACGGCGGCGTGGCTGACGCCGAAATGCACCGCGTCTTCAACTGCGGCATCGGCATGACCGTCATCGTCTCGCAGGAAAACGCGGACGCCGCCATCGCCCAGCTGCAAGCGGCCGGCGAAACCGTCTCGCGCATCGGCACCATTCGTGCCCGTAACGGTGACGAGCACCAGACCATCGTGATCTAAGTTGTCGCACGCATAGAAAAGGCAGGCACTCGCGAGAGGCCTGCCTTTTTTTATATCCCGATGCCTTACCTTGCGTGCGCCGTCTTCATGCGTCCATCCGGCTGGGAGCCTCCCTTTCCGATCATGGCCACGCTGACGGCCGAGACGAGGGAGGCGAACAGGATGTAGCCGACGATGTGCCACGGCTCGCCATTGCCCGTCTTGAGCAGGTAGGTGGCGATGATGGGCGTCAGGCCGCTGGCGAAGATGCCGGAGAACTGGTACACGAAAGAGATGCCCGTGTAGCGCACCTTGGCGTCGAACAGGTCGCAGAACAGGGCCGCTTCCGGGCCATACACGGCCGAATACAGCACGCCCAGCGGGATGATCACGGAACACCACAGCAGCAGCGGATTGTCGGCGTGGTTGAGCATGATCCAGAAGGCGGGAATCGACGACACGCCCGTGATCAGCGAACCCCAGAAAAACACCTTGCTGCGGCCGATGCGGTCCGACAGGCGGCCGAAGAACGGGATGCAGAAGCACATCACGACGGCCGACGCCATCACGCCCATCAGCGCTTCCGTGCGGTCGATCTTGATGGTGTTGGTCAGATAGGTGATGGAAAACACGCCGAAGATATTGAAGAACACGCCGTCGATATAGCGCGCGCCCATGCCCTTCAAGACGTTGCCCGGATAGCGCTTCAGCAGGTCGAAGAACGGAATCTGCGTCTCCGCGTTCTTCTCCTTGACGGCCTGGAATTCCGGCGTTTCCATCACATTCAAGCGTATCCACATGCCGATGAAGACGAGGGCGGCCGACAGGATGAAGGCGACGCGCCAGCCCCAGGACAGGAACTGCGCATCGCTCAAGCTATAGGACAGGATCGCTACCACGCCGGAAGCGAGGCACAGGCCGATGGCCAGGCCAATCTGCGGCAGGCTGGCGTAGAAACCGCGCTCCTTCGGCGGTGCATATTCATACGCCATCAGCACGGCGCCGCCCCATTCGCCACCGAGGCCAATACCTTGCAGCACGCGCAGGAACAGCAGCAGGCCCGGCGCCCAGTAGCCGATGTGCTCATACGTCGGCAGCACGCCGATCAGGAAGGTGGAGACGCCCATGATCATCAGGGTCATCACCAGCATGCTCTTGCGGCCGATCTTGTCGCCGAAGTGGCCGAAGATCACGCCGCCGATGGGGCGCGACAGAAAGCCCACGGCGAAGGTGCCGTAGGCCAGCATGGTCGAGACGAGCGGATCGCCGCCCGGGAAATACAGCTTGCTGAACACGATGCCGGCCACGACGCCGTATAAAAAGAAGTCATACCACTCGATGGTGGCGCCGATCACGCTGGCCATCACGACTTTCCGTAGCTCTTTGGCCTTTTTCGGATGGTTCGTATTGTTATCCATAATATCTAGTCTCCAATCGATATCGATTATGTGTTTTTTTCTGATGCTTGGCTTGTCGCCGAGTCATTGGAGGCGGGGCCGTCTGCCCGCCGCTGGCATCCTCCTTTGAGAACGAAATGGGGGCGAGTCAGGCTGCCTTGGGCAGGCGCACGGCGTCGGCCAGGATCATGTCGGCCGCTTTTTCGGCGATCATGATGGTGGGCGCGTTCGTATTGCCCGAGACGATTTCCGGCATGATCGACGCGTCGACCACGCGCAGGTGCTGCAGGCCGTGCACGCGCAGGCGGTCGTCGACGACGGCCATGGCGTCGTGCCCCATCTTGCAGGTGCCGCTGGGGTGGTAGATCGACTGGCTGAAGCGCCGCGCCGCGTCCAGCAGTTCCTCGTCCGTTTCGAACTGCGGGCCGGGCACGAACTCGGAAATGATGTGCGGCGCCAGCGACGGGGCGGCGGCGATTTTTCGCGCCACGCGCAGGGCGGCGATCGCCGTTTGCTGGTCGCGCGGGTCGGACAGGTAGTTCGGGTAGATGCCCGGATACGCAAACGGATCGGCGGACTTGATCGACACGTGGCCGCGGCTGTGCGGGCGCAGCTGGCACACGGACGACGTAAACGCGGAAAACGGATGCGCGCCTTCGCCCGGCTTGTCGGCGCTCAGCGGCTGCATGTGGAACTGGATGTCGGGCCGCTCCACCTCGGGCGAGGAGCGGGTAAACACCGTCACCTGGCTGGCCGCCAGGGTGAGTGGCCCCGAGCGGGAAAACACATATTGCATGCCCACCCACAGCTTGCCCCACAGGCTGTTGACTTCATCGTTCAGGGTTTTCAATCGCGTCTTGAAGACGAGGCGGATTTGCAGATGGTCTTGCAGGTTCTGTCCCACGCCGGGCAAGTCGTGCACCAGCGGCACGCCTACTTCATCGAGCAGGGCGCGCGGTCCGACGCCCGAGCATTGCAGGATTTGCGGCGAGCCGATGGCGCCCGCGCATAAAATCACTTCACCGCTGGCGCGCGCCTGGCGCAGCTGGCCATCCTGCCGGAATTCGATGCCGACGGCGCGCTTGCCCTCGAATAGCACGCGGGTGATTTGCGCGCGCACTTCCACGCGCAGGTTGACGCGCTTGCGGGCCGGCCGCAGGAAGGCTTTCGCCGTGCTCCAGCGCAAGCCCTTGCTGGCCGTCTGCTGGAAGTAGCCGACACCCTCCTGCGTGGCGCCGTTGTAATCGGCATTGAAGGGGATGCCGCTTTCCGTGGCGCCGGCAATAAAGTGTTCCGCGATGGGACGGCGCAGGCGCAGGTCCGACACTTTCAATGGACCGCCGACGCCGTGGTAATCGCTGGCACCGCGTTCCTGGTCTTCCGATTTCTTGAAATAGGGCAGCACTTCGGCATAGCTCCAGCCTGCATTGCCCAGCTCGGCCCAGCGGTCGTAATCTTCCTTCTGGCCACGTACGTACAGCAAGCCGTTGAGCGAGCTGGAGCCGCCCAGCACCTTGCCGCGTGGCCATTGCAGCTGGCGCCCGGCGATGCCGGCGTCCGCTTCCGTGCGGTAGCACCAGTCCAGCCTGGGGTCGTGCATGGTCTTGAAATAGCCGACCGGTACGTGTATCCACGGATTGTTGTCCTTGCCGCCCGCTTCCAGCAGCAATACCTGGTTGTTGCTGTCATGCGACAGCCGGTTGGCCAGCACGCAGCCGGCGGAACCGGCGCCGACAACGATGTAATCATAGTGTGTTTGCAACATTGCTCTTGTCTCCTGCGTTGCGGTATCTAGCTGCCTCGACGGGCATTTTTTGCGATACACTGGTCTTTATTGATTATTTTTGGAACATCTGGTTCCATTTGTAAAAGACGTGCAGCACAGGGACAAGCGGAAACAGCCGCATACGCGAGAGGTGAAACAGAACATGCATGATGCGTTTCAAAAACGGCCGGGTGAGGCCGAAGAAGGCAACCAAGCGGGTGCTGGCACGGCGGCCAGTCATGGCGACGAGGCGCGGGGCTTGCGCGTGCTGCGCCTGATCGAGCACCTGGCCAGCGCCAGCCAGCCCTTGACTCTGTCGCAGCTGGCCGCGCGCATGCAGGTGCCCAAGGCCAGCATGATGCGCTTGCTCGATACCCTGGAACAGCATGGCTATGTGCTGCGCACGCCCGTGGGACGCGGCTATGTGCCCGGCGCGGCATCTACCAACCTGGCGCTGGCCACCCTGCGCAACAATGCCCTGATCCGCGTAAGCCGCAGCATCCTGGGCAGCCTGGTGGCGGCCACGGGCGAGACGTGCAACCTGGCCATTCCCGAAGGCAATGCGATCGTCTACGTGGACCGGGTGGAAACGCAGGAACCGCTGCGCCTGCACCTGGTGCTGGGTACGCGCGCGCCCATGCATTGCACGGCGAGCGGAAAATTATTTCTGGCGCACATGACCCTGCTGGAGCGGCGCGAATTGCTGGCCATGCTGGGCCTGGAAGCGCGCACGCCGAATAGCATTACCGACCCCGTGCTGCTGGAGCGCGAGATCGTGCGCATCGCCCGGCTGGGCATCGGCATCGACGACGAGGAATTTGTGCACGGCATGGTGGCCGTGGCCGTACCCATTTGCGCGGCCGACGGGCGCATCGTGGCGGCCGTGGCCTGCCACGCGCCTGTGGCGCGCAAGTCCGTGGAGCAACTGCTGCAACACGTGCCGCAGTTAAAAGAAGCGGCCGTCAAGCTGCGGCCGCTATTGCTGGCGGAAAACAGCTAAGGTTTCAAGACCTTCGCTACTTTTGCGGCGCGCAGGCGGAACGCATCGGGCATGCCCGAACCCAGCAGCGGGCGCAGATATAACCTGAAAGCATCGGTGACGTCCGTGCCGCTGGCGCTGATGAATTCGTCTTCCATGGTGCGGGTCTTGCCCGCGACCTCGGTGAGCGGCAGCAATTCATAATCGACGGAATAAAAGCCCGTACGCTTGATGGCAACAGAGCCGTCACGGTCGCCCCACATGGCGAACTGCACCGCCTTCTCGCCCACTTCGCGCGCTTCGCGTTGATCGACATCAGAGACGCAGCCGATGAAGGAGCGCTGCAGATAGCCGAAGGTATCGCCGCGCACGCGCTTGATGCCCAGTTTGGCCTTGATTTCGTCGCACAGCAGGTCGGCCAGCGCGCCCGTGCCGGACAATTGCACATTGCCGTGCGCATCGCGTTCGACCTCATTGCCCACCTGTTTGGCCAGCAGGCTGGCGATCGGTTCGCCCGAAGCGTCGTGGATGCCTTCCGAGACGGCGATCACGCAGCGGCCATATTTTTCATAGGTCGCCTTCACGTCGGCAAGGAAGTTCTCCAGCACGAAGACGCGCTCGGGCAGGTAGATCAGGTGCGGGCCATCGTCGGGGAACTTCTTGCCCAAGGCCGAGGCGGCCGTCAAGAAGCCCGCGTGGCGGCCCATCACCACGCCCACGTACACACCGGGCAAGGCTGCGTTGTCCAGGTTGGCGCCGGCGAACGCTTGTGCGACGAAACGCGCTGCCGAGGGAAAGCCGGGCGTGTGGTCGCTGCCGACCAGGTCGTTGTCGATGGTCTTCGGAATGTGGATGCAGCGTAGCGGATAGCCGGCCTTGTGCGCTTCCTCGCTGACGATGCGCACGGTGTCGGACGAGTCATTGCCGCCGATGTAAAAGAAGTGTTCGATCTCGTGCGCGCGCAGCACTTCGAAGATTTGCTGGCAGTAGGCAATGTCGGGCTTGTCGCGCGTGGAACCGAGGGCCGAAGACGGCGTGGCGGCCACCAGTTCCAGGTTGTGGCTGGTTTCCTGCGTCAGATCGACGAATTCTTCATTGACGATGCCGCGCACGCCATGCAGCGCGCCATACACGCGCGTGACATGCTGAAAGCGCCGCGATTCGAGCACCACGCCCACCAGCGACTGGTTGATGACGGCGGTGGGGCCGCCTCCCTGGGCAACAAGAATTTTTCCAGACGGCATGGGATTTCCTCGTAAATGGAACGACCCTCCAGCCTACTCCTTTTTTGCCGCGGCGCTGTCTTTTTACCCCAGGTCATGATGCGCTGTTATTCCGGCGCCCGGATATGCTCGACCAGCCCCGTGCTGCGGCGTCCCGGCGCCGGCGTCAGCCAGCTGACCAGCACGGCGGCGGCCAGGCCGGCCGGCACGCCGAAGATGCCGGCGGAAATAGGCGCGATATGGAACCATTGACCGCTGGCATTACCGCCCAGCATGGTGCTCGTGTGCAGCATGTAATACAGGCACACGCCAAAGCCCGTCAGCATGCCGGCCAGCGCGCCCTGATAGTTGGCGCGTTGCCAGAACACGCCCAGCACCAGCGGCGGGAACAGGGTCGAGGCGGCCAGGGAAAAGGCCACGCCCACCAGCGACAAAATGTCCGCCGGCTTTTGCGAGGCCGCATAGGCGGCGATGAAGGCCACGGCCAGCAGCAGCAATTTTGAAATCGTCACGCGCTTTTGCGTCGAGGCGGTCGGGTCGACCACCTTGTAATACACGTCGTGCGACAGGGCGTTGGAGATGGCCAGCAGCAAGCCGTCGGCCGTCGACAGGGCGGCGGCCAGGCCGCCGGCCGCCACCAGGCCGGAGATCACGTAGGGCAGGCCGGCGATCTCGGGCGTGGCCAGCACCAGCACGTCGGCATCGATGGAAATTTCCGCCAGTTGCACGATGCCGTCGCGGTTGACGTCGACGATGCTGATCAGGGGACTGAGCTTGTCCACATTGGCCCAGTACGACACCCAGGTGGGCAGGTTCGCGTATTGCGTGCCCACGAGAGCCGAGTAAATATCGTACTTGACCAGCACGGCCAGTGCGGGAATCGTGAGGTAGATCAACAAGATGAAGAACAGGGTCCAGAAGACGGAGACGCGCGTCTCGTGCACGGAGGGCGTGGTGTACGATCGCATGAGGATATGCGGCAGGGCGGCCGTGCCCAGCATCATGCAGAACACGAGAGCCAGGAAATTGTTGCGCTTGATGTCAGACTGCTCCCGGTCGGCGGCGGGAAACGGTTGCGCATGCGGAATGATCGGCTCGGCGCGTTTCTGGTTCTGCGCCTGCGCCGTCTGCCACAGCACGCGTGCCTCGTCCGGACTCTTCGGATAGGCAATCAGATAGCGTTCCGCGTTGCGGATGTCGAACAGTGAGGCATTGCGCTGGCGCAAACTATCGAGCTGGCGCTGGGCCGTCAGATGGCCCTGTTCCCAGGAAGCGGGCAAGCCGTCGATGCGCGCCTGGTAGCTGATGGCGCGCTGGTGGAAGATGGCGCGCACGGCGTTTTCTTTCGGATCCGTTTCCAGCACGTGTTCGCGCGCGCTCAGTTGCGGCAACACCTTGCCGTAGGCGATCTGCGGCACGGGATTGTCCGCATGCTTGACCGACAGCCATATGGCGGGAATCAGGAAGGCGACGAGGATGATGATGTATTGCGCCACTTGGGTCCAGGTGATGGCGCGCATGCCGCCCAGAAAGGAGCACACGAGGATGCTGGCCAGGCCCAGGAAGATGCCGACGGAAAAATCCACGCCCGTGAAGCGCGAGGCGATCAGGCCGACGGCGTAGATCTGCGCCACCACATAGGTAAACGACACGATGATGGTGGCGGCCACGGCCACCACGCGCACGCTGGCGCCCCGTTTGTCGGTGCCGCTGCCATAGCGGGCGGCGAGGAAATCGGGAATCGTATACTGGCTGAACTTGCGCAGGTAGGGGGCGATCAATAGCGCCACGAGGCAATAGCCGCCCGTCCAGCCCATGATGAAGGCCAGGCCGTCGAAACCGTTCAGGTACAGGCCGCCGGCCAGGCTGATGAAGCTGGCCGCCGAAATCCAGTCGGCGGCCGTGGCCATGCCGTTGAACATGGCCGGCACCCGGCGCCCCGCCACATAGTATTCGGTGACGTTCGAGGTGCGGCTGATGACGCCGATGGTGGCGTACAGGGTGATGGTGACGAGCATGAACAGGTAGCCGATCCACGCGCGCGGCATGCCTTCCTGTTCCAGCACGGACAAAGCCAGCAGGAAGGCGGCGAAGCCGGCCGTAAACAGCAGGTAGTAGCGGCACAGGCGCGCAAAGAAAGTGGGTTGGCCGCTCATGCTTGCTCCTCGGCATGAAAAGCCCGGTCCAGGCGCCGCATGCGCCAGGCGTAGAAGGCGATGATGGCCAGGTAGACCAGCGAGGCGCCCTGGGCCGCCATATAAAAGGGCAGCGGCCAGCCGAACAGATTTAAATGCAACAGTTCGCGCGCATAAAACACGGTCAGGAAGCCCGTCAGCAGCCAGACCAGCAGCAGGATGGCCGTCAGGCGCCGTGTCTTGCGCCAGTGCACATCGCGGCGCGCCTGCAACTCTGGGCTGGGCGTGCGCGCCGGCCGCGCCGGGGGAGCGCTTGGGCTTGGCTTATCCATACGTGATGTCATCCTCTTCTGGCGCGTCCGGCAACAGCAGGGCGATGCTCAGGCGCAGCAGGGTGCCCGGCAGCTTCGGCGACTGCGCGCGCGGATTGTTAAAAATATCGACTTCGGCGCCATGCTGCTGGGCAATTTCGCGCACGATGGCCAGGCCCAGGCCGCTACCGTCGACATTGCTGCCGAGAATGCGGTAAAAGCGTTCGAACACGTGGGCCCGCTCGGCCGGCGCAATGCCGGGGCCCGTATCTTCCACTTCCAGGATGGCCAGTTCCAGGGTGCTGCGCACGCGCACCGTGACGCTGCCGCCCGACGGCGTGTAGCGCAGGGCATTGTCGATCAGGTTGCTCAGCAGCTCGCGTAGCATCATGGCATTGCCGGAAATCATGATCGAATACGCGGGCTGCTCGAAGCCCAGGTCGATATGCTGGGCAAACGAGGCTTGCACCCAGTCCTGCACCACGCCGCGCGCCAGTTCGCTCAGCTCGATCGGCTCGAACGCCGTGCCCGCCTGCGGCTGGTTTTCCGCGCGCGCCAGGGCCAGCAGCTGGTTGACCAGGCGCGTGGCCGCTTCCGAGCTTTTCGCCAGTTGCAGCAGCGAGCGGTGGATTTCGTCGTGGTCGGTCTGGCGCAGGGCCAGCTCGGACTGCATGCGCATGCCGGCCAGCGGCGTCTTCATCTGGTGCGCGGCATCGGCGATGAAGCGTTTCTGCATGTCGATCGACAGCGACAGCCGCGCCAGCATTTCGTTGAGGGAACCGACCAGCGGCGTGATTTCCTCGGGCACCTGGCCCGATTCGATTGGTGATAAATCGTCGGGCGGCCGGGCGCGTATGCGCTCCTGCAATTGCGCCAGCGGCGACAGGCCGCGCGCCAGGGCAAACCAGACCAGGGCCAAAATCACGGGCAGGATGATGAACTGCGGCAAGATCACGCCCTTGATGATTTCATTGGCCAGCTGGGCGCGCTTTTCCAGGGTTTCCGCCACTTGCACCAGTGCGCGGCTGGGCTCGTCGTCGTTGCTGGAGGGAATGTCGAGATAGCTGAACGCCACGCGCACGGGCGTGCCATGGATGGTGTCGTTGCGAAACAGCACCATGCCGCTGCGGTATTTGTCGGGGTCCTGCGGCGGCGGCAAATCGCGGTCGCCATCGAGGTATTCGCCGCGCGGCCCCACCACCAGGTAATACAGGGTGTCGATATCGTCGCCGCGCAGGAAGTCGCGGCCATTATTATTGCTGCTCTTTTCGTTCTTGTCCGGCACGCGGCGCAGCATGGCGCCGTCGGCCTGCTTGACCTGTTGCGTGAGCACGGTCACGCTGTCTTCCAGCGCATGGTCGAACGGCTGATTGGCGATGCCCTTGGCCACCAGATAGGTGATGGCGATGCTCATCGGCCACAGCAGCAGCAAGGGCGCCAGCATCCAGTCGAGGATTTCGCCGAACAGCGAATGCTCGATGGTGTCATCCTGCTCCGTGGTGGGCGGCTCGAACCAGTCGTCGTCTTCCGGCTCGTCCGCTGGCGCCTCGCGCGCCTTCACTTGCTGGCGGGTCCGCTGGCCGGGCTTGCCGCCTCGCCCGCTTCGGCGTTCAGGCGCGCCGCTTCCGAGTATTTTTCCAGGCAATAGCCGAGGCCGCGCACGGTGGCGATGCGCACGCCGCCCACCTCGATTTTCTTGCGCAGGCGGTGCACATACACTTCGATGGCGTTGTTCGACACTTCTTCGCCCCATTCGCACAGGTGGTCGACCAGCTGCTCTTTCGAGACGAGGCGGCCGGTGCGGCCCAGCAATATTTCCAGCAAGCCCAGTTCGCGCGCCGACAGGTCGAGCATCTGGTCGTTGATGTAGGCGCTGCGCCCCACCTGGTCGTAGCTGAGGGGGCCGTGCTTGATGATGGTGGCGCCGCCGCCAGCGCCGCGGCGCGTCAGGGCGCGCACTCTTGCCTCCAGTTCCGACAGGGCGAACGGCTTGGCCATATAATCATCGGCACCGAGGTCGAGGCCATTCACGCGTTGCTCGATGGAATCGGCGGCCGTCAGGATCAGCACGGGCAACAGCGAGGCGCGCGCGCGCAGGCGGCGCAGCACTTCCAGGCCGGACATCTTGGGCAGGCCCAGGTCGAGGATCAGCAGGTCGAATTCCTGGGTGGACAGGGCCGTATCGGCCTCTTGCCCCGTCTTGACGTAGTCGATCGCATAACCGGACTGGCGCAGCGAGCGGGTCAGGCCATCGGCCAGCACGCTGTCATCTTCGGCAAGTAAAATACGCATGGTGCACTTCCTATGCTTGCGGCGGTAGAAGTTTGTATTGTGTTTCATTTTCCGCAAGGTGGCGAGTTTTTGTGAGAAACCAGGCTTGTATTGATCTGTTTCAAAACAAATCCACGTTCCGCTTGCATTGATCACTGTTTTTTTATACAGTACTGTCTGTGTAAAGAATTTAACCCACTGGCGCTATCGCAGGCTGCACGGTTCACGTAGATGCGTCACGTGAATCCGCAACTGTAGAACGGCTGAAAGAACATATGGACGATAAAAAAGCTGTAGTACCCGCATCGGAAAAAGCCAAGGCGCTCGCCGCCGCACTGGCGCAGATCGAGAAGCAGTTTGGCAAAGGTTCGGTCATGCGCATGGATGCCAGCGCACCGATCGAAGAAGTGCAAGTCGTGTCGACCGGTTCGCTCGGCCTCGATATCGCGCTGGGCGTGGGCGGCTTGCCGCGCGGCCGCGTGGTGGAGATCTACGGTCCGGAATCGTCGGGTAAAACCACCCTGACCCTGCAAACCATCGCTGAAATGCAAAAACTGGGCGGCACTTGCGCCTTTATCGATGCCGAGCACGCGCTCGACGTCGGTTACGCGCAAAAGCTGGGCGTGAACCTGCATGAATTGCTGATCTCGCAACCGGACACGGGCGAGCAGGCGCTGGAAATCTGCGACGCCCTCGTGCGTTCGGGCAGTGTCGACCTCGTCGTCATCGACTCCGTGGCCGCACTGACGCCACGCGCCGAGATCGAAGGCGACATGGGCGATTCCCTGCCAGGCCTGCAAGCGCGTCTGATGTCGCAAGCCCTGCGCAAGCTGACCGGTTCCATCAACCGCACGAATACCCTGGTCATCTTCATCAACCAGATCCGCATGAAGATCGGCGTGATGTTCGGCAGCCCGGAAACGACCACCGGCGGTAACGCCCTGAAATTCTACGCCTCCGTGCGCCTCGATATCCGCCGCACCGGCTCGATCAAGTCCGGCGATGAAGTAATCGGTAACGAAACCAAGGTCAAGGTCGTCAAGAACAAGATCGCGCCACCGTTCAAGGAAGCGCACTTCGACATCCTGTACGGCGCCGGCACCTCGCGCGAAGGCGAAATCCTGGACCTGGGTTCGGATGCCAAGATCGTGGAAAAATCCGGTTCGTGGTACAGCTACAACGGCGAACGCATCGGCCAGGGCAAGGACAACGCCCGCGCCTTCCTGCAAGAGCGGCCGGCGCTGGCCCGCGAAATCGAAAACAAGGTCCGCGCGTCGCTGGGCGTGCGCGAACTGCCGCCGCTGGCTGCTGAAAAGCCGGAAAAAGCCGATAAAGCCGCCGACAAGGCTGCCAAGGCTGCGGAAGCCAAGCCAGAGTAGGCCGGATGAGCGCGGCAAAGCCGCGCGTAATCCGACAACACCACAGACGTCAACAATGTTGTCGGATGACGGCCCAGGGGGCCTGATCCGACCTACGCATGGCTTGCCGCAAGGTAGGACCATGATCGCCGTCCCGCGCTGTTGCGCCGGGCGGCGATTGTGTTTGGGTGATGTGATCGTGGAATGAAAGACAAGGTGGGTGTATGGCCGCAGTACAACTGAGCCTGAAGGGCAGGGCGCTACGCTTTCTGTCGATGCGTGAACACAGCCGCATGGAATTGCGGCGCAAGCTGCAGCGCCATGCGCAAGAGGGCGATGACGTGGAAGCCTTGCTCGACAGCCTGGAGCAAGCGAACTGGCTGTCGCAGGAGCGCTTTTCCGAGTCGCTGATCCACCGCCGCTCGGCCCGTTTCGGCAACAGCCGCATCATGGCGGAGTTGCAAAGCCATGGCATCGGTGGCGAGGCGCTGCAGGAACTCAAGGCGGGCCTGGCCGAAGGCGAGACCGCACGCGCGCGCGAAGTGTGGCGCCGCAAATTTGGTGAAGTGGCGCAGGATGCCGAGCAGCGCAACAAGCAGATGCGTTTTTTGATGCAGCGCGGCTTTTCGCAGCGCGCCGTGCAGGTGGCCCTGAAGGGGCTGGATCCCGACGAGGAATAAGGCAGTTCATGGCGGCCCCGCCGTGCCGCCATGAACTGCGCTCGCAAACGCCGTCTGTTTCCCGTATGGCGACGCCGCGCGATCGGGTATGCTGGCGCTCGAACGCTGTGCGATGCGCGCGGCACCACTGATCGTGACAGGATGCAAGATGAGCAACTGGAATGCCGGCTATATGGCCGAAATCGCTTATACCTATGGCTATTACGAAGAATTGAATCCCTTGCGCTTGCGGCTGCCCCTGCTGGCCGCCGGCCTTGCCTTGCCGGCCAGCGGCACGGCTTGCGAGCTGGGCTTTGGCCAGGGCATCAGCGCCAACATCCATGCGGCGGCGTCCGCCACGCGCTGGCATGGCAATGATTTCAATCCTTCCCAGGCCGCCTTTGCGCAGGAGCTGGCCAGCGCGGCCGGCGCCGGCGCGCAGTTCACGGACGAATCGTTCGCGCAGTTTTGCCGCCGCGACGACTTGCCCGATTTCGACTTTATCTGCCTGCACGGGATCTGGAGCTGGGTCTCGGCGGACAATCGCGCGCTGATCGTCGACTTCCTGCGGCGCAAGCTGAAAGTCGGCGGTGTCGTGTTCATCAGTTACAACACGCAGCCAGGCTGGGCCGCCATGATGCCGATGCGCGACCTGATGGCCGAACATAGCCGCGTCATGAGTGCCCCGGGCCAGGGCGTGCTGGACAGAGTCGCTGGCGCCATCGATTTCGTCGACAGGATGATCGCCGCGCAACCGCGCTTCCTGGAGGCCAACCCGCTCCTGGCGGACCGCATCGACAAGCTCAAGGCGATGGATGGACATTATCTTGCCCATGAGTATTTCAATGCCGACTGGCAACCGATGGCCTTTTCCAGCGTCGCGGCCATGCTGGGCGAAGCCAAGCTCGAGTTTGCCGCGTCCGCCACCTATACCGCTCTGGTCGACATGCTGAACCTGACGGCCGAGCACCAGCAATTCCTGGCCGAGATACCCGATCCCACCTTCCGCGAGACGACGCGCGCCTTCCTCGTCAACGAGCAGTTCCGCAAGGATTACTGGGTCAAGGGCGCGCGCAGGCTGACGCCGCTCGCCCAGGCCAGCGCCTTGCGGGCCGTGCGCGTGATGCTGGCCGTGCCGCGCGACGAAGTGGTGTTGAGCGTGCATGGCGTGCTGGGCGACGCCGATATGGATGAGCGCGTGTATGCGCCCGTGCTCGATGCCATGGCCGACCATCGCGTCTATACGATAGGCGAGCTGGAGCAGCAACTGGCGGGCAGCGAAGCCAAGCTGGCCGCCTTGCTGCAGATCATGCTGGTGCTGGTCAGCAAGGGCAGCGTGCTGGCTGTCCAGGACGAGGCCGACATCGCCGTGGCGCGGCCGCAGACGGCCCGCCTGAATGCGCACCTGCTGGAACAGGCGCTGGCAAGAACCGATTTGAACATCCTCGCCAGTCCCCTGACGGGCAGCGGCGTGGCTGTACCGCATTTACAACAGCTCTTCCTGTGGGCGAAACTGCAAGGTTGTTCAACGCCGCAAGAATGGGTGCGCGCGACATGGCCGGTGTTGCTGCGCCTGAACCAGTTGGTGACGAAGGACGGGCAGCCCTTGTTGACGGAAGAGGAAAACTTGGCCGAACTGCTGGCGCACGCACAGCATTTCGCTGCGCGTAACTTGCCCATTTTGCGCATACTGGGCGTGACAGACTGAGGCGCGGCGCCGGCCAGCTTGCCGGCGCCTGCCGACCTGCTTCCGAGTTATTTGAATTGTGAATGTTTGTCATTCATTTTGCGATTTTCATTGATAATTTGCGGCGGGCAGCCAGACCAATAAATAATTATGTTGCGGCGCAACTAGCGCCCTGTGTGCTACACTTTTAGGGTTTTTGCGGCGCCGCAGGTGCGGTTGCTGTTCGTAGAAGCTGCGAACGGCGTGCTTTATGCACATGGCTGCTTACTAATTATGGCCGCGCAAGCGGCATCGGTCTTATGCCCCTGTCAACTCCCGTATCCCGGCGCGCCTTACGGCACTCCCGCGTTATCGACGTCCAAGCGTATGTGCGCGACGACGGCCTGTGGGATATTGACGCCCGTATCACCGATATCAAAAGCTATGACGCGACCCTGGCCTCGGGCCCCCGTCCCGCCGGCGCCCCTCTGCATGACCTCCATTTACGCATTACCGTCGATCGCGAACTGACCATTGTCGAGGCCGAAGCTGCCTCCGATGCCGTGCCCTATCCCGGTTTTTGCGATACCATCGGCCCCGCTTACCGGGCGCTGATCGGTCTGAATTTATTGAAGAATTTCCGCCGCGACTTGAAACAGCGCCTGGCGGGAATCGCTGGCTGTACCCATTTGACCGAACTGGCGCAAGTCTTGCCGACTGCGACGGTTCAGGCATTTGCCGGCGATGTCTGGTCGACCCGCGACGGTGCGAATGCTGACTTATCGCATGAAAAGCCGTTTCAACTCGACAAATGCCACGCCCTGCGCACCGATGGCGGGGCGGTGGCACAGTATTACCCGCGCTGGGTAGCCAAGCCGTGACCCCGGCGCTTTCCTGTTTTTTTTGCACCACTAACCGTATTTTTACACATCAGTATCAGAAGGGAAGCCAGCATGAAAATCCATGAGTATCAAGCCAAAGAAATCCTCCGGCAGCACGGAGTGACGGTACCACGCGGTATCCCGTGCATGTCCGTCGAAGAGGCAGTCAAGGCTGCGGAAACCCTGGGCGGCCCGGTGTGGGTCGTCAAGGCACAGATCCACGCAGGTGGCCGCGGCAAGGGCGGCGGCGTGAAAGTGGCAAAATCGATCGAACAGGTCAAGGAATACGCTGACCAGATCATGGGCATGCAGCTGATCACGCATCAGACCAGCGCCGAAGGCCAGAAAGTCAACCGCCTGCTGGTGGAAGAAGGCGCCGACATCAAACAAGAACTGTACGTTTCGCTGGTCACCGACCGCGTTACCCAGAAAATCGTCCTGATGGCGTCGTCCGAAGGCGGCATGGACATCGAAGAAGTGGCCGAGAGCCACCCTGAGAAGATCCACCACGTCACCATCGATCCAGGCACCGGCCTGACCGATGCCCAGGCAGACGACATCGCCGCCAAAATCGGCGTGCCTGCCGGCTCCATCGCCGACGCGCGCGTCAACCTGCAAGGCCTGTACAAAGCGTACTGGGAAACCGACTGCTCGCTGGCCGAGATCAACCCGCTGATCGTTACCGGCAGCGGCAAAGTCATCGCCCTGGACGCCAAGTTCAACTTTGACCCGAACGCCCTGTTCCGTCATCCGGAAATCGTCGCCCTGCGCGATCTGGACGAAGAAGATCCAGCTGAAATCGAAGCGTCGAAATTCGACCTGGCCTACATTTCGCTCGACGGCAACATCGGTTGCCTGGTGAACGGCGCCGGCCTGGCCATGGCCACCATGGACACGATTAAACTGTTCGGCGGCGAGCCAGCCAACTTCCTCGACGTCGGCGGCGGCGCCACGGCGGAAAAAGTCACCGAAGCGTTCAAGATCATGCTGAAAAACCCAGGCCTGAAAGCCATCCTGGTGAACATTTTCGGCGGCATCATGCGTTGCGACGTGATCGCTGAAGGCGTCATCGCCGCAGTGAAAGCCGTCTCGCTGAACGTGCCACTGGTCGTGCGCATGAAGGGCACCAACGAAGACCTGGGCAAAAAGATGCTGGCCGATTCCGGTCTGCCTATCATCGCAGCCGACACCATGGAAGATGCAGCCAAGAGCGTCGTTGCCGCTGCTGCCGGTCAAGCTTAATTAAGGAATCAACATGTCCATTCTGATCAATAAAGATACCAAAGTCGTTACCCAAGGGATCACCGGCAAGACCGGCCAGTTCCACACCCGCGGTTGCCGCGACTACGCGAACGGCAAAGCTGCCTTCGTGGCAGGCGTGAATCCGAAGAAAGCCGGCGAAGATTTCGAAGGCATTCCTATTTTCGCTAACGTGACCGAAGCGAAAAAAGAAACCGGCGCCAACGTGTCCGTGATCTACGTACCGCCAGCAGGCGCGGCAGCGGCGATCTGGGAAGCTGTCGAAGCTGAAATGGATCTGGCCATTTGCATCACCGAAGGCATTCCTGTGCGTGACATGATGGCTCTGAAAGACCGCATGGCCAAAGCCAACAGCAAAACCTTGCTGCTGGGCCCTAACTGCCCAGGCCTGATCACGCCAGACGAAATCAAGATCGGCATCATGCCAGGTCACATCCACAAGAAGGGCCGTATCGGCGTGGTGTCGCGTTCGGGCACCCTGACCTATGAAGCAGTGGGTCAGCTGACCGCACTGGGCCTGGGCCAATCGTCGGCAGTCGGCATCGGCGGCGACCCGATCAACGGTCTGAAGCACATCGACATCATGAAGATGTTCAATGACGATCCAGATACCGACGCGGTCATCATGATCGGCGAAATCGGCGGTCCTGACGAAGCCAACGCGGCTTATTGGATCAAAGACAACATGAAAAAACCGGTCGTCGGCTTCATCGCTGGCGTGACCGCTCCTCCAGGCAAGCGCATGGGCCACGCCGGCGCGCTGATCTCGGGCGGTGCCGATACGGCACAAGCCAAGCTGGAAATCATGGAAGCTTGCGGCATCACCGTGACCAAAAACCCGTCGGAAATGGCGCGTCTGCTGAAAGCCATGCTGTAATTTCAGCCTGGTTACCGCAGTACAAAAAAGGAGCTTCGGCTCCTTTTTTTTGTCCGCAAGACAGGCCGATTCCCGGCCTGGGCGGACGATGCTGGTCCGAACCTGCCCAAATGTGTCGCTTTTCTTTCCATGCGTGTCGCCGCTGCCCGGGCGCGCCGCTGGCATGGCGCTTGCAACGTACCTGGCGTGAGCAATGCACCATGGGAGGATACGATGCGCGCGCAAAGCGGATTTACCCTGATAGAACTGATGATCGTGGTGGCCATCGCCGGCATCCTGGCGGCCGTGGCCATTCCCCAGTATGGCGACTACACGATGCGGGCCAAGGTCAGCAATGTGCTGGCGGCCGCTGCCCCCTTGAAAACGGCCGTGGCCCTGTGCGTGCAGGAAAACGGCGGCGAGGCGGCCGCCTGCAGCACGCCCACCCAGGCCGTGCCCAGCGCCATTCCCGTGTTCAGTGCCACGCGCGAAGTGGCCAGCGCCACGGTGAATAAGGGCGATATCGTGCTGACCCTGGCGGCCGACCTGGGCACCGGTATCGGTGGACAAACCGTGACGATGACCATGAAGCCGGGCACGAGCAGTCTGACCTGGTTCAATAGCACCACCGTGACGAATCCGGCGGCGAAGGAAGCGATTACCAAAAACAACATTCCCGACGTGACGCCGACGCTCTAGGTGACGCTTGTCAGCCCGGTATCAGACGATTTTTTGCCGGTCCGCGATCAGCGCTTCATAGGTGAGGTTTTGCAGCAGGGTGTAGTGGGTCGGCTCCAGGTCGATGAATTGCACGCCATACGTATAGATTTCCGCCGCCTCGGCGGCGTGGCCATTCGACGGCTTGCCCACGCTGACGTTCTGGATGCGGGCGCGCGTATTGACGCGCATCTGGTGCTTGTTCGGCTGCACCAGCAGAGTAAAGCTTAGCGCCACGCCCTCATCGTCCGGTGTGAGCATGCCGGGCGCCTCGATCAGCGCGCCCGAGACGCTGAGGTTGACGATGAACACGGGCACGGCCGCCACGTCGCGGTAGCTCAGCTGCGCCGGAATGTCCACTTTGACGCGCATGGCCGTGCGCAGGCTGGTGCCCTGGATGGCGTCCGGAAAGCTCAGGTGCACATAGTTGAGCGGGCGGCCAAAGATGCGCAGCACGCTGCAGGAAAACGAACACACGGTGACGCCGGAAAACACGCGGATGGTCAGCTTGTCGCCCTCGTTGAGCACGATGGAAGCGCCGTTTTCCATGGGAATCTTGACGATCAGGTACTCATCTTTCACATAGCCGATCAGGGTCGAGAAATGCTGGATGGGTTTGATGGTGCGGTGCGTGATGAACTGGATGCGGCCACCCACCTGCAGATTCATGGCCTCGAAGTCGAAGTCCTGGAGCTTGGTTTCCACGGCGGGCTGCTTGCTTGTCATGCGATGCTCATCTGGATATGGACGACTCGCAGTATGCATGATTTCTTGATGAAAAAGCATTTATATCAATGAAATTCATATTGGCATCGAAAAATGCCAGGTGCACGCGCCGCCGCGCGGTGCAGGCTTTACAATTGCTTCAATATTGACGAATGTAAATCCTATGCCGCGCAGCTACTTCTGGACCATGTTGTTCCTCATCCTGCATCAAATCGACGCTGCCTACTGGAAAGAGTGGGAGATGTTCCATCTGCCGGGCGGCGTGCAGGGTTTTCTCGTGTTTAACCTGGCGGCGATTGCCGTGGTGCTGATCGGCTACCGGCATGTATTGCTGAACACCAGACATGCGCCTAGCTATGCGGCAGTATGCGCCGTACTGGGCGTGGGCACCTTCCTGATCCACGCCGGCTTCGCACTGGCGGGACTGGCGCAATTTCACTTGCCCCTGTCGATCGCCATTATCGTCCTGTGCCTGGGATGTGGCCTGTGGCTATTGTTTGCATGGCGTGCGGACGATCTTCGCATACGGCACGTTTTGTGACGCGGTCTCGTGCGCGATAATCCTGGGTATGTGAGAAAGACATTACTTGAAGGTGGCGGGCAAGCCTCATCCAGGTATTGCAGTGGCTGGCAAGGAAATATCTGTTGCCATCAAGCCAGTATCGGGATTGGCAACTCTCTTGGTGGGCGAATCGAAACTTCTCTTACTTGATAACCAAGTTGCCGGACATGCCACGTGGGCCAATTGGCATGCGAGGGATATTGTTCCCTCGAATTGCCGCGCAAGATACTTGCCATACCCTCTTCCGACTTTAATCACTGACAAACCGGTGCAGCGCGGCGCGTTCCATATATCTTTAGTTTGTCCTATTGTATCCATGCGTCGTAAAAACAGGACTTCCGAGCAAACGTCAGAGATGTGATGGGCGGTAACCCTGTCGTCGGTGTTTTGCTATGCAATTCTGATGCTGCATTTTAGCTGGCGAAGAAGCGAACGTGAGCGAATCTAGATCGATGAATCTACGATGTGTCGTTGACATGGTCTGCCTCGTTATGTACAGATTACGTGAGACACGAACGTATTATGCTGACAAGCGATTGCCAGTTGAGACGAAGACGAGACGGCGTGCCTTAGCTGCGGATATGAAGAGGAATGATAAAAATAATGCACTTGGTTTGTATCTAATTGTAACAAATGTTTCTTTCTATGCACTGGGAAGTGTGATTTCTTCTGACGTAAATCTTATTTACGCATGAATATGTTACACTTTAGTGATTTTTCATTACTTTTCCGCTACGGAATTGAGTCGGTAACATTGTATTTTTTTATATGACTTGATCTTTTTCTCGTTGATTGTTTGTACATTTCTTGTCGTGTTGATGATGTAAGTAGCTGCCAGTGTGGGCACGAGAGTAGATACATGGCTGACTTTATTGCTGTCTGGCTGTCGTAGGGCTCTAAAAAAGTTCAAGAGGCTGGCTTTTTCCATGCCATAAAATATAGATCATTCAGAGAAAAAATGAAATTGATTAAATGTGCGTTGGCCATTTTTATAGGCCTGATGGCGACCTCATGTGGAGGAGGTAATTCGAGTAGTGCAGGAAGTTCTAATGAACCTGTTTTTGTTCCTGTCATTATTTACCCACTGCCGGAACTTCGTATTTTGGTGATAGGGCAGTCTATATCATCCAATTGCAACGAGTATAAATATGGCCCAGTAGATAATGTATTTCAGATCGGTAACAATGGATCTGTCAAAGCAGCGGCAGATCCGTTTGAATGGGCGGATTGTGAAAGAGGTTCAATGTGGATGCCTCTTGGGAAGAAACTGATCGATGCTGGTATTGCACGTAAAGTGACTTTTATGCCCATTGGTGTTAGCGGATCCAAGGTTGAAGATTGGCAGGCGAATGGAATCGCGTTTAAGAAATTGAATTCTGCAATTTCTTTAATTCAGGGACAAGGAATTGGTTTTGATTTCGCTTTCTGGCATCAAGGGTCGTCAAATTCCGGAATGGAGAAAAACGCCTACATGAGTCGTCTTGGCGCTGTAATTGATTACGTCGATGAGCGAGTAAAAATTAATCGATGGCTGATAGGCGTTCACTCGCGATGCTTCGGAGCCTATGATCGCAATATTGAATCTGCTCAGATGGAAATGGGGAAAATGGCCAAGCTTAAGCGTTATGTCGGTGCCAATAGCAATTTGTTGGGAGATGAGTACAGGACTGATGGTTGTCACCTTAAAAAAAGTGGCCAAGATGAAATGGCGGCGATGTGGTTGGAATCAATAAAGTCCGCCCTTAAATAATGGAATTGAGTAATAAATGAAATTGAATTTTAGGTATTTTTTGGATAATTTCAGAGGCATGGCGATACTTTTTGTCATCCTTTCTCATACGCCATCCATTCAGGAAATGGGCGGCATGGGAAAGTATCTGAATTTTACTTTGACGGATGCTACAACTTGGTTTGTATTTATTTCAGGATATTTATTTTGTTATCTGGAAGTGAATAAATTTAATTACATGGACTATTTGCTAAAAAAGGCAAAGTATGTAATTTTGCCATATTTTTTCTTTGCTTTTATAGCTTTGTCCTTGAAGCTTTATGTTTCACAAAATGTTCTATTTGATTTGACCCCATTAAATTATGTATTGTGGTCTCTGCTTGTTGGGTGGGCAATTGTTTTCCCACTCTGGTTTATACCGATGATAGTAATATTTTTTTTAATGACGCCAGTTTTTAATGTGTTGTCTAAAACGAAATCATTGTATGCGGTGACATTTTTTGCATTGCTGTTTAGTGCTTTTTCTTCCCGGCCAATAAATAATTCAAACGCTATTCTGGCATTCCTGCACTTCCTAGGATTTTATTTGTTTGGCGTGCTGGCGGCAAGTAATGCATCAGTATTGGATAATTTAAGCAAGTCGGCTAAAACAATAATTATCACGGTCTCCTTTTTTGTGTTTTTTATTTCTGCATCACTGTATTTTAAACAACCAAAATTTCCTCCGGATTTTTTTAGCGGTTTAGGCCTTCCAAATTATATTTCAATTGGGAAATTGGCATTGTTGGTCGCTATATTTTTTCTTTTTGAACGATTCATGAATCGTGAAAATAAAATATTAGGATATTTTGCAAAGATAAGTTTTGGATTGTTTTTTGTGCATGGCTTTGTTATTTATGCATTTTCTAAGTTGATGGCGAGAAATGTATTTTTCAGTGAGGCTGGAAAAATTTTCCTGGAGGTCGGAGTTGTTTTTTGTGTGTCCATCGCTGTGGTTTTAATAATGAAGAAAGTTTTGAAAAAACGGAGTCGTTATGTTGTCGGGTGTTAAGATTTTTCTGGTAATACCGTTGCTTTTGTTTTCGGTATCAACAAGCGCCCGCGACCTTCATATACTTGTAATGCAAGAAGGTGGCACGGCGGCCTGTCGCGAAGTGGCACATGAAAAAGTTCAGGGTGTGTATCTACTTGGTTTGAACGGACAGGAGACCCCTGCACGGCTCTCGACCGGACGGGCCGACTGTGCTGCTGATAATATTTCTGTGCTTTTAGGTCAAAAAATAGTTCAGGCGGGTATCGCTGAACGTGTCTTTTTCATGACGCTTGGCGCATCGGGAGAGCGTGTAGATGATTGGCTGACTGGTGGAGTTTTATATAAAGATCTGCAGTTAGCCATGAAAACGGCGAAATTAAGAAATATAAAATTTAATTACGCACTATGGCAAGGTTGGTTTGCAGATAATCAATTGCTAGAGTCAAAATATGAAGGCGAAGTCCGGCGCGTAGTCAAATCCGTGAGTCTTGGTATGGCTGTGGAAAAATGGATAATTGGACGCAATGGTAAATGTGGTGAAAAAAATACTACGCATGCTACTTCGGGAAAATGGGAAGCTCTATTAAATCGGTTTCCTGGGCCGGATGTTGCTCAGCTCGATGAAAAGTATCGCTCTGGAAATTGTTCGCTGAATGAGCTTGGGCAAAATACATTGGCTCAATTATGGCTCAGTAAGATACAAAGCGTAGATATTGCAAGTGTGAAATATCAAAAGGAATCCTTGCTATATTATTTTAAGTAATTTTAAAAACTTCATTTTTGCAATAAATGGCGCATGCTGATGTGCCAAAAAATAATACACGCTTGTCGAACCGACAGGGGTATTTGTTGATGTATAGTTTTTCTGTGGCGGGGTGGTGAACGTATGACGTTTTAACCGCCCGTCATTTCTTGCCGCCTAGTTAGCTCCTGCATATAATATTCCTCCGGATAGATAAGCATGAGGAATGCTTTGCTTCTTGCAGAGCATTTGTCAGTCTAGTTTCGATACAGCGGTGTAGTCAAATTGTGTCTTGCTATATCACCACCAGTCTTCCGACTTGCCGCCATGCTTTTCCAGCACGCGCACGTTCGTCAAGACCATGCCGCAATCGACGGCGTTGCACATGTCTCAGGTCGGCAACAGACCGACCTCCGTGGACGTCAATGTTTCAACAAGTCTGCAAGCCCCACTCTTCCTGCTTATCACCTTTCCTCTTCTATTTAATTGCTATTTTTACATTTGGCATGACCTCATGGGAAGACAGCAATGTCATTTGTTCCCATAAGACATATCTTTCGATTTTTCTCAATAGCGAGCGTTTTTTTATTCGATATATTTCATGGAGTGTTGTTAGCGCTTTCTGAGATGTATGAGCAATATCCCACTTCATCCATGCTGCATGGAAGGTGACTTGAATGTGGACGCTTGCGAACACCGCACGCGCCAGACGTGATGTTTTTTTATGGATGTCAACATGACTTCAATGATGAAAAATCTTCGTTTGTTTAAGTATCTTCTCGGCCTATCTTGTATTTTGGTAATTGCCGCATGCGGCGGCGGTACTGGCAGTGCGCCTGACGGTGCTGTGATTATTCCCGTCATTCCCGTCCCGCCGGTTACTCCGGTCACTCCAGTCATCCCAGTCCCCCCGGTCCCCCCAATCATTCCAGTCATTCCCGTCACCCCCGTTATTCCCGATCCCTTGCCGGAACTACGAATTTTGGTCATCGGTCAATCGATATCATCGAATTGCAATGAACATGTTTATCCTGCTGTGGATAATGTATTTCAGGTTGGTAAAGATGGCGTGATAAAAATTGCAAGTGACCCCTTTGAGTGGGCCGATTGTAATCATGGATCAATGTGGATGCCGCTGGGGAAAAAGTTGATTGGGGCAGGTATCGCGCGTAAAGTCATTTTTATGCCGATCGGTGTGGGTGGGACTAAAGTGGCAGATTGGCAGGCAGGTGGTGTGGCATTTGGAAAGCTCAACATTGCAATCGGCGTAATCCTGGCACAGGGAATTAAATTTGATTTTGCGTTTTGGCACCAGGGTTCTTCGGATTCCGGTACTGACAAAGATGTGTATATACAGCGATTGGGCGAAGTAATTGGCTACGTCAATAGTAAAATCAAGGTAAACCGCTGGATGATTGCTGCTCATTCGCGTTGCGGGATGGCGTATGACCGTAATATCGAGTCTGCTCAATTAATATTTGGCAATGCGCCTGAATTGAAGCGTTATCCCGGGCCAAACACGAATTTGCTGGGTGATGAGTACAGGTTTGATGCTTGTCATTTAAACGAAAAAGGGCAAGAAAAAATGTCGTCGATGTGGCTTGATTCAGTGAAAGCTGCTCTTGAATGACATCTGCGCGAAGTAAGCGCCCCTGTGCCCTTCGCCAGTCGATACACGCCATGGCGTTAGTGGTTCTGGCTCTTTTCATGGGACGCGCCATGCATCTGCCTGCGTGCAGCAGGCTGCCAGACTAACGCCTTGACGGTGCGGCGTACTAAATTAGCGCGCTTGCCACTGGAGCTCACACAGCCGCTGTCCAATCACCCGACTTGCCGCCATGCTTTTCCAGCACGCGCACATTCGTCATGACCATGCCCCGGTCGACGGCTTTGCACATGTCATAAATTGTCAGCAAGCCGATCTGCACGGAAGTGAGCGCTTCCATTTCCACGCCCGTCTTGCCCGTCGTGTCGACCTGGGCGCGGCAGTGCACGCTGTTGGCCGCTTCGTCCACTTCAAAATCGACGGTGACGCGCGTGAGGGCCAGCGGGTGGCACAGGGGAATCAGGTCGCTGGTGCGCTTGGCGCCCATGATGGCGGCGATGCGGGCGATGCCCAGCACGTCGCCTTTTTTTGCATTGCCCGAAATGATCAATGCCAGGGTGGCGGGCTGCATGCGGATGGTGCCTGCGGCCACGGCGCTGCGGCGCGTGTCTTCCTTGCTGCCCACGTCGACCATATGGGCCTGGCCCGTGGCGTCGAAATGGGTCAATTCCCCGGCGGGGGCTTGCTTGTCTGCTGTTGTCATGGCGTCAAAAATAGGTGAGGAGTGGGGCGCGGCACGCGTGGGAATGGGTGCCGCTAACAAGGTATGATAGCACCCGTGAATTCAAAAACTCCCCTCCAGACCGTACTTGAAAACGCCGCTGCCGCATGGCTGCGCCAGCCATGGCGTGCGTCCCTGCTGGCCGCGCTGTGCTGCGCTGCCCCTTCTGCGCTGGCGCAAACCTATACCTCCGCGCCTGAGGCGCCGGCCGCCAGCGTGGCGGCCAAGCCTGCAAGCAGCTGGACGCCGCTGGCCGTGCCGCCGGCGCCAAACCTGCCGAACCTGGGCGACACCTCGCGCGAAGACCTGTCGCCGGCGATGGAGCGCAAGATCGGCGAGGAAATCATGCGCGGCATCCGCGGCGACCGCGACTACCTCGATGACGCGCCCTTGCTCGAATACCTGAATACCTTCGGCAACGCGCTCGTGGCGGCGCGTCCCAGCGTGCGCGGCGAAACGAATTACGATTATTTTTTCTTTGCCGTGCGCGATCCCCAGTTGAACGCGTTTGCCTTGCCCGGTGGCTTCATCGGCGTGCACTCGGCCCTGGTGCTGGCGGCGCAAACGGAGGCGGAACTGGCGTCCGTGCTGTCGCACGAGATCGGCCATGTGGCGCAGCGCCATATCGCGCGCATGCTGGGCCAGCAGCGCCAGGATGCCCTGATGCCGCTGGCCGCCATGCTGCTGGCGGCGCTCGCTTCGCGCGCCGGCGGCGACGTGGCCATGGGCGTGTTTGCCGCCGGCCAGGGCCTGGCCATCCAGCGCCAGCTCAATTTCGGCCGCGACGCCGAACGCGAGGCGGACCGCATCGGTTTCCAGATCATGGGCGAAGCCGGGTTCGACACCACCGGCATGGTGGCCTTCTTCGGCCGCATGCAGGCGGCCAGCCGCTCGTACAGCGATCTGATGCCCGCCTACCTGCAGACCCACCCGCTGACGACGGAACGCATCGCCGACATCCAGGCGCGCATCCGCGAGCAGCCTTACAAGCAGCGGGCGGACAGCCTGAGTTTCCACCTGGCCCGGGCGCGCGCCCGCGTGCTGCAGGATGAAAGCGTGCAAGGTTTGTTGAATGCCAAAGCCCTCTTCAAGACGCAGCTGGAACAGCAAAGCCGCTTCCAGGTGACGGCCGCCCATTACGGTTTGTCCTTTGTCGCCGTCAAGCAGGGCAAGCCGGCGGAGGCGCAAAAGGAACTCGATGCGGCCAATGCGGCACTGCACCAGCCGGCCGCGCCAAATGTGCTGACGTCGGGCGGCACGCAGGGTCCCAATTCCCTGCTGGCCGCGATGGCGCTGGAAGTGCTGTTGATGCCGGCGCAAAAGAAGGAAGTGGCGCAACAGGCACTGAAGGCGGCCGACGCTGCGCGCCAGCAGTTCCCCCTCTCGCGCGGCATTGCCCACCAGTATGCGGAAGCGTTGATGGCTGCCGGCAAGCTGGAGCAATCGACCCTGTATTTGCGCGAGCAGGTGCAGCTGTACAAGGAAGAGCCGGAACTCTACGATTTACTGGCGAAAGCTTATGCGGACCAGGGCAAGATGACCTTGCAGCACATGGCGCTGGCCGAATCGTACGTCTTGCAGGGCGCCACCATGGCCGCGCTGGACCAGCTGACGATCGCCCGCAAATCGACGGACGCCACCTTTTACGACCAGGCGGTGATCGATGCGCGCGAACGCGAACTGCAGGAAAAGCGCCGCGAACAGATCAAGGACCAGAAGGGCTAGTCTTGATCGGCTTGCGGCACCGGCTGGAAGTCGAAGGTTTGCGGCACGGCATCGTAGCGCAGCGGCTGCACGGCAATGTGCTTGCCCGCGTGCAATAGGGTCAAGCTGCCCTGGTGCAATTCCAGCCAGTCCAGCAAGTCGTCGTCGCTGGCCACTTGGCCATCGACATGTAGCGCATCGAGCACCTGGGACAGGTCGCGGTCGTCGACCTGCGCCACGATATCGCCATGGCGCAAGATCAGCATGCCGTCGTCGCACCAATACACTTGCTCGATCTGTTCCAGCGGCGCGCCCGTCTGCAAGACAAAACCGTGCTGCGGATCGCTGCGGGCGATATACGGCGTCGCCTCCAGGTTCACATACACGCGCTGCGGGCCGTTCTGAAAAAAACAGCAACCGCGTTCGTCCTGGGCGTAATTGCGGTTGATGAAATTCAACAGGGCCGCGTGGGCGATCTTGTCGCCGGGCAGTTGTTGCTGTTGCGCCTGCTGGTCGCGCATGCGCCAGTGGCCGCGCGCATCCAGGCCCAGCCAGCCGTAGCAGTGCGGTACGTTCGGCCATTTGGCCAGGGCTTGCTTGACGAGTTCATCCATGTGTAGCGTTTTCCATGTGAGTGGGCGCACCGCCAGCGTGCCAGCTTTGCGACACAGACGGCGCCATGTTGCCGTTTTCAAAAAAGGAGAGCAGCCGTTGCGGCAGCCAGCGAGTGCTTCCCGGCAACTTGCCGGCGGCAAAGCCGACGTGGCCGCCGTGGCGCGGATACTCGAGCGTGACGTTCGGCGCGGCGCTGCGCGGCAGGAAGCGTCCGGGCAGGAAAGGATCATTTTGCGCATTCAGTACCAGGGTCGGCACGGTGATGTCGTGCAAGACGTGCTTGGCGCTGGCGCGGTGCCAGTAATCGTCGGCGTCGCGGTAGCCGTGCAGGGGGGCCGTGACGACATTGTCGAAGGCGTGCAAGTCGCGCGCGGCCAGCATGGCGTCGCGCGCGAACAGGCCGGGGAACTGTTCCAGCTTGGCCAGGCATTTCGGTTTCAAGGTATTCAGGAACATGCGCGTGTAGAGCCGGTTGGCGCCCGAAGACAGGGCCTTGCCCCCTTGCGCCAGGTCCAGCGGGGCCGATACGGCCGCGGCCGCATCGATGAAATCGGCCTGGTGCTGCGACTGGCCCAGCCAGCACAGCAGGGCGTTGCCGCCCAGCGAGACGCCGGCCGCGTAAAATTTACCGGTGGCGCGCGGGCGCAGGCGCTGCACGATCCAGTCCACTTCCTGCGCATCGCCAGAATGGTAGAAACGTGGGGCCAGGTTGGCTTCGCCCGAGCAGCCGCGAAAATGCGGCACGGCGCCGGACCAGCCGCGCGCGGCCACCTCGGCCATCAGCGCGCGCGCGTAATGGCTGTTCGACGAGCCTTCCAGGCCGTGGAACAGCACCACGAAGGGCTGGCCCGGTTGGCCGTCGACCAGGTCGACGTCGACGAAATCGCCATCGGGCGCTTGCCAGCGTTCGCGGCGGAAGGCCACGGCCGGCTTGGCAAGGCACACGGCCGGATAAATCGTTTGCGCGTGGCCGCCAGGCAGCCACAGCGGGGCGGTGTAAGAAAGAGATAAAGCCATCAGTGCAGGATCTGTGTCCCCGCGGCATCGGCCGGTGCGCCGCCGGGGGCGATGGAGGCGTGATGCAAGACGATGCGCCAGCCGCGCGGCGTTTTCACGTACACATTCGTGGCCAGCAGGTGCGCCGGGCCGCCTTCCTCCTGGGTCACGCCTTCGATGACCGTGTGCACCGAGCTCATCAGATTGTGCGTTTCATGCAGCTGCGCCGGCACGATATGCAGACCGCCGCCGGCCAGGATGGTTTCCCACGAGGCGCGGATGGCGGCGTGGCCGATCAGGCGCGCGCCGCCCGGGTGGATGCAGACGATCTCTTCATCGTCGGCCCATAGCGCCATCAGCGCTTCGAGGTCGGCGCGGTGCAAGGCATCGTAGAACGCCGCTTCGACTTCGGCGGCGCTGCCATTGAGTTCTTTCAGACGTTTCATGACGACTCCGGCTTGATCGGTACAGCTAAGTGTGCAAATGAAAACGGCGCGCTGGGGGCGCGCCGCTGGGCAGTTTAATGGTGGCCGGCGCTGGCGCCTTCCTTCAGGGTGTAGGCCGTGCCGCAGTAAGGGCACTTGGCGATACCGTCCTTGTTGAATTCCAGGAACACACGCGGATGCGACGACCACAATGGCATGGCCGGGTTAGGGCAGTGGGCTGGCAAGTCTTTACTGTCGAGTTCGACCGCTGGCTGGGTGGTTTTTGTCATCTTGTCATGCTCCGTGAGGCTGTATGGAAGGAAGTCGGCTGCTGCCAAAAGCACGATTTTAACGGATTCAGGCAGACAGCAAAAATCATGGCTAAAATGTCGCCTTGATCATCTTCGGCTGCAGCGCGGGTTTTTGCGGAAATATGGCAGCTGCAGCGCCACACTGACTGGATTTGCCTTGCCGGTATTACCGTTGCGCCCATGCGCCCCGCGCACCATTGTTGTGCAGTTACCACACTACCTCGGCCGGAGCGCCGCGTGAACGCCGTCCCGGCCGCCAAGGACGACGCCCTGCTGAAAGACGCCTGGCGCGCCGGCCTGAACCTGGGTGCGCCCACCCTGCTGGGCATCGCCGCCTGGGGTATGGTGGTGGGCGTGGCCATGGTGAAAAGCGGCCTGACTGTCGCGCAGGCGGGGGCCATGACCCTGTTTGTCTTCGCCGGCTCGGCCCAGCTCGCATCTTTACCCCTGCTGGCCGCGCAGGCGCCCGTGTGGGTGATCTTCGCCACGGCCCTCGTCGTCAATTTGCGTTTTGTCATCTTTTCCGTGCTGCTGGCCCCGCATTTTTCCCATTTGCCGTGGCGCCAGCGCTTTGCGCTCGGCTATGTGGCGGGCGACATCACGGTGGGCCTGTTCCTGCAGCGCTATCCCCATGAAACACCGGACCCGGCCAAGCTGCCCTTCCTGAAAGGCTTGATTTACCCCAACTGGCTGGCCTGGCAAATCGGTTCCTTCATCGGCATCGTGCTGGGCGCCGTCGTGCCGGCCGAATGGGGGCTGGGTTTTGCGGGCACCCTGGCGATCCTGTGCGTGACGGTGCCGCTGATTCTCAGCCGCGCCGCCCTGTGCGGCGTGCTGGTGGCGGGCGCGGTGGCCGTGCTGGCCTTCAGCCTGCCGTACAAGCTGGGCTTGCTGGTGGCCGTCGTGGTGGGCATGGTCAGCGCCATGGCCGTGGAAGAATTGACCGAGAAATGGACAAAACGCCATGTTTGACGGCATCGACCTGGGCGGGAGCGACGTGTGGATCGCCATCGCTGTGCTGGTGGTGGCCACGGCCGCCACGCGCAGCACCTTTTGGCTGATCGGCCACCACATCACCATTCCGCGCCGCGTGGGCGAGATGCTGCGCTATGCGCCGGCCTGCGCGCTGGCGGCCATCATCGCGCCCGACCTGCTGATGGAGGGGCAGCAAGTACACTTGGAATTGTCGAATTTGAAACTCTTGTCGGGGATTGCCGCCACGCTCTTTTTCGTGATCCGCCGCAATATGCTGCAAACCATCGTCTTCGGCATGCTGGTTTTCACGGGCTTGCGACTGTTGCACGTTTTTTAGTAAAGCAGGACAAATCGGGGATTTGCTCTGGTCATTGCGGTAAAATAGCGCACTTCCTTCCACTCGTCATCTGGATCGCCATGTCAGCTGTTCTCAACTTCATCCGTCTGCAAGATTTGATCGCCCAAAATGCACTGCAAGGCAAGCGCGTGTTTATCCGCGCCGACCTGAATGTCCCGCAAGATGACAGTGGCAAGATCACCGAAGATACGCGCATCCGCGCCTCGGTGCCGGCCATCCGCGTCGCCCTCGACGCTGGCGCCTTTGTTATGGTGACGTCGCACCTGGGCCGTCCGACGGAAGGCGAGTTCAAGCCTGCCGACAGCCTGGCGCCCGTGGCCGCCCGCCTGTCCGAGCTGCTGGGCCAGGAAGTTGCACTGAAACAAAATTGGGTCGATGGCGCCGGCCTGGAATCGCTGGCTGCCGGCCAGGTCGTCCTGCTGGAAAACGTGCGCGTCAACAAGGGCGAAAAGAAAAACAGCGATGAGCTGGCGCAGAAAATGGCCAAGCTGTGCGATATCTACGTCAATGACGCGTTCGGCACGGCCCACCGCGCGGAAGCGTCCACGCACGGCATCGCCAAGTTCGCCCCCGTCGCCTGCGCCGGTCCGCTGCTGGCCGCCGAACTCGATGCACTGGGGAAAGCCTTGCACGCCCCAGCCCGCCCATTGCTGGCCATCGTTGCTGGTTCGAAAGTATCGAGCAAGCTGACCATTTTGAAAGCCCTGTCCGACAAGGTCGATAACCTGATCGTCGGCGGCGGCATCGCCAACACCTTCATGAAAGCCGTCGGCTTGAATGTCGGCAAGTCGCTGGTGGAAGCGGAACTCGTCGAGGAAGCCAAGGCCATCATCGAGATCATGGCCAAGCGCGGCGCGCAAGTGCCGATTCCTGTCGATGTCGTGTGCGCCAAGGAATTCTCGCCTACGGCCGTTGCCACCGTCAAGGACGTGGCCGACGTGGCGGACGACGACATGATCCTCGATATCGGCCCGAAAACGGCGGCCCTGCTGGCGCAGCAAATCGCCGCGGCCGGCACCATCGTGTGGAACGGCCCGGTCGGCGTGTTCGAATTCGACCAGTTCGGCAACGGCACCAAGACTCTGGCCCTGGCCATTGCCGAGTCGAAAGCTTTCTCGATTGCCGGCGGTGGCGACACCCTGGCGGCGATTGCCAAATACGACATTACCGATAAAATCAGCTATATCTCGACCGGCGGCGGCGCTTTCCTGGAGTTCCTGGAAGGCAAGACTTTGCCAGCCGTCGAGATCCTGATGCAGCGCGCCGCTTGAGGCGCTGCCGTTAGCCGTTCAGTACCAAGCGCAGCCTGACCGCTGCGCTTTTACCTTGCCGGGCGGCATAGCCGCCAGGTCTTGCTCACCTTCGCTCGCGCACAAGGACTCCTATGCCACGCGGTACAAAAATCGTAGCAACAATCGGCCCCGCTTCCACCGACTTCGATATCCTGGTGAAAATGATACGCGCGGGCGTCGACGTGGTGCGCTTGAATTTTTCCCACGGCAAGGCGCAAGACCATATCGACCGCGCGGCGCTGGTGCGCCTGGCAGCGGCCGAGTGCGGCCGCGAAGTGGCCATCATGGCCGACATGCAAGGGCCGAAGATTCGCGTTGGCAAATTTGAAAACACCCGCATTCAGCTAGAGGCGGGCGAGCGCTTCATCCTCGACGCCAAGTGGGGCGAAAACGGCGAACTGGGCAACCAGGAGCGTGTCGGCCTCGACTACAAGGCCTTGCCGCGCGACTTGCACAAGGGCGACGTACTGCTGCTCAATGACGGCCTGATCGTGCTGATCGTCGAGCGCATCCACGGTAGCGAAATCCACACCACCGTCAAGATCGGCGGCGAGTTGTCGAACAACAAGGGCATCAACCGCCAGGGTGGCGGCCTGTCCGCGCCCGCGCTGACGGCCAAGGATATGGAAGATATCAAGACGGCCATGAGTTTCCAGGCCGACTATCTGGCCATTTCCTTCCCGAAATGCGCGACCGACATGGAAATGGCGCGTCAGCTGGCCAATATCGCCGGCGAGCCGTACCACCACAAGCCGATGATGATCGCCAAGATCGAGCGCGCGGAAGCCATTCCTGCCCTGCAAGAAATTCTCGACGCCTCCGACGGCATCATGGTGGCGCGTGGCGACCTGGCCGTCGAAGTGGGCAATGCGGCCGTGCCGGCCTTGCAGAAACGCATGATCAAGATGGCGCGCGCGTCGAATAAATTAGCCATCACGGCCACGCAGATGATGGAATCGATGATCGTCAACGCCGTGCCGACCCGCGCGGAAGTGTCCGACGTGGCCAATGCCGTGCTCGACGGTACGGACGCCGTCATGACGTCGGCTGAAACGGCCTCGGGCAAGTACCCGATCGAGACGGTGGAAATGATGGCCGCCATCTGCGTCGAAGCGGAACAGTCCGAATACAACAAGCTCGATGCCGATTTCCTCAACGTCACGTTTACCCGCATCGACCAGTCGATCGCCTACGGCGCGCTGTTTACGGCCCATCACCTGCGCGTGAAAGCCATCGTGGCGCTGACGGAATCCGGTTCCACCGCCTTGTGGATGAGCCGCCACAGTATCGACACGCCGATCTACGCGCTCACGCCCAGCGTGACGACTTTGCGCAAAGCCGCGCTGTACCGCAATGTTCGGGCGTATCATCTGATGCAGAACGCCCCCAGCGCGCAAGTGCTGAAGCAGGCGGAAGACTTGCTGGTGGAACAAGGTATCGTCCGCAAGGGCGACATGATCGTCGTTACCTGGGGTGAACCGATGGGTCAGGTGGGCGGCACGAATGCCCTGAAAATTGTCAAGGTAGGCGACCTCGAGGCAGTGCTGATCTGATGTAAAGAATTCAGGCGCCGCCGCGGTTATTGACCACCGCGAAGCGCCGCAACGGTTTCTATTGTTATCTGGAGTATTACCATGTCTCTCGTATCCATGCGTCAACTGCTGGACCATGCCGCCGAAAACGGTTATGGCATTCCTGCTTTCAACGTCAACAACCTGGAGCAAGTGCAAGCCATCATGGCCGCCGCCGATGCGCTGAACTCGCCGGTGATCATGCAGGCATCCGCTGGCGCGCGCAAGTACGCCGGTGAAGCGTTCCTGCGCCACCTGATCGACGCGGCCGTCGAAGCGTATCCGCACATTCCTGTCGTCATGCACCAGGATCACGGCCAGTCGCCGGCCGTCTGCATGGCCGCCATCCGCTCGGGTTTTACTTCCGTGATGATGGACGGTTCGCTGGAAGCGGACGGCAAGTCGGTCGCATCGTACGACTACAACGTGGAAGTGTCGCGTGAAGTGGTGAAATTCTCGCACGCCATCGGCGTGACGGTGGAAGCGGAACTGGGCGTGCTCGGTTCGCTGGAAACCATGAAGGGCGACAAGGAAGACGGCCACGGCGCGGACGGCACCATGACGCGCGAGCAACTGTTGACGGATGTGGCGCAAGCGGCCGACTTCGTGCAGCGCACCCAGTGCGACGCCCTGGCGATCGCCATCGGCACCTCGCACGGCGCCTACAAATTCACGCGCAAGCCAACGGGCGACATCCTGGCCATCGACCGCATCAAGGAAATCCACGCGCGCATCCCGAACACCCACTTGGTGATGCACGGTTCTTCGTCGGTGCCGCAGGAATTGCTGGCCATCATCCGCGAATTCGGCGGCGACATGAAGGAAACCTACGGCGTGCCAGTCGAGGAAATCCAGGAAGGCATCCGTCACGGCGTGCGCAAGATCAACATCGACACCGACATCCGCCTGGCGATGACGGCTGCCGTGCGCAAGTACCTGTTCGAGAACCCGTCGAAATTCGACCCGCGCGACTTCCTGAAGCCAGCGCGCACCGCCGCCGAGCAAATCGTGCGCGCGCGCATGCAGGCTTTCGGCTGCGAAGGCCAGGCGTCGAAAATCAAGGTCATCACGATGGAAAAAATGGCCGAGCGCTACAAGGCCGGCGAGCTGTCGCAAATTGTGAAGTAAAATTCTGTCTGGAACGGGCCGGAAGCAATGCTCCGTGCCCGATTTTCTCGACCGGCGGGCACCCCCTGCCTGCCGGTTTCGTTTCATCCAACTATTCCCCCGCTATGAACAGCCTCTATCAGACTTCCATCCATTCCCTGCCATTGCTGGGCCACGGCAAGGTCCGCGACAACTACGCCGTTGGCGACGACAAGATTCTGATCGTCACCACGGACCGCCTGTCGGCCTTCGATGTCGTCATGAACGAGCCTATCCCCGGCAAGGGCAAGGTCCTCAACCAGATGAGCGACTTCTGGTTCGAGAAACTGGGCCATATCGTGCCGAACCACCTGACCGGCGTGGCGCCGGAATCCGTGGTGGCAGCTGATGAAGTGGAGCAAGTGCAAGGCCGCGCCGTCGTGGCCAAGCGCTTGAAACCGATCATGGTCGAGGCAGTCGTGCGCGGCTACATCATTGGTTCGGGATGGAAAGATTACCAGGACACGGGCAGCATCTGCGGCATCGCGCTGCCAGCAGGCCTGCAGCAGGCGGAAAAACTGCCGGAACCGATCTTCACGCCGGCCGCCAAGGCCGAGTTGGGCGAGCATGACGAAAACATCAGCTTTGCTGAAATGGAAGAGCGCATCGGTGCCGACCTGGCCGCCAAGATGCGCGACGTGGCCATTCAACTCTACAAGACGGCCGCCGAATACGCGGCCACGCGCGGCATCATCATCGCCGACACCAAGTTCGAATTCGGCCTGGACGACAATGGCGTCATGCATTTGATGGATGAAGTGCTGACGGCCGACTCGTCGCGCTTCTGGCCTGCTGATTCGTATCAGCCTGGCATTTCGCCGCCATCGTTCGACAAGCAATTCGTGCGCGACTACCTGGAAACGCTGACCTGGGGCAAGACCGCACCGGCGCCTGCGCTGCCGGCCGACGTCATCGAAAAAACCCAGGCCAAGTATTTTGAAGCCATCGAACGCCTGACGGGCGAGAAGCTGAAGGCCTGAGATGACTGAGCAAAACAAGCCGCTGGTCGGCGTCATCATGGGCTCGTCCTCGGACTGGGACGTGATGCAGAACGCGGTCGCCATCCTGAAACAGTTTGGCGTGCCGTACGAAGCGCAAGTCATTTCCGCGCACCGCATGCCCGACGAGATGTATGCGTACGCGAAAAGCGCGCGCGCGCGCGGCTTGCGCGCCATCATCGCCGGCGCCGGCGGCGCGGCCCACCTGCCTGGCATGGTGGCGGCGATGACCATCGTGCCTGTGCTGGGCGTGCCCGTGCCGTCGAAATACTTGCGCGGCGAAGATTCCATGCTGTCCATCCTGCAAATGCCCAAGGGCGTGCCGGTGGCCACCTTCGCCATCGGCGAAGCGGGCGCGGCGAATGCGGCGCTGACGGCGGTGGCGATGCTTGCCGCCAATGACGACGCCCTGGCCGAGCGCCTGGAAGCCTTCCGTGCCACGCAAACGGCCGCCGCCAAGGCCATGGTCTTGCCTGAATAATGTGTTTGAAAAATAATGAATAGTAAATCGACTTCCCCATTGCTGCCTGCCGCTAATCCACCGGCGTGGCTGGGCGTGATGGGTGGCGGCCAGCTCGGCCGCATGTTTGCCCAGGCCGCCCAGAGCATGGGTTATCAGGTTGCAGTTCTTGAACCTGTGCTGGAACCGGCCGCCACTTGCCCTGCGGGGCAGGTGGCGCAGCGCCTCATCAATGCCGGCTATAGCGATGTCGCCGGCCTCGACGCCCTGGCGGCGCAATGCCTGGCCGTCACCACGGAATTTGAAAACGTGCCGGCCGACAGCCTGTCGCGCCTGGCCGAACGCGTGTTCGTGGCGCCGAATGCCCACGGCGTGTCGGTGGCGCAAGACCGCATCGCGGAAAAGCGTTTCTTTGTCGGCTGTGCAGGCAAGTCGGGCGTGCTGCCGGCGCCGCACATGGTCATCGCCACGCAGCTTGACATCGACGCCATCAGCGACGACTTGCTGCCGGGTATCTTGAAAACCGTGCGCATGGGCTATGACGGCAAGGGCCAGTTTCGCGTGCGCACGCGCGACGATGTGCGCGCCGCGTTCGCGGAAATGGGCGAAGTAACTTGCCTGTTGGAAAAGATGCTGCCGCTGGCGTATGAAGTGTCCGTGCTGACGGCGCGCGGCGTGGATGGCGAATCGGTCGTCTATCCGATCGCCGAAAATGTGCACCGCGACGGCGTGCTGTTTACCACCACCGTGCCGGGTCCGAACGTGTCGGACGACTGCGCTGCCAAGGCGCAGCGGGCGGCGCAAGCCATGGTGGCCGAACTCGGCTATGTCGGCGTGCTGTGCATCGAATTTTTCGTGCTGGAAGATGGCAGCCTGGTGGTCAATGAAATGGCGCCGCGTCCGCACAACAGCGGCCATTACACGTTGGATGCCTGCGTCACCAGCCAGTTCGCGCAGCAGGTGCGGGCCATGGCGCGTCTGCCGCTGGGCGACGTGCGCCAGCATTCGCCGGCCGTGATGCTCAACATCCTCGGCGACGCCTGGTTTGCCAGCGACAGCGATGCTGCCTGCGAACCGGCGTGGGACCAGGTGCTGGCGCTGCCGGGCGCCTGCCTGCATCTGTATGGCAAGGATGATCCGCGCCGTGGCCGCAAGATGGGCCACCTGACCTTCATCGCCGCCACCTTGCCGCAGGCGCAGCAGCACCTGCGCGACGCTTGCCTGATTTTGGGAATCGCACCGTGAGCGTGCCCGCGCAAGACTTGGCAGCGGCGGCCGCCGTGCTGGAGGCGGGCGGCCTCGTCGCTTTCCCGACGGAAACCGTGTATGGCCTGGGCGCCGATGCGGAAAACCCGGCCGCCGTGGCGCGCATCTATGAAGCGAAGGGCCGGCCCTCGGACCACCCCGTGATCGTGCACGTGGCACCCGGCGCCGACCTGGCCCACTGGTCCGACGACATTCCAGTCGAGGCGGAACAGCTGGTGGCCGCCTTCTGGCCCGGTCCGCTGACCCTGATCGTCAAGCGCGCCGCGCATATTCCCGACGCCGTTTCCGGCGGCCAGGATACGGTGGGCTTGCGCTGCCCGTCGCATCCGGTGGCTATCGCATTGCTACGCACTTTCAAGGGCGGCAAGGGCGGCCTGGCGGCGCCGTCGGCGAACAAGTTCGGCAACGTCAGCCCCACCACGGCGCAGCACGTGCGCGATGAATTCGCGGCGGAACTTGCCAGTGGCTTGCTGGGCCAGGTCCTCGATGGCGGGCAGAGCGACGTGGGCATCGAGTCGACCATCGTCGACCTGTCGCGCCTGGCCACACACGGTCCCGTGCTGTTGCGTCCCGGCCATATCAGCAGCGAACAGATCGCCGCCGTCATCGGCCGCGCACCGGCAATGGCGGACGCTGCCGCGCCGCGCGCCTCGGGCACCCTGGAATCGCATTACGCGCCGCACACGCCTGTTGCGATGCAGCACAGCGACGACGTGAGCGCCACCCTGAACCGCCTGCTCAATGACGGGCGCCGCGTGGCTCTGATCCACTACTCGGATCTGCCGCCGGCCAGCGCCAGCGTGCGCCTGGCCGCGACACCTGAAAATTACGCACATGCGCTGTATGCCTCGCTGCGCACGATGGACCAGGTCGGCGCCGAGCTGATACTCGTCGAAGCCCCACCCACCGGCCCCGTGTGGCTGGGCGTCAACGACCGTCTGCGGCGTGCCGCGTTCGGCTCAAGTGGTATCTTGCAGCAATTCCTGTCCGTCTGAAAAAAGCCCCGCAAGGGGCTTTTTCTTGATGCAGCGCAATAGCGATGCTTGCCACGAAACATAGTAAATCCGCCATAATCCATCTGATCGCCCGGCCATGACAGGGCGCCGTCAGTGTTGTTATTTCGTTGATTTTTAAAACATATTTTCTATACAAGCCTGAGGAACGATGGCATATTAGTTGGGTAGCGAATAGCACGCCCGTTCGTTTAGAAACCAGAAAAAAGACCGAGGAGACAAAATGCATCAAACCAAATTCGCGCTGGCCGTGCTGGCAGCGGCTGTCCTGGCAGGTTGCGGCGGCGCCAGTGGCGGTGATCAAGCCTTGAAAGTCAAATACACGGCGCAGGTGTCGTTCGGCGACAGCCTGTCCGATGTCGGTTCGTATGCCGTCGCCGGCGTGGCGGCGAGCGGTGGCGGCAAATTCACCATCAATGGCGACAATACCAAGATCAATCCTGAGCTGACGGGCAAGAACTGGACCGAGCACCTGGCCGCGCAATTCGGCTTGCCGGCGCCATGCGCCGCCGAAACGGGCCTGGAAGGCAGCGTACCGAGCCTGCAGGCTCCGCGCGTCAAGCATGCCGGCTGCTTCGGCTACGCCATGGGCGGTTCGCGCGTCACCAACCCCGTTGGTCCGAACAACAAGCTGGCGGGCGGTGCGCTGGGCGCCCTGACCGTGCCCGTGGTGACGCAGATCGCGAACCATCTGGCGGTTTCCGGCGGCAAGTTCAGCGGCACGGAAGTCGTTTTCGTGATGGCCGGCGGTAATGACGTGCTGTTCCTGCTGGGTCAATTGCAAGCGGGCGCGACGGACGCCGGCAAGAAGGCGGGCGCTGCCGCGGGTGCGCAAGCCTTCGCGACCAACCTGGCGGTGGCCCTGGCGGCCGGCGCCACCAATCCCAACACGGCAGTGGTTGCCATTGGCGCCGCCATCAAAACAGCCAGTGCGGCACCTGGCGCCACATCGACGACCATCGTCGGTGCTGCCGTGCAAGCTGCCATGATTGCCGGCAATATGAATGCCCAGACGCAAGCCCCGGCTCTGGCCGCCAAGGCGCAAGCCGATGCGACGGTGACGGGCAATGCCGCCGGCGCCAAGGCCGGTGCCGAATACGCTGCTGCCCAGGGGCCGTTGCTGGTTGCCGAGATGAAAAAAGCTGGTATCGAACTGGTGGCGCAGGTCAAGGACCAGATCATTGCCAAGGGCGCCAACAATGTGGTGGTCAACAACCTGCCGGACGTGGCCGGTACACCATCGGGCCTGAGCAAGGATGCCAATACCAAGGCGCTCATCAATGCCATGGTCAGCACCTTCAATGGCGAGCTGAGCGCCGGCTTGAACGGCAATGCGAAAGTCTTGCTGGTCGACGTGTATGCCGTCAGCCATGACCAGGGCGTCAATCCTGGCCCGTATGGCTTGACCAACGTCACGGAAACGGCGTGCGACCTGTCGCCAGCGAAAAATTCACTGGGCAGTTCGCTGGTCTGCAATGGCACCAACCTGAAAGCGGGCGACGTCAGCCACTACTCGTATGCCGACGATGTGCACCCTACGCCGTTCAACAACCTGTTGCTGGCCCGTTACGTGGCCAAGGACATGGTCGTGCGGGGCTGGCTGTAAGGGATGGCCGCGCCAGCTACGTCGACGGGACGTGGCTGGCGCTGGCAGCGACAAGTTTGGATAGCCCGGCTATCCGCACATAATGATCAGGAGACAAGATGAAGAATCGTTTGAATACCGCTGTACGCGTGCTGGCCGCGGCTGCCGCGATGGCCATGGCGACGGGCGCTTCGGCGCAAAGCGCAGGCACCTGGATGGTCAAAGCCGGCCTCAACAAGATCACGCCGCACGTGGACAGTGGCGACATTTCCGCGCCGGCACTGCCTGGCACGAAAGCCGACGTCAAGTCGGATACCAAGCCCATCCTGACCTTTGCCTACATGATCACGGACAATGTTTCCGCTGAAATGATCCTCGGCGTGCCGTACAAGCACGACCTGATCGGCGACGGTTCCATCAAGGGTACGGGCAAGCTGGGGACGGCGGAAGCCTTGCCGCCGACGGCCTTCATCCAGTACCGTTTCTTCCAGCCTAATGCGATGATCCGCCCCTACGTGGGCGCGGGCTTGACGTATGCTTATTTCCAGAAGGAAAAAGGTTCGGGCCAGATGACGGCCTTGCTGGATCCGGGTGGAAAACCAGTGACGTACCGCATGGACAACAAGCTGACCGGCAGCCTGGTGGTCGGCGGCACTGTGGCCTTCAACGAGCGCTGGTTTGCCGACGTGGCCGTGGTCAAGACCTACCTGAAAACCAGGGCGAAATTCTCGACGGGGCAGACGCAGGACATCAAGCTCGACCCGGTTGCGGTGAGTGTCAGCATCGGATACAACTTTACGCTGTAAAACAAAAAATCCGCTTCGGCGGATTTTTTTTGTCCCGTTCCCGCTCAGGCTGGCGGGGTATTGAACTTTCCATTGTGGAAGATCAAGGGCGGCTGCGCGGCAAACGCGCATTGTTCCACTTCGCCCACGAAAATGACGTGGTCGCCTTCGGGATAGCGGCTGCGGTTGTGGCATTCGAACCAGGCCGATGCGCCTTTCAGGATGGGCTGGCCCGTGCGCGACAGTTCGTAGTCGACGTCGTCGAAGGGATTCGGCGTGCGGCGTGAAAAGCGCGTCGCCAGTTCCGCCTGGTCGGCGCCCAGCACATTGATGACGTAATGCGAGTTGCCGCTGAAAATGGGCATGCTGTTCGCCACGGAGCCGAGGCTCCACAGCACCAGCGGCGGCGACAGCGAGACGGAATTGAAGGAACTGGCCGTCAAGCCACGGAAACTGCCGTCGGCCAGGCGCGTCGTGATGACCGTCACGCCGGTGGCAAACTGTGACAGTGCCTGGCGGAAATGTGTCGTATCGAATTCTTGCGCTGGCGCGCGGGGAGAGCGTGTGTTCATGGGGGGACCTGTCTATTTGCTGACATTATGCCAAAAATCGGCCGCGCCAGCGCAATCGTGGCCGGCATGCCCCTATGTGCGGTGCCTAACGGGCCGTTTCAAGCGGCGCTGCAGGCCGTTGCGCTTTACGTTACAGTGGTGAAATGATACGTCGCAGAGGCGTTGCGGGAGGGCATCATGCATCAACAGACGGAAGTGGCGGTATTCGGCGGTGGCTGTTTCTGGTGCCTGGCCGCCGTGTACGGGGAAGTGCGCGGCGTGACGCGCGTCGAGGCCGGCTATACGGGCGGCAAGGTGCCCGACCCCAGCTATGAACAGGTGTGCACGGGCGAGACGGGCCACGCGGAAGTGGTGCGCCTGGAATTCGATCCCGCCATCATCAGCTATCACGACTTGCTGGAAATCTTTTTTACCTTGCACGACCCCACGACCTTGAATCGCCAGGGAAATGATGTTGGCACGCAATACCGTTCCGTCATCCATTACCAGTCGGCCGCGCAGGAAAGCGTGGCGCGCAAGGTCGTGGCCGAGATGGCCGGCGTGTGGGATGCGCCCATCGTCACGCAGCTGGCGCCGGCCGCCACCTTTTATCCGGCCGAGGAGTGCCACCAGAATTATGTCGAGCAGCATCCCTTGCAGGGTTATTGCGCGCTGGTCGTCGTACCGAAGGTGGAGAAATTCCGTGCCATGTATGCGGGACGCCTGAAGTAAGCGCCCCGCATGCGTCCGTCTGTCAGGGCGTGAGCACGGGCGCCGGCCTTGTTTCCTGCGTATGCTCCTGCGCATACATGTAGTTGCGCGACCAGGGCAGCGTGGAAGAGCGCCGGCCCGCCTTCACGCAGACGATCTGGTACAGGCTGATCAAATCTTGCTCGAAGGCATAGGCGCAGCCGGCCAGGTAGACGTGCCAGATGCGGAAGCGCCGCTCGCCCGCCAGCGGACGGATCTGTTCGGCGCGGGCTTCGAAATTCTCCGTCCACAGGGCGCAGGTGCGCGCATAGTGGCGCCGCAGGTTTTCCACATCCAGCACTTCCAGCCCGCCTTGCTGCATGGTTTTCAGGACATTGCCGATGTGCGCCAGCTCGCCGTGCGGAAACACATATTTTTCGATGAATTCGCCGCCGCCATACGGCGTTTCGCCATTCTCCGGATCGGTCGAGGTGATGCCGTGGTTCATCGCCATGCCGTCCGGCGCCAGCAGCTTGTTGATGATGGAAAAGTAGTCGGGCAAGTGTTTCAGGCCCACGTGCTCGAACATGCCCACGCTGGTGATGCGGTCGAACTGGCCCGTCACATCGCGGTAATCTTGCAGGCGGATGTCGATCAGGTGCGCCAGGCCGGCCGCCGCCACGCGCTCGCGCGCCAGCGCGTACTGGTTTTCCGACAGGGTCACGCCCACGCAGCGGGCGCCATATTGCTGCGCGGCACGGATGACGAGCGCGCCCCAGCCGCAGCCGATGTCGAGCAGGGTCTGGCCCGGCTGCAGCTGGATTTTCTTCAGGATATGGTCGATCTTCTTGACTTGCGCCTGCGCCAGGGTTTCGTCGCCATGTTCGAAATAGGCGCAGGAATACACGAGGGCGGGGTCGAGAAACTGCTCATAGAAAGCGTTCGACACATCGTAGTGGTAGCGGATGGCTTCCGCATCCTTGCTCTTGTCGTGCGTAAAGCTGCGCACGATGCGGGCCAGCTTGCCTTCCGGCTTCAAGGTATTGCGCGCCAGGGCATTGCAGATGGAAATCATGTCCATCGCTTTGCCCTTGACCTCGATATTGCCTTCCACATAGGCCGAGCCCAGGTTGGCCAGCGACGGGTTCAGCAGATAGCGGGCCGAGGCGACGGTCGGCAAACGGATGGTGACTCTGGGCGTTTCGCTGGACAGGTCGACGTGCTGGCCGTTCCACAATTCTATGCGTAGCGGCAAGGCGGTCTTGCTGCGGATGCTGGCGATCCAGGACTTGAGTTGGTTTTGTACAAACAAAATGGCCTCCAATGCAGCGGCCGCCGTGGCAGCCGCAAATTGAGAAACAATGTCATTTAGTAACTTCTATCCTCATAGCCTACACCGATATTGACCAGCCTGCTTTGCGCCGCCCGGCCTATCCTGCTTAAGGTTGCAAGCGTTGCATGCTCCATTGCCCGTCAGCACCACGCGTAAACACGATGCGGTCGTGGAAGCGCGAACGGCGTCCCTGCCAGAATTCGATGCGCTCGGGCTGCAAGCGGTAGCCGCCCCAGTGTGCCGGGCGCGGCGGCTGCGCGTCGCCGACGGCGGCGGCCACGGCCTCATAATTGCTTTCCAGCGCGGCCCGGCTGTCGATGGGGGCGCTTTGCTGCGAGGCAATCGCCGACAAGCGGCTTTGCAGGGGGCGCACATTGAAATACTCGTCGCTCTCGGCCGCCGTGGTTTTCACCACCGTGCCCTCGATGCGCACTTGCCGCTCCAGCTCGCGCCAGAAGAACAGCAGGGCGGCGTGTGGATTGTGTTCGAGCTGCTGGCCCTTGTCGCTGTGGTAATTCGTGTACCAGGTAAAGCCCCGTTCATCGAACTGCTTGATCAGCACGATGCGCGAGCTGGGCTTGCCATCAGGGGTGACGGTGGACAAGTCCATGGCGTTCGGTTCCATCACTTGCGCGTTGACGGCCTCGGCAAACCATTTCTGGAACTGGGCGATGGGATCGGCCAGCACGTCCGTCTCGCTCAGGCTCGATTGCACGTAGTCGGTGCGCATGGCGGCCAGCACGGCGGCCGCATCCGGCACTGCGGGCAGTTCCGGCGCATCGGGCGCGATGCCGCGGCGGCGCTGCATGGCCGTACCCAGCCGCTCCATCTGTTGCGCGCTGAACAGGCGCTTGGCCATCGGCGCCAAATGCCCCTCTTCCTTAGTCATGTGGGCCTGGTAGGCGGCGACATAGGCGGCCACACCCTCGTCGGCCAGCTGGGTGCCCGTGCCGGCCGCGATGGCGTCCAGTTCCGGGCGCAGGGTCAGCCAGGCCTGATCCATGCGCTGGTGGTCGGCGAGGATTTCCGGTACCAGCGTGGACAGCAATGCCGCATCGTCGCCCGTGGCGGTCGCCTGCAGCATGGGCATCAAGTCCTGCTCTTCATCGTCATGGTGCAAATGGGCGGCTTTATTGAAATATTGCAACACCGCCTTGGCCGCCTGCTGCGCGTCCGCCGTGTTGCCGTGCTGCGCCAGATGGCCCAGCAGGTTTTGCAAGGTCGTCAGCTGCTTGCGGATCTTGTCGTGGCAATGCTTGAGCACGGCGATGGGCTGGTCAAAGCCGGGAACGGAGTCGAACAGGGGAGAGGTCATGGCGAGTTCTCGTGGTGGGCGGTGTTGGGGCGTGGCGACAGTGCGGCTTGTCGCTGTGTCAATTCGGCTATTTTAGAATATCCGCCAGCGCAGTGTCCGTTAAAATGGCGCCATGCATACCTCCACCAATGAACAAATTTCCATGGACTTGACCGAGATCGATTTTGAGCGGCGTTTCGGCGGCATCGCCCGCCTGTACGGCGCCCCCGCGCTGGAACGCTTCCGCGCCGCGCATGTGTGTGTGATCGGCGTGGGCGGCGTCGGTTCCTGGATCGTCGAAGCGCTGGCGCGCAGCGCCGTCGGCCGCCTGACCCTGATCGACCTCGACAATGTTGCCGAATCGAACATCAATCGCCAGATCCAGGCCATGAGCGACACCATCGGCCAAGCGAAGATCACGGCCCTGGCCGAACGCATCGAACTGATCAACCCGTTTTGCCAGGTCACGCAGATCGAGGATTTTATTACTCCCGATAACCTGGAGCAGTTGCTGGGCGGGCGCGACTTCGACTACCTGGTCGACGCCATCGACAATGCCAAGGCGAAAGCGGCCGTGATCGCGTATTGCCGCGCGCGCAACATACCCATGCTGACCATCGGCAGCGCGGGCGGCCAGACGGACCCGACCCTGATCGCCGTGCGCGACCTGTCGAAAACGGAACAGGAACCGCTGCTCAAGCGAGTACGCAAACTGTTGCGCACTGAATATGGTTTCCCACGTGGCGTGAAAAACAAGTTCAACGTCGACGCCGTGTTTTCCATGGAACCGTTGAGCACGCCAGAAAGCGCCGAAGCGTGCGCCATCGATGGCAGCACGCCCGCCGGCGTCACGGGCTTGAACTGCGCCGGCTTCGGTTCCAGCGTGGTGGTGACGGCCAGCTTCGGCATGGTGGCGGCCGCCCATGCGCTGAAAAGCTTGCGCCAGGACAAATTAGCGGCCTTGCCGGACGCCGCCTAGCTTAGTCGCCTAGCTTAGTTTCCGGCTGGCCAGGATGCGGTAGTCGCCGCTGCTCTTGAGCGATTCCACCAGCACCAGCTCGTCCGCCAGCCAGGTGATGGGCGCGAAGTCCCCGATGGCCGGTGGCGGCGCCTGGCGCGCCAGGGTCACGTGCGGCGTAAAACGGTCGTGTTCGAAGCGGGGCGCCAGTCCCTGTTCCGCCAAGTTACGCATGCAGGCCGCGCGCAAGTCCAGCAAGGCCGGCGAAGGTTGCGCCAGCGCGGCCCAGGCCAGCGCCAGCTGCGCAAAATGGCTGGCGTGATCGAACAGCAAGGGCATGGGACGCGCCGGTGTGTGCGCCAGAATATCGAGCAGGGCCGGCAGCTCGCTGGCCGGGCGCTGGCCCAGGAAGGCCAGGGTCAGGTGCAGCTTGTCCGCGCGCACGGGTTTGCCTTCCAGGCGCGCTTGCCAGGCGGCCAGGGCCGCGCGCGTGGCCGCGTCGGGCCACAGCGCGTAAAACAGACGGGGGCAATGGGTATCGGGCGACAAGTTTTTCCTATCGTTGCGGCGGTTTGCTATTATTGGCGTTGCCTGCCCACTTGCACTGGCAGGGATCTCACCGAAACTCACTGAAAGAATACATCATGACGCGTAGCTCCGTTTTGTTTGCCCTGATCTGCTCCGTCGCCGCGTCGCTGGCGCAGGCACAGGCGCCAGCGCCTGTTCCCGCCTCCGCCGTCTCGCTGAGCCCCGGCCCTGTCGCCGATAAATTGATCATCATCGACAACAAGGTCGGCACGGGCAAGGAAGCGTCCGCCGGCAATGCCGTCACCGTGCACTACACGGGCTGGCTGTATCGTCCGCTGGCGAAAGATTCGCGCGGCAAGAAATTCGACAGCTCCGTGGGCCGTGGCCCGTTTGACTTCCCGCTCGGCAAGGGCATGGTCATCAAGGGCTGGGACCAGGGCGTGGCCGGCATGAAAGTGGGCGGCAAGCGCACCCTGATCATTCCAGGCGAACTGGCTTACGGTCCGCGCGGCGCCGGCAATGGCGACATTCCGCCGAACTCGGCACTGATCTTCGACGTGGAATTGCTGGACGTGAAGTAATTGTTCGGTTTGGCGGCGGCGCATCCCCGCGCCGCCGCCATTTACGCGCTGAAACACGGTAGACTGGGTTCTTCTGTAATTGCTGTGGAGACCACCCCCATGAACATCGCCAACGACGTCACTGAACTGATCGGCAACACGCCCCTGGTGCGCATCAACCGCATCGCCGCCGGCAGTGTGGCCACCATCCTGGCCAAACTCGAATTCTACAATCCCGCGCACAGCGTCAAGGACCGTATAGGCCTGGCCATGATCGTCGCCGCGGAAGCCGCTGGCAAGATTCATCCTGATACCGTCATCGTCGAGCCCACCAGCGGCAACACGGGCATCGCGCTGGCCATGGTGTGCGCCGCGCGCGGCTACCGCTGCACCCTCGTCATGCCCGACACCATGAGCCGCGAGCGGCGCATCCTGCTGCGCGCCTATGGCGCCGAGCTGGTGCTTACGCCAGGCAGCGAAGGCATGCTGGGTGCCATCCGCAAGGCCGAGGAACTGGTGGCGGCCGACCCGCGCTACCTGATGCTGCAGCAATTCAACAATCCCGCCAATCCCGCCATCCACCGCGCCACGACGGCCGAGGAAATCTGGCGCGACACGGATGGGCAAGTCGATATCGTCATCGCCGGCGTGGGCACGGGCGGCACGATCACGGGCATCGGCGAAGTGCTGAAGGAACGCAAACCCGGCGTGCAGGTGATCGCCGTGGAACCGGAAGCGTCGCCGATGCTGTCGAAAGGCACGAAAGGGCCGCATCCGATCCAGGGCATCGGCGCCGGTTTCGTGCCGCAGATTCTCAACACCACCATCTACGACGAAATCATTTGTGTCAAGAACGACGACGCGTTCGCCACGGCGCGCCTGGCCGCCAGCGACGAAGGCTTGTTGGTCGGCATTTCGTCGGGCGCCGCCCTGTGGGCCGCCCTGCAAGTGGCGCGCCGTCCGGAAAACGCGGGCAAGACCATCGTCACCATCATCCCGTCGTTCGGCGAACGCTACCTGAGCACGGCTTTGTACGCAGGCCTCGGTGATTGATTTGTAAACAGTAGGGACAGGTCTATCCCTTCCGCCAGCGCGCGGTTGCCCGCGTCGCCCGGGTGCAGGTGGTCGCCCGAGTCGTAATCGGGCAGCAGGCGCAGCGGGTGCGCAGGGTCGCGCGCCAGCGCATCGAAGTCGAGGACGGCATCAAACAGGCCGCTGGCGCGTATCCACGCATTCAATTGCTGTCGCAATGCATCTTTATCAAGCTGATAATAGTTGCTCAGGGGCGTGCCGGGCAGGGCGCCTGCGAACGGCGTCAGGGTGGCCGCGATCACGCGCACGCCGCGGCTGCGCGCCTGGGCCACCAGCTGGGCGTAGCCGTTTGTTAATTCCTCCAATGTCGGCCGTTTTTCCCGTGGCGCAAACGCCGTACCGGGCCAGCTGATGTCATTGATGCCCAACAAGACGATCACCGTGCGCACGCCAGGCTGCGCCAGCACGTCGCGCTCGAAACGCGCCAGGGCGTTGTCTCCCATGCCGTCGGACAACAGTCGCCCACCGGAAATGCCCGCATTGACCACGGCCACGCCGTGCGGCGCCAGGCGTTCAGCCAGGAAATCGGGCCAGCGCGCATCCATCCCCAGGCTGGCGCTGGCGCCATCGGTGATGGAATCGCCAAGGATGGCCACAGTTTGCGCTCCCTGCGCCCCCTGCGCCGCCTCCACCTGGATGGCCGTCAGTAAAAGGCGCGCCGTGGTGGCTTGCACGCCGGGCCCGTCATCGATGCGCGCCGCCTGCGTCTGGTCATGCGGCGCGATCCACGCCGTCTCGCGGCCATCCCAGTGAAACGTGGAGACGGGACTGGCTTGCGGCAAATGGATGCTCACCGTCAGCCGGGCCAGGTCCGGCACGGACAGCTCGACGGGGTCGCTGACGAGCGGCGCACCCGGCGCCACGCTGGCCGCCGGCTGGCCGGAAAACGTCAGCGTGCGCAGGCTGCCGGGTTGGATGGCTGAGCCGGACGCGGCCAGGGCCACCGTGGCCGTGCCGATGTGCAGCGGCGCCTTGCCATACGCGTTCGACAACACGATGCGCACGCGCGGGCCGCCCACGCTGAGGCGCGCCACCTGGCGCACGGTTTGCGCTTGCAGCACGGCGGGTACGTTGGATGGGAAGAGGAAATCGGTGCGCCACACGGCTTGCGGGCTGGCCGTCCAGCTGGCCAGCCAGGTGGGTGCGGCATTGGCGGCCTGGACCGGGCTGGTGCTGAATGCCAGGCTCAGCAAGGCGGCGGGAAAAATGGACAATCGTTGCATGGCGGCTCGCTTCATCAAGGGGAATGTGGGCATGATGAAAGCAAAGCCATTTATGCACTAGACTATCTCATCGAAGAACATTTATGAGTTGAATTCACAATGGCCAGACTGGAAGTGAACCGCTCCGGCGAGCTGGAAGTGTTTGTGCGCGTGGTCGAGCTGGGCGGCTTTTCCGCCGCCGCGCGCGCCTGCGGCATGACGCCATCGGCCGTCAGCAAGCTCGTTGCGCGGCTGGAAGAGCGCCTGGGCGCGCGATTGCTGAACCGTTCCACGCGCCAGCTGCAGCTGACGGCCGAAGGCTGCGGCCTGTACGAACGGGGGCGTCACGTGCTGGCGGCGCTGGACGAGGCCGAGCGCTGCGCCGGCGTGCAGGATGTGCCGCGCGGCAAAATCAGGGTCAATGCCAACGTGCCGTTCGGCCAGCATTTTTTGTTGCCGCTGGCGCCGTTGTTCCTGGAACGCTATCCCGAGGTGACGCTCGACATCGTGCTCACGGATGAAGTCGTCGATATCCTCGAGCAGCGCACGGATGTGGCCGTGCGGGCTGGCCCGCTGAAAAGTTCCAGCCTGCTGGCGCGCAAGCTGGGCCAGACGCGCATGGTGATCGTGGCGGCGCCAGCCTACCTGGCGCGGCGCGGCATGCCGTTGACGCCCGCCGAGCTGGCGTCGCACAACTTGCTTGATGCCAATTACGCGCGCGCCCGCTCGGGCTGGCCGCTGCACCTGCCCGAGGGCGACGTCGTCGTGCCTGTCGTCGGCAATGCGCAGGCCAGCGATGGCGAAGCCTTGCGGCAATTGGCGCTGGCGGGACTGGGATTGGCGCGCCTGGCCGCCTTCCAGGTGCGCGCCGATATCGCGGCCGGCCGTTTGCAGGCCGTGCTGGAAGCATTCAATCCCGGCGACAGCGAGGAAGTGCATGCCGTGTTCGTGGGCCAAGGCGGGCATGTGCCGCTGCGCGTGCGCGTCTTTCTTGATTTCCTGGCGCAGAACGTCAAGCTGAACTGATGCATTAGGCTACAGACGGACACGGCCGCGCAGTACAATATCGGACGGGCCGCAATGGTTCGGCCCGTATTGTGCCTTTGAATGGAAATATGTTCCTGGTAAAACCTGAACGCCGCCGCCTGCTGCAGGTGGGCGCAACCGTGGCTGTCATCGCGCTGGGCCTGGCCTCGCGCGCCTATCCCCAATTCGTCCCCGCCGCGCTCGGCAAGTATCCGGGCGACGCCCTGTGGGCCATGATGATCGTCTTTGCGCTGGGCATCGTTGCCACGCGCATGCGCACGTGGCAACTGGCCTTGTGGTCTCTGCTGATCTGCTTTGGCGTCGAATTCGGCCAGCTGATCCAGGCGCCGTGGCTCGTCGCGCTACGCGCCCATCCGCTGGGGCACCTGGTGCTGGGCTCTGCCTTCGGCTGGGTCGATCTGATCGCCTACACGGCCGGTGTGGCGATCGCGGCGCTGGTGGATAAAGCGGCGCTGTTCAAGCGCCGCTAGCCCGATTACTTCACGTTGCCTTCAGCATCGCGCAGTTCCACCGGCGCCAGTTTCAGCTTGCTCAATTGCGGGGCGATCTTCGCCTTGTCGCCCACGCCGATGACGATCAGCTTTTCCGGCTGCAGGTATTTTTTCGCTACCTGCTGCACCTGCTTGTCCGTCACGCTGGCAAAGCGCTGCGGCAAGGTCGTGTAATAGTCGAGGCCCAGGCCGTAGATATACGCGTTCGCCATGCTGGCGCTAATGCTGGCGTTCGTGTCGAACTGGCCCGGCAAGGACAGCACTTGCGAGTTGCGCGCATTCGCCAGTTCCTTGTTGCTCAAGGGCTTGGCGATCATGGCGCGCAGTTCCTTGACGGTTTCCGACACGGCCGGACCTGTCACATCGGTGCGCACGCTGGCGGCAATCGAGAACGGTCCAGGCTGGTTGCGGTACTGGAATTGCGAGCGCACGCCATACGTATACCCCTTTTCTTCGCGCAAGTTGGTGTTCAGGCGGCTGGTAAACAAGCCGCCCAGCGCCGCGTTCATCACTTGCAGCGGCGCGTAGTCGGGCGTGGCGCGCGGCACGGCGATGGCGGACAGGCGCACGGCCGTTTGCGGCGCGCCCGGCTTGTCGACCAGGATCAACTTGGCCTTCGTCGTCTGCGGCGCGGCGGCCACGGCCGGCGCCACCGTGCCTGGCTTCCAGCTGCCGAACTTGGCTTCAGCCAGCGCCTTCAATTCCGCTTCGCCGATATCGCCCGAGACGATCAGGGCCGCATTATTCGGCAGGTAATGCTGCTGCCAGAAACCTTGCAAGTCTGCGCGGCTGGCCGCTTTCAGCGCCGCTTCCGTGCCCAGCTGGATGTAGCCATACGGATGCTGCGGGCCATACAGGGCCGCCGCTTCCACACGGGCCGCGACAAAGCCCGCGTTTTCACGCTGCTGCGCCAGCTGTCCGATGCGGCTGGCGCGCTGGCGCTCGACTTCTTCCTGCGGGAATTGCGGGTGCAGCACCACGTCGGCCAGCACGTCGAGCGCTTGCGGGAAGGTGGCTTTGAGCGACGTCAGCTGGGCGAACGAGGCATCCGTGCCGGAGCCGGTACTCAGCAGGACGCCCAGTTGCGCCACATCGTCGGCGATTTGCGGCGCCGTGCGCGTGGCCGTGCCTTCCTGCAGCAATTGCGCCGTAAAGCTCGACAAGCCCGGCTGCGCCAGCGGATTGGCGCCCGAGCCGCTCTTGATCACCAGCTGGCTGGACACGAGCGGCACGGCCCCGTTGTAGTGGTGAATCACGGTCAGGCCGTTCGCCAGGGTGAACGATTTTCCTTGCGGTAAAACAATTTTTGGTGCGGGACCGGCCTTCGGCACGGCATTGCGCCATGGCTCGTCGGCATTGATGGCCGTGCCTGGCGCAGGCTTGACCTTGCCCGGCGCCGGTGTCGGCACTTCCGCGCCCAGGTCCGGCGTACCGGGCACGCCGTAGACGACCACGCGCGACTGGTTTTTCAGGTACTGGTCGACGGCGCGCTGCACGCCGGCCGCCGTCACTTGGCGGTAGCGCGCGATATCCTTGGCCAGATAGCCGGGGTCGCCCACGTACTGGTTGTATTCGTTGAGCAAGTTGGCCACGCCGCGCCCGCCCATTTTTTCCACCTGGCTCAGCATGTTGGTCTCGATGCTGTTGCGCGCCCGCTCCAGTTCCTTCTCGGTGGGACCCTTGGCGCGCAGTTGTTCCAGCTCCGCCTGCAGGGCTTGCTCAATTTCCTCGGGCTTGCGGCCCGGGCGCGCCGTCGCGTCGATGGTGAAGATGGAGGTGAGGGCGTTCGAGCCCTGGCTGGCGCCCACGTCCTGGGCGATCTGCTTGTCGTACACGAGGGACTTATATAAACGGCTGGACTTGCCGCCGGCCAGGATGTGCGCGGCGATCGACAGCTCCGCGTCATCCCTGGTGTAGGCGGACGGCGTCAGCCAGGCCATGAAGACGCGCGGCAATTCGACCCGGTCCTGCACCACGATGCGGCGTTCCTGCGTGATGGGCGGCGTCACGACATCGGGTTTCGGCACGGCCGGGCCGCTCTTGAAGCTGCCAAAATACTTGTTGACCAGTTCCTTGGTTTTCGCCTTGTCGATATCGCCGGCGATCACGAGGCTGGCGTTGTTGGGGCCATAGTATTTGCTGAAGAATTCCTTGATGTCGGCCAGTTTCGCGTTCTGGATGTCTGCGTGCGAACCGATGACGCTGGCGTAATACGGGTGGGTCTTGGGAAACAGCTGATGGTATAGCGCTTCCTGCACGATGCCGTAGGGCGCATTTTCCACGCTCTGGCGGCGTTCGTTGCGCACCACGTCCTGCTGGTTCGTCAGCGCCGTCTGGTCGAGCACGTCCAGCAGGTAGCCCATGCGGTCGGAATGCGTCCACAGGGCCAGTTCCAGCTGGTTCGACGGTACCGTGTCGAAATAATTGGTGCGGTCGAAATCCGTGCTGCCGTTCGAATCCGTGGCGCCCGCGCCTTCGAGCAACTGATCGGCCATGCCGCGCGGCACATGCTTGGTGGCGGCAAACATCATGTGCTCGAACAGGTGAGCAAAGCCCGTCAGGCCCGGCGCTTCATTCGCGGGACCCACGTGGTACCAGATATTGACGGCCGTGACGGGCAGTTTATGGTCTTCCACGAGAATGACGTCGAGGCCGTTCGGCAAGGTGTATTTTTCGTAGGCGATATGCGGCACGGATGACGCGCCCGTCGTGACGGCCGCATCGGCGGCGTGGGCGAGGGTGAGCGGGGCGCCGTACAGCGACAGCAACAGGGCGGGGAGGGCCAGCAGTTTGATCGGTTTCATGCATGCTTCCAGGGATAGGTGGAGAAGACGCTGCGGCTCGCTCGTGGCTGGCGCAGCGGGACGTTAATACGGTCGGTGCTACAGTTTATACAACAGGGCTGCGCCGCCCAGCACCAGCAGCGCGCTGGCGACAGAGACGACGGCCGCGGCGCCCAGCAAGCGCCATTCGCGCGGAGAAAACCAAGGGGCGCGCCCGGCCGCTTCCTGCACAGGCTGGGGCGCGGCCGCCGGCAAGCCGCCCGCCGCGCGCGCCTGGGCCGCCAGCGCCTGCGTGGCAGAATCCAGCAGGGCCAGCTGGCGCTCGACGGTTTCCGCCAGCACGGCTTCGTTCAGCGCCACGAGGGCGAATATGGGGTCATCGACATCGACCTTGATGCCCGTCTTGTCGAACACGTGGCTGCGCAGTTTGTGCTGGTCCATCTACCACTGCACCTTGTCGAGCTGTTCGAAGATGTCGCGGTAGACGACCTTGATGCGCTGCTTTTCCATGATGTTGAACTTGTCGTTCTGCAGCACTTCCTGCATCGTCAGGCGCGCCGTGTTCATTTTCTTGACGTCGGCGCCAAAGGTGTCGGGATTGCGCTGGCTCAGGGTGATGCTGCCTTTCACGCGCGCGCGGTTGTCGCTGTACGACTGCGATTCGACGAATTGCTTGCCCGACGCCGATTGCAGCAGGCCGAAGTGTTCGTTTTGCCACAGCACCAGCGGCACCTTCGTCGATTGGGCCGTCGCGACAAAGCCCGTGGCCGTGTCGTGCAAGGTATCGCCGCCGCCGACGATGGTGTGGATGTAGACCTTGCGGCCCGATTCTTCCAGCAGCGAGAAACAGTCGTTTTCCAGCAGGTAGCCCATCAGCGGCGAAAAGGTGTTGGCGCCATTGTCGATCACGCAGTTGCCGTCCGTGTCGAGAATGTCGATCATCAGCGCGTCGAAGCGTTTCGGGTCGATGTTGCGCGCATCCGTCATCACGGGCACGTGCTTGACCTGCATCGCTTTGTAGCGCGAAAAAGTCGCGTTTTCCTGGTCGGTGTCATAGCAGCGCAAAGGCGTATCGTCCTTGCCGCCTATCCACTGGGCCAGCAGGGTAGAGACGAGGGTCTTGCCGATGCCGCCCTTGCCCTGCAGGATGAAATGTACCGTGTTTTGCATTGCGACTACTCCAAGTTGTTGCGTCAGTGACAATCAAAGATCCGTGACAGCGGCGACTGGCATTTTTACCACAATCCTTTGCAAATATGCCATGCGGAACAGCGAATCTGGTTATGATGTTAATCAGGATACCATTGATACAGAGCAAGTTTTGTGTGAAAAATGCACCCCAGAGTGTGAACGAGGACGCAGTGCCGATCTCCAGTCTCGATAAAGCCGACATTGACCGTCTGAATCAGCAAGCCCTGGCTTGCCTGGTCGGCAACCGCCGCCAGGCGCGCCGGCTGGCGCAGATGGCGCTGGCGGCGGCGCAACGGCAACAGTATGCGCGCGGCGGCGCGTATGCGGAACTCAATCATTGCTGGCTCGCGTATTACGCGGGCGAGGCCGAGCCGTCGTGCGAGCGTCTGGGCGCGTATTTCCAGCACAGCGGCGACCTGGAAGGGGGCATGGAAGTGGCCGCCCTGCAGGGCGCATATGCGAGCCGGCGCGGCGATTTTGCCGATGCCGAACAGCATTTCCTGCAGGCGCGCAGCCAGGCCGCGCAAATCCCCGATTCGCTGCACAAGTTCATGCTGTACGCGCGCCTGGGCGTCGATGCCCTGAACCGTGGCGATACGCAGGACGGCCCGCGCAACTTTTTGCTGGCGCTGGACATCGCCGAACGTTTCGGCAGCCCCGCGCATCGGGTCAACAGCCTGTCGAACCTGGCGTCGTCGCAGCATGACCTGGGCAACGATGAAGATGCGATCCCCTTGCTGGTCGAGGCGCTCGAGATCATCGGCACGCAAAAGCTCAAATACCAGCAAACCATCGTCTCGGCCAACCTGGCCATGTGTTTATTGGCCACCGGCAAGCCGGCCGAGGCGTTGGCGCTGGTGGAGCCGTTTTACGAGTGGCCGGAAGAAGACCTGGCCGTGCGCGCCTTCCTGTTCTGCATCGCCGCCCACGCGGCCATCCTGCTGCGCCAGCCCGACAGCGCCCTGCAATTGCTGTTGCGGGCCGAAGAATATGCGCGCCGCGGCCAGGACCTGGAAGAGCAGATGCATGCGTGGCTGGTGCGCGGCAAGCTGGACTTGCACGCGGGCCAGACGGCGCAGGCGCTGGCCTCGCTGACGCAGGCGCACAGCCTGCTGAGCTGGACGCGCAATCCGTTTCACCAGCAGCAGATTTTGCGCGGCTTGGCCGACATCAACGCCCAGCTGGGTGAATGGCAGGTCGCGTATGGCTATTTGCAGCAATACCAGGCCGCCTACGAGGCCAGCAGCAAATCGGCGCGCGCCTCGCGCAGCCTGATGCGCAACCTGGAAAAGGAAATGCACAGCCTGAAGGCCGAGCGCGACAAGGCGCTGGAGCTGCAGGCGGCGCGCGAGACGGAAAACGCCAAGCTCGAGCACCTGAACCGCGAACTGGCGCACCAGATCCTGCACGTCAATTCCCTGCAGGACAGCCTGAAGGAACAGGCCATGCGCGACCACCTGACGGGCCTGTACAACCGCCGCCATTTTGAAACGTGCCTCAATGCCATCCTGCACGAGGCCGATGCGGATGCACCCGTGGCCATCGCCATCATCGACCTCGATTTTTTCAAGCGCGTCAACGACACCTATGGACACAACTTCGGCGATGAAGTGCTGATCCAGTTCGCGCGCCTGGTGGAAGGCCAGTTGCGCGGCAGCGACATGGTGTGCCGTTATGGCGGGGAGGAATTCTGCCTGCTGTTGCGCGAAGCCGACAGCCTGATCGCGGCGCACAAGATCGACGATATCGCCGCGCGCTACCGCCAGCTGCTGATCCAGCAGGCGCCGCACAGCTTGACGGGCTGCACCTTTTCGGCCGGCATCGCCGAATATCCGCGCCACGGCGCCGGCCGCCACGAATTGCTGATGCGCGCCGACAGCGCCCTGTATGCGGCCAAGCAGGCGGGCCGCGACCGCGCCTGCATCGCCGACGCTACTGGATAAAGCGCAGCAGTTCCCGCAGCGCGTGCGTCACGGCCTGCTCGCGCACGGCTTGCCTGTCGCCGGCGAATACCAGCCGTTGCGTCAGCACGCGCCCGTCCATGGCCCAGCCGAAACAGACGGTGCCGACGGGTTTGCCCGGCACGCCGCCCGTGGGGCCGGCGATGCCCGTGGTCGAAACGGCCACCTGGGCTTCGCTGTGGGCCAGGGTGCCTTGCGCCATGGCGGCGGCCACTTCCTCGCTGACGGCGCCGTGTGCGGTGATCAGTTCTGCAGGCACGCCCAGCATGCTGGTCTTGGCCCCGTTGGAATAGGTGACGAAGCCCCGTTCGAACCAGGCGCTCGAGCCTGAGACGTCCGTGACGGCCTGTGCCACGCCGCCGCCCGTGCACGATTCGGCCGTGGCCAGCAGCAGTCCCTTCGCCTGCAAGGCCAGGCCGACGGCGGTGGAGAGGGGGACGAGTTCCTTGCTCATGGATGGCTCCTGCATGCGGTGAAAATGATGGCAAGACTGTAGCATGGTCAACGGTAAAAGAAACTTTCCCCGGTCACAGCGAAAATGCGTACACTCTTTTATACATTTGCTACCACTTCGGGCCGGCAGGCGGGCCGCCGCTGCGCTACCCGGGTGCGCATCGCTCGAACAGGCAAGCGGCATGGTGCCGCGCCTTCGGATTGCATTATCTTTACTCGGTTGTCATGGTAATTCTGAACTGGACCTGGTGGCGTCATCCTGGCCCCCTGCGCCGCCCCGCGCGCGGCCGCCGCCTCCCTCTTCGCTGGGGCTGGCTTTTGCTGCTTTTGGGCGTGCTGTGCGCCGATGCACGGTCACAGGTGCCGGGGGAGCTGGAACGCCAGGTCAAGGCCGGGTATCTGTACAAGTTTGCCGGCTTTGTCGAATGGCCCGACGGCAGCTTTGCCCGGCCCGACTCTCCGCTGGTGATCGGCGTGGCGGGCGCCGATGCGCTGGCCGAGCAGCTCGAACAGAGCGTGGCCGGGCATAGCGTCAACGGCCGCGCCGTGCAAGTGAAAAAAGTGCGCCGCGGCGAAACGCTGGCCGGGCTGCACGTGCTGTACCTGGGCGCGCTGGAGAAAACGGCGTTGCAGGAAATGCTGGCCGCCAGCCGTGGCCTGGCGTTGCTGACGGTATCCGATTCGGATGAGGTCTACGCGATGGGCAGCATGATCAATTTTGTGATGGCCGAAGACAAGGTCCGCTTCGACGTGGCCTTGAAACCTGTGGCGCAGGCGCATATCCGCATCAGCGCGCGCATGCTGCTGGCCGCCTACCGCGTGCAGACGGGAGGCGCCTAGATGATCAGACTGCGTTCCATCCGCCACAAGCTGATGTCGGTGGTCTTGCTGACCACCCTGGTGGCGCTCGTCATTTCGCTGGGCACCATCGTCGTCTACGACTTGCGCGCCTACCACCGCAATCTGGTGGCCGACATCAGTACCCAGGCCGAGCTGCTGGGGCACATGAGCTCGGCCGCGCTGGCCTTCGACGACGAGCGCCTGGCGCTGGAAAACCTCAACCTGATGCGCATCCGCCCGCGCGTGACGGCCGGCGCCCTGTACAAGGCCGACGGCAGCCTGTTTGCCAGCTACCGCGCGAACCAGCATGTGGGCGAGCTGCCGGCGAAGGCGGGCAAGGAAGGCGTCAGTATCGCGGGCAAATCCGTCGAATTGTTCAAGCCCATCGTCGACAATGGCGAACTGCTGGGCACCGTGTATCTGCGCGCCGATTATGAACTGGCCGGCCGCACGGCCGATTACCTGGCCATCGCGCTGAGCGTGACGGTGCTGGCGCTGCTGGTGGCCTTGCTGCTGTTGCGCCGCCTCGATTTCGTCATCACGCAGCCGATCCTCGATATCGCCGACGTGGCGCGCGAAGTGATTGAAACGGGCGACTATTCGCGCCGCGCGCGCAAGCTCAGCGTCGATGAAGTGGCGCAGCTGGTCGATTCCTTCAACAAGATGCTGGCCGAGATCGAGCTGCGCACGCAGGCGCTGGAGCGCTCGAACGGCGAACTGGCGAGCGAAGGCGAACAGCGCACCGAGGCGCAGCAGGAAGTCATGCGCCTGAACCAGGAACTGGAAGTGCGCGTGCACGAGCGCACGATGCAGCTGGAAATGACGAATGGCGAACTGGCCATGGCGATGGAAGAGGCGCGCAGCGCCAACTATGCCAAGTCGGCGTTCCTGTCGTCGATGAGCCACGAATTGCGCACGCCGCTCAACGCCATCCTGGGCTTCGCGCAAATCCTCAGTTCCGACCGTCTGCCGTCGACCCTGGAGCAAAAGAAGGAGTTCGCCGGGCATATCCTGAAATCCGGGCGTCACCTGCTGACCCTGATCAATGAAATCCTCGATCTGGCGAAGGTGGAATCGGGCACGGTCAGCCTGTCGCTCGAACCCGTGGGCCTGGACGCCATCTTGCAGGAATGCCGCGACATGATCGCGCCGCTGGCCAGCCAGCGCGGCATCGGCATGGCCTTCCCCGACGCCTGCCCCCTGAACGTGCTGGCCGACCGCACGCGCCTCAAGCAAATCCTGCTGAACCTGCTGTCGAATGCGCTCAAGTACAACCGCGAGCGGGGGCAGGTGGCCATCGATTGCGCGCCGCAGGCGGGCGGGCGGGTGCGCATCAGCGTGCGCGACACGGGCGTGGGCCTTGACGCCGAACAGGTGGCGCTGCTGTTCCAGCCGTTCAACCGGCTGGGGCAGGAAGGCGGCACGGAAGAAGGCAGCGGCATCGGCCTGGTGGTCACCAAGCGCCTGGTCGAGCTGATGGATGGCAGCATCGGCGTGACCAGCGTGCCCGGCGAGGGCAGCACCTTCTGGATCGAGCTGCGCGTGGTCGACGCCTTGCCCGCACCCGACACGCTGGCCTTGCCGCGGCCGGATCTGGCCGGCGCGCTGCTCGAGCACAGCGCCCCCGTGACCTTGCTGTACGTGGAAGACAATCCCGCCAACCTGACCCTGGTCGAGGAAATCGTGCGCTACTGCCCGCAATTGCAACTGCTGACGGCGACCGATGGCCGCCTGGGCGTGGAAATGGCGCGCACGCACTTGCCGCAGCTGATCCTGATGGACATCAACCTGCCGAACGTGAACGGCACGGACGCGCTGAAACTGCTGCGCGCCGATCCGCGCACGGCGCACATCCCCGTCATCGCCCTGACGGCCAACGCCATGCCGGGCGACGTCGAGCGCAGCCTGGCGCTGGGCTTTTACCGCTATCTGACCAAGCCGATCAACCTCGATGAATTTACCGAGGCGATCAACAGCACCCTGGCCTATGTGGCGCAGCAGCGCCGGCAGAAGGGAACCGGCGCGCCATGATCAGCCAGGCGGATATCTATGCGGCGAAAATTCTCATCGTCGACGACCAGGAAGTCAATCTGCGCCTGCTCGAGCATTTGCTGCACAGCGGCGGCTACACGGCCATCACCAGCACCCTCGACGCGCACGCCGTGGCCGGCCTGCACCAGCGCCACCAGTTCGACCTGATCATCCTCGACCTGGTGATGCCGGGCATGAGCGGCTACGAGGTGATGGATACCTTGCGCCCGCTGGAACTGGAAGGCTATTTGCCTGTGCTGGTGATCGCCGCCGACCCGGACGCCAAGCTGGCGGCGCTGGAAGCGGGCGCGCGCGACTTCATCAGCAAACCGTTCGATGCGCTCGAGGTGCTCACGCGCATCCGCAACATGCTCGAAGTGCGGCTGCTGCACCGCGCCGCGCGCCACTACAACACCCTGCTCGAACGCACGGTAGGCCAGCGCACGGCGGAACTGCAGCGCTTTCGCGGCGCCATGGACGCCACCACCGACGCCATCTTCCTCGTCGACGTGCTGGGCATGACCCTGGTCGACGTCAACGATGGCGCGTGCCGTTTGCTCGGCTATGCGCGCACCGAACTGCTGGCGCTGGCCCCTGGCACCTTGCTGCCGTCGCCGCCGGCCCCGCCGCTGGCCGCGCTGCCGGGCGGCCCGGCCCACCTGGCCACGGAAGTGACGGAGTGCGAACTGGTGCGGCGCGATCTGAGCCTGATCCCCGTGGAGCTGGGCTGGCACTGGTATGCGCAGGCGCCCGTGGGGGGAGGGCAGGGCACGGGCGGTCTGCTGCTGATCGCCGTGGCGCGCGACATCAGCGAGCGGCGCCAGGCGCAGGAGCGCCTCAAGCACCTGGCCCATTACGATGGCTTGACGGGGCTGCCGAACCGCAGCCTGTTTTATCAGACCCTGGCCCAGGCCGTCGAACTGGCGCAGGAAAAAAGCTGGCGCATCGTGGTGCTGTTCATCGCGCTCGACCGTTTTAAAAGCATCAACGACACCCTGGGGGCGGCCTTGGGTGACGAGCTGCTGCGCCAGTTCAGCAACCGCCTGGTCGAATGCGTGCGCCTGCGCGACACGGTGGGGCGCCTGGGCAACGACGAATTCGCGTTGATACTCACCATGAGCCGCAACCAGCAGGAAGCCGTGGCCGTGGCCAACCAGGTGCGCGAAGCCTTGAGGGCGCCGTTCGATTTGCGCGGCCATGCGGCCACCCTGACGGCCAGCATCGGCATCGCCATGTATCCGGACGACGCCACCGACCCGGAAACCCTGATCAAATACGCGAATACGGCCATGGGCGGCGCCAAGCAGGCGGGACGCGACGGCTACCGTTTTTTCACGGCCGGCATGAACGTGCAGGTGCTGGCGCGCCTGGACCTGGAACTGGCGCTGCGCCATGCGCTCGAACACGAGCAGTTCATCCTCTACTATCAACCGAAGGTGGATTTGCGCACGGGCCGCATCAGCGGCGTCGAAGCGCTGCTGCGCTGGCGCCGTCCCGGCTACGGCCTGGTGGCGCCGGCCGAATTCGTGCCGGTGCTGGAAGACACGGGGCTGATCGTGCGCGTGGGCGCCTGGGTGATCCAGGCCGCCTGCCGCCAGATCGCCGAGTGGCGCGACAGCGAAGTGGGACCCGTGCACGTGGCCGTGAATGTGTCGAGCCGCCAGTTTGCCGAAGGCGACCTGGAAGGCGAGGTGACGCGCGCGCTGGCGCAGCACAATGTAGCGCCGGAATTGCTGGAACTGGAACTGACGGAAACGGCGCTGATGTCGAACGCCGAGCGCACCATCGTCGTGCTGGGCAAACTGAAAAAAATCGGCGTGAAGGTGGCCATTGACGATTTCGGCACCGGTTATTCGAGCCTCGCGTATCTGCAGCGCTTCCCCATCGACAAGCTGAAAATCGACATCGCTTTCGTGCGCAACATCACCAGCAATCCGAATGACGCGGCCATCGCGCTGGCCATCGTCAGCATGGCGCACAGCCTGAAACTGAGCGTCGTGGCCGAGGGCGTGGAATCGCGTCCGCAGCTCGAATACCTGCGGCGCAACCGCTGCGACGAAATCCAGGGTTTCTATTTCAGCCGCGCCCTGCCGGCGCTGGAACTGGGACAGATGATCGTCGCCGGCGCCGGCCTGCCGCCCGGCCACGACCCGGCCGCGCAGCCGGCGCAAACGCTGCTCATCGTCGACGACGACGTCAACGTGCTGTCGTCATTGCACCGCCTGTTCCGTCCCGAGGGTTACCAGATCCTCACGGCCAGCACGCCGGCCGAAGGCTTTGAAATGCTGGCCCTGCACCGGGTCCACGTGATCGTCTGCGACCAGCGCATGCCGAGCATGAGCGGCACGGAGTTTTTGAGCAAGGTGAAAGAGCTGTACCCGGAAACCATCCGCATCATCCTGTCCGGCTACACGGGCCTGGAAGCCGTGCTCGACTCGATCAACCGCGGCGCCATCTACCGTTTCTATACGAAACCGTGGGACGACACCCAGCTGCGCGACAACATCCGCCTGGCCTTCCAGCACTACTGGATGGTGAACCAGCCAGGGTTGGCGCGGGTGGCGGTGCGTTAGCTCAATCGCTGAAGTGGTCGAAAGAGCTCAAGGCCAGATCCAGCGGCTGCCCCTTTGCATCCACCAGCCGCAGGCCCGCATGCGCCTCGATGCTGCCCACGCGCGTGACTGGTGTGGCGCAGCTGGCCGCCAGCGCGGCGATGGCGTCGCGCGACGTGGCGGGCGCCGTGAAGCACAGTTCATAATCGTCGCCGCCGGCGGCCGTGTAGCGGCGGCGCAGGGTGGTGTCTTGCCGCGCCAGCACGGGGCCGGCAGGCAGGGCGTCGACGTCGAGGGTGGCGCCTACTTGCGACGCTTTTAATATGTGGCCCAAATCTCCCACCAGGCCGTCCGAAATGTCGATGGCCGCATGCGCGAGGCCCGCTTCGGCCAGCGCGCAGCCGAGCGCCACGCGCGGCGTGGGCGTGTGCATGCGCGCACCAGCAGTGGCCAGGTCCTCTGGCGCCAGCTCCTGTTCCATGCGGTAGCCAGCCAGCGCCAGTCGCGCGTCGCCCAGGGTGCCGCTGACCCAGATATCGTCGCCCGCTACGGCCGCGCTGCGGCGCAGGGCCTGGCCCGGCGCCAGTTCGCCAAACACGGTGATGCAGATATTCAAAGGACCCTTGGTGGTGTCGCCGCCGATGAGTTCGCAATTAAACGCGTCGGCCAGCGCAAACAGGCCGTCGGCAAAGCCGGCCAGCCAGGCGCGTTCGGCTTGCGGCAGCGCCAGGGCCAACGTGAATGCCACGGGACGCGCGCCCATGGCGGCCAGGTCGGACAAATTCACGGCCAGGCTTTTGTGACCGAGCATGCGGGCGTCGGCGCCGGCAAAGAAATGCCGGTCCTCGACCAGCATGTCCGATGAGATGGCGATCTGCTTGCCGGCGCCGGGCGTCATCAGCGCGCAATCGTCGCCGATGCCCAGGGTGGCGCGGCCGGGGCGCTGGCGCACGAAATATTGTTTGATCAGGTCGAATTCGGAAAGCGCGTCGTGTGGGGCCATGGCGTGGTCAGTTCGTTGAATGAGGGTGTGGCCCGGCTATTATAGGCTGGCCTACAATACGGGTCTTTTCCACTGCCGAGCAACCTGCCATGCCCATTCTCGATATTCACGACCTGCTGCAATCCTGGCTCGACCATGGCTGCTTGCGCGACCCGCAAGCCGTCGGCCTGGCCTCCTTCGAGGCGCAGGAACTGGTGGCGTGGGGCTTCGACGCCATCAGCGACGGCGGCCAGTTGTGCCTGTACGAAGACGAGCGCCTGTTCCGCAGGGGCAAGCGGTCTGTGCAGGCGTCGTTCAAGGCGTATCTGCAGCGCGGCCAGCTGGGCGCGAATGGCCTGGATCTTGGCTATCAGGTGCACCTGGCCGGCTTCCTGCGCGCGGCGCGGCAGCCTTTGCCGGCGTTTCGTGTGCTGCTCGAGCAGGGGGAGCGCAGCGGCGCCTTGCTGTTCGAGAATGGCCTGGTGCTGCAGTTTGCCGCCAACTTGCGCGGCAAGCCACGCCATTACTATCTGACCCTGGTCGAGGGCCACGTGGCCGATGCCCAGCTTCCCGACCGCGACAGCGATATCGACTTGCGCGCGGCCAGCGCGCGCCATGTCCAGGCCATCTACGACAGCCGCGACCCTGCCGAACTGCAGCGCCTGGCCCGGCGCGGCAATGCGGCGCTGCGCGAGCTGGCGCACCTGCTTTCCTAAATTTTCTTCGCCTGCGCCATGCCCTGCAGCAGCTTGGCCAGCAACTGGTCGAGCTGGCGCTGCTCGTCGGCGCTGAGCGCCGACAGCATGGCGCGCTCGTTCTCCACGTGCAGCAGCACGAGTTTTTCTATCAGTTCCAACCCCTTTTGCGTCAGGGCCACCAGCACGCCGCGCCGGTCCGTCGGGTGCTTCTGGCGTTCGATCCAGCCGGCCGCTTCCAGGCGGTCGATGCGGTTGGTCATGCCGCCCGAGGACAGCATGGCCGCTTCGTACAGGGCCGTCGGCGTCAAGCTGTAGGGCGCGCCCGAGCGGCGCAAGGTCGCCAGCACGTCGAATTCGCCCGGTTGCAAGCCGTGTTCGGCGAACAGCGGGTTGAGCCAGTCGCGCGCCATCAGCTGCGCCACCGTGCCCAATTGGCCCACCAGCTGCATGGCGCGCGTATCCATCTGCGGCAGCTCGCGCTGCCATTGTGCGGCGGCAAATTGCGCGCGCGTGTGTTCTTGCGGGGTGTCTGTCATGGGGATCCATTTATCTTGACCTCAAGATAGATTTCTATCTTTATGTTAAGATACTTTTCATCGAGTCATATTTGATGACGCATTAAACCATGTGCCTCCCAGCGAGGCAAGGACTATCCCATGCCTTCCACACGCCCTGCCGCTTCCCCTTCTTCAACGTCTTCGGCCTTGCTGGTGGCCGCCATCATCTTGCTGGGGCTGAACCTGCGCCCCATCCTTGCCGCCATCGGTCCCTTGCTCGACAGCATCCAGGCCAGCACGGGCCTCAGCAATGCTGACGCGGGCTTGCTGACCACGGTGCCCGTGTTCGCCATGGGCTTGTGCGCGCTGGCGGGCGCGCAGTTGCAGCGCCGGCTCGGCGTGGCGCGCGGCATTAGCTTGGGCATCGCCATCATCGCCGCCGCCTGCGCGCTGCGCTGGCCCTTGCACGGCAGCGGCGGCCTGATCGCCACGGCGGCCCTGGGCGGCCTGGGCATCGCGCTGGTGCAGGCGCTGCTGCCGGCCTTCATCAAGCGTCATTTCCCCGAACGGGCAGGCCAGCTGATGGGCTTTTATACGACGGGCATCATGGGCGGCGCGGCCATTGCCGCCGCGTCCGCTTCGCCCTTGGCCCAATCGCTCGGCTGGCAGGCGCTGCTGGCCCTGTGGACGCTGCCCGCCGTGGCCGCCGCGCTGCTGTGGCGCCGCGCAGCCGCTTCGCGCGTGGACGTGTCCGGCGGCGCGGGCGCCAGCCTGCCCGTGGGCAGTGGCCGCGCCTGGCTGCTGATGGTGTTTTTCGGCATCGGCACGGGCGCCTATACGCTGGTGCTGGCCTGGCTGCCGCCGTTTTATACGGAGCTGGGCTGGAGCGCGGCCGACAGCGGCTTGCTGCTCGGCGGCCTGACCTTGGTGGAAGTGCTGGCGGGACTGGTGATTTCCAGCGTCATCCACCGCTTCCCCGACCGCCGCATCCTGTTATTGTCCGTATTGTTGTCCGTGCTGGCCGGCCTGGCTTGCCTGATCGTGGCGCCCGTGCAACTGGCCATTCCTGCTGTGATATTGCTGGGCTGCGGCATCGGTTCGCTGTTCCCCCTGTCGCTGATCGTCAGCATGGACCACGTGCGTGACCCGGCCGGCGCCGGCGCGCTGCTCGGTTTTGTGCAGGGCGGCGGCTACATCATCGCCAGCAGCATGCCGTTCATTGCCGGCCTGATCCGCCAGCATTCGTCCAGCCTGGCCCAGGCGTGGATGGTGATGGCGGGCGGCGTGGTGCTGTTGCTGCTGATCGCCGTGCGCTTCGCGCCCGGTGCGCGGTTGGCGTCGCCAGCGGCAAAAATCGCGTAGGCTGTCGGCTTGTCCTTGATAGAAAGATCCGCCATGGCTGACCATCCCGCCACGCCGCCATCCCTGCTGCCCGCCAACCGCCGCATCGTGCTGTCCGGCGAGGATGCGCTGCGCATCCTGCGCGAGATCGAATTCCTGCTGCAGTCGCTGCATCACATCGGCCGCCATTATTATCCCGATGGCGACGATGACGGCGCCGATGCAGAGCGCCGGGCGCGGTATTGCGCGGAGACGACGCGCTTCATCGATGCGCAGCAAGCGACGACCCGTCTGGCGCTGATGCGCAGCATTTTGTCCGCGCCGTTCGACGACACCCTGGGCGCGGACGACATGGACGATATCGAGCGCGCCGTCGCCGCGCTGCCGCTGTGGCGTGCCCCCGGTCAGTGATCACAAAAACTAATTGAAATCTAAAATTTGATAGTTTTTCCTGTTCAGGACGTTTGCATCGCCGGACGGCCTTACAATGCTAGGTTATGCGTTTTCGTGATATCAGACTGTGGCTAGCGGAAAATACCTAGCTAATTGAAAGAATCGGTCTGATAAAATCCGGAACACCCGATCGACCAAACAGGAAGGCAGCACAGCATGGATTCGTCATCTGATAAAAAAGAAGAATTGCGTCAACAATTGCGCTTGGCCGCACTCGAGTATCACGAGTGCCCGCGCCCCGGCAAAATCAGCGTGACGCCGACCAAACAACTGACCAACCAGCGCGACCTGGCACTGGCCTACTCGCCAGGCGTGGCGGCACCGTGCGAAGAAATCGTCATCGATCCGGCGAATGCCTATAAATATACGGCGCGCGGCAACCTCGTGGCCGTCATCACCAACGGCACGGCCGTGCTGGGACTGGGCAATATCGGTCCGCTGGCCGCCAAGCCGGTGATGGAAGGCAAGGGCGTGCTGTTCAAGAAATTCGCCGGCATCGACGTCTTCGACATCGAGATCAACGAGATGGACCCGGACAAGCTGGTCGACATCATCGCCTCGCTGGAACCGACCTTCGGCGGCGTGAACCTGGAAGACATCAAGGCGCCCGAGTGTTTCTACATCGAGCGCCAGCTGCGCGACCGCATGAAGATTCCTGTCTTCCATGACGACCAGCACGGCACCGCCATCATCGTCGGCGCGGCCATCCTGAACGGCCTGAAAGCCGTCGGCAAGAAAATCGAGGACTGCAAGCTGGTCGTGTCGGGCGCGGGCGCCGCGGCGCTGGCCTGCCTCGACCTGATCGTCGACCTGGGCTTCCCGCTGAAAAATATCTACGTCACCGACCTGGCCGGCGTCGTCTACAAGGGCCGCACGGAACTGATGGACCCGGACAAGGAACGCTTCGCGCAAGACACGCCGCTGCGCACCCTGGCCGAGATCATCCCGGACGCCGACATTTTCCTCGGCGTGTCCGCCGGCGGCGTGCTGAAACAAGACATGGTGCGCAAGATGGCGCCGAACCCATTGATCCTGGCGCTGGCCAACCCGAATCCGGAAATCCTGCCGGAAGAAGTCAAGGCCGTGCGCAGCGACGCCATCATCGCCACGGGCCGTTCGGATTACCCGAACCAGGTCAACAACGTGCTGTGCTTCCCGTACATCTTCCGCGGCGCCCTCGATTGCGGCGCGACGACGATCACGCGCGAAATGGAAATCGCCGTCGTGCACGCGATCGCCGACCTGGCGCATGCCGAGCAGTCGGACATCGTGGCCACCACCTATGGCATCAGCAACCTGTCGTTCGGTCCTGAATACCTGATCCCGATGCCGTTCGATCCGCGCTTGCTGATCAAGATCGCGCCAGCCGTGGCCAAGGCGGCCGAGGATTCCGGCGTCGCCACGCGTCCGATCAAGGACTTGCAAGCGTACGCGGACAGCCTGCAGCAATTCGTCTACCGCAGCGGCACCTTCATGAAGCCGCTGTTCCTGATGGCGAAATCCACGCCGGCCGAACTCAAACGCATCGTCTACGCCGAAGGCGAAGAAGAGCGCGTGCTGCGCGCCGTGCAAGTGGTGGTCGATGAAAAACTGGCGCGTCCCATCCTGGTTGGCCGTCCACCGGTGCTCGAAGCGCGCATCCAGAAGTTCGGCCTGCGCCTGAAACAAGGCGTCGACTTCGACGTCATCAACCCGGACTTCGACGAGCGCTATCGCGATTACTGGAACACGTATTATGCGATGACGAGCCGCAAGGGCGTCACCGAGGAATACGCGAAGCTGGAAATGCGCCGCCGCCATACCCTGATCGGTTCGATGATGATCCACAAGGGCGACGCCGACGGCATGATCTGCGGCACCTTCGGCACCACCCAGCTGCACCTGAAATACATCGACCAGGTGCTGGGCAAGCGTGCCGGCAGCAATGTCTACGCCGCCATGAACGTGCTGATCATGCCGGAGCGCCAGCTGGTGATGGTCGACACGCACGTCAATGAAAACCCGGACGCCGAGCAGCTGGCCGAGATCACCATCATGGCCGCCGAAGAGATGACCCGTTTCGGCCTGTCGCCGCGCGCGGCCCTGCTGTCGCACTCGAACTTCGGTTCCAGCGACAGCGCCTCGGCGCAAAAGATGCGCGCCGCCCTGGCCATCGTCAAGGAACGCGCGCCGGACCTGGAAATCGACGGCGAAATGCACGGCGATACGGCCCTCGACAGCAAGCTGCGTCAAAAACTGATGCCCAATTCGGCACTGAAGAACGACGCCAACCTGCTCGTCATGCCGAATATCGAGTCGGCCAACATCGCCTACAACCTGGTGAAGACGGCGGCAGGCAACGGCATCGCCGTGGGCCCGATCCTGCTCGGTTGCGCCAAGCCCGTGCACATTCTGACGCCATCGGCCACCGTGCGCCGTATCGTCAACATGACGGCGCTGTGCGTCGTGGATGCTGTCGCCCAGCGTAAAGCCTAAGCGTTAGCAGCACATGAAAAGCCGCCCCGTCCGCAAGGAGGGGCGGCTTTTTTACATGGGTGGCACGGGCAGGGCCGTGGCCGGATGGCGGCGCAGGTAATAGTGGCGGTACAACATGATCTCGCCCCACACGAGCAGCAGCGCCGCCAGCGCGAACAGGCCCAGCGTGATCTTGAGCGAATTGAAATAGGCGCCGGCCTGGCGTTTGACGGCATCGATGAAAATCATCGGCACTGATTTGTCGAGTTTGCTGAAGTCGGCCTGGCGCGCCACATCGGTGGTCAGGCGCACGGCCAAGTCGGTGCCCAGACTGGCCAGTTCGCCCGTCGCCTGGCCACGGAAGCCGGCGCCCTTGAGCGCTTCGCCCAGCACAGTTGCCCTGGCGATCAGCTGTTCCTGCAGCACCTGCGTCAGCAGCACGCTGCCGCGGCGCAGGATGAATTCATTGATCCAGCGCGCCTTGCTGCGTTCCCAGTAACTGCCGGATGTCGGCCGGTAATACATGTCTTGCACGAAGGGCTCGATCAGGCTGCGCATGCTGATAGCCTGGCCCGGGGCGATCAGCCTGACCTGCTGTTCCAGGTAGACGCGCAGCGCCGGCATTTGCGCTTCGACCACCGGCTGCAGGTCGCGTTCGAGGGCCTGGTTGACGACGCGCTGCACGCTGTGCACGGCGCCAAACCCGCCACCGAGGAGCGGCAGCGCGACCAGGATCAACACATAGCTGAGCTTGGCGGCCACATGCCAGGCGGGCGGACGGCGCACCAGCAGGCATTTTCTGGCCAGCTGGTAGCAGATGCCGACCGCCAGCACAAAGCCGATCACGCCATACAGCAGCATCCACGGCAGGACTGTCCACAGCAGGTCGCTGCCGAACGGCGCCAGGGTGCTACTCCAATTGAGCAGTTGTTGCTTCATGTACATTGCCTTGAGGTAAGTAATCAGGCAATTATAGCTATTTAGCAAATAAACATGGCGCGCTTGACGTCAATGCGCCATCAGCACCGGTACCGTCATTTGGCGCAGCACCGTTTCCGTCACGCCGCCCAATAAAATTTCGCGGAAGCGCGCGTGGCCGTAGCCGCCCATCACCAGCAAGTCCGCATGCACTTCGGCGGCCATGGCCAGCAGCGCCGCGCCGATGTCGCCCGTGGTGGTGGCCGAACGCACTTCGACGGGCACGCCATGGCGGCTCAGGTAGGCGGCGATGTCGGCGCCCGGGTGGCGCGCCGGCTGCGCGTGGCCGGCCGGCGGGTGCAGCAGGGCCAGCACCACCAGGCGCGCCGCGCGCAAGAGGGGCAGGGCGTGGCCGATGGCGCGCGTCGCTTCCATGCTGCCATCCCAGGCCACCACGACGGTGTTGTCCACTTGCGCGAACTGGCCGCTGCGCGGCAGGATCAGCACGGGACGGGCCGCATTCAGCATCACGTAGGGCACCAGGTCGCTCATGGCGCCGGGCAGGGCTTCGCTGTCGTCGTGCTGGCTGAGCACCGTCAAGTCGCTGTAGCGGGCGCTGACGGCCATGCCGCCATCTTCATCGTCTTCGATCAGGCGCCGTTCCAGCGAGGCGGCGCCGGCCTGGCGCGCCAGCGTTTCAAACTGGTCGAGCGCCTGTTCCGCCTGCCCGTGCAGGGCTGAAATCTGCGCCGCCACGGCGCCGCCGCGCATGCCGCGGTTGTTTTCCACGTAAAAGCGCGACAGGCCCGTCATGGCTGCGCCGATCAGGTGCGCCTGGTGCGCGTGCGCCAGCCGTGCCGCGATGGCGATGCGCTGCGGCGCATGGCGCGACAGGTCGGCGTGGACGAGGATGGATTTATAGGCCATGGTGTCATTCGCTAGTCAGGATGGCAACAAGGCTAGAACGGCAACAGGGGCAAGTCCAGCGTTGCCGTGCTGGCGGACGTTTTTCTTATGCTGGGCTTGATATGGGTCAAAAAAATACGGGCCATGGCCATCTGCAAGTCCACAGCCAGGAAATTGCGAGCTGTTTGATGCGCGTCAAAATGCCTGGCCCGCAGCCAGCCATAATGGCATTGAACTCCTTGCTCTTCCAGTGGTCTGCATCGGCGCCGGCGCCATCTGTCCGGCACTTGTTTGTGTGACGCAACAACGCTGGCCGTGGCGGGAGTTCACTCTTCAAGCCGGCGCGTGGTGTTCCGCTTTCTCCGCCCAGCGCAGCCGGATGGCGTCGATGGCGGGCAGTTCCTGCACAAACAGCTCGACCAGCCGCGCATCGAAATGGCTGCCTTGTTGCGCTTGCAGATAGCCCACGGCGTCCGTCACCGACCACGCGCGCTTGTACGGGCGCACCGAGGTCAGCGCGTCGAAGACGTCGGCCACGGCGACGATGCGCCCGGCCAGCGGAATCGCTTCGCCCGCCAAGCCGTCCGGGTAGCCGCTGCCATCCCATTTTTCATGGTGCGACAGGGCGATTGCGCGCGCCAGCGCCAGCATGCCGCCTTCGGCATGTTCGCCGATGATGTCGCCGCCGATGCGCGCATGCGTCTGCATGATGGCCCATTCGTCCGCGTCGAGCTTGCCCGGCTTTTGCAGGATGCGGTCGGGGATGCCGATCTTGCCCACATCGTGCATGGGCGCCGCGTGCAGCAGGTCGTCTGCGGCGGCCTCGTCCATGCCGGCGGCCACGCCCAGCAGGCGCGCGTAATGGCTCATGCGGATCACGTGCAAGCCTGTTTCATTGTCCTTGTATTCGGCCGCCAGACCCAGGCGCTGGACGATCTGCAGCCGCGTTTCCTTCAATTCATCGATGCGCACCAGCGACAGGTGCGTGCGCACGCGGGCGCGCACGATGGCGGGGCTGAGCGGTTTGGTGATGTAATCGACGGCGCCCGCTTCGAAACCGCTGAGTTCGTCGCGCATGTCGTTCAGGGCCGTGACGAAAATGACGGGGATGGCGGCCGTCAGCGGCGCCGCTTTCAGCTGGCGGCAGGTGTCGTGGCCGCTCATGCCGGGCATCATCACGTCGAGCAGGATCAGCGCCGGGCGTTCCTGCTGCGCCAGTGCCAGCGCCCGCGCGCCATCCTTGGCGAACAGCAGCGCGTAGTCGTTCTGCAAGATCTGGCGCAGCAGCTGCAAATTGGCCGCCTCATCGTCGACGACGAGAATCACGGGCCGGGCTGATGCATTCATGGGGACTCCGGGGCGTAGGTGTGCAGCAAGTCGTGCAGCAGCGACTGCGCCAGGGGGAAATCAAAGTCGTCGATGGCGTGCAAGAGCGGCGCCAGCGCGTCCGCTTGCGCGCCCATGGCGTGCTGCAACTGTGCTTGCGCCGCGTCATCGAGTTCGCCGCGCCGCAAGGCGTTTAATAGTGCACTGGCCGCTTGCCGGGCGGCGGGCGCGTCGATGGCTGCCGCTGCTGTCGTCGCCGGCAAGGCAGGCGGCGCCAGCCGGGCGATGGCGTCCACGGCCGCCGGCCATTGCGTCAGCAGGGCGCCCAGCGTTGCGTCGAGCTGTTGTGCCGTGGCGGGACCGGGGCTGGCGCAGCATTGCTCCAGCGCCGCCAGGCTGGCGGCCAGTTGCTCCAGGCCGAGGTTGGCCGCCACGCCGCGCAGTTTGTGGCTCTGAGGCAAGAGCGTTGCATGCTCGCGCGCCTCGATGGCGGCCAGCAGGGCAGGCGGCAGGCGGGGATGCTCGATTCCGAAACGTGCCAGCGCCGCGCGGTAGGCGCTGTCGTTGCCGGCCCAGCGCTGCAGGGCGCCCGCATGGTGCAGCACCCGTCCGCCAGCGGGCGCCGGCGCGTGGCTGGCGTCGGCCGGTTCCGCCGCCAGGCCCAGCACGCGGGCGATTTCCTGCGACAGCGCCTGCCATTCGACGGGTTTTGTCGCGAAACCGTCCATGCCGGCCGCGCGCGCCGCCTTGCGGTGCGCATCGAGCACGCTGGCCGTCATGGCGATCACGGGCACGCGCGGGCGGCCATCGCGCAGGGCGGCGGCACGGATGGCTTGCGTGGCGGCCAGGCCATCCATGTGCGGCATTTGCAAGTCCAGCAGCAGCACGTCGAAGTCGTCTTGCTGCGCCAGTTGCAAGGCTTGCGCGCCATCGCCGGCCGTGATCACCGTGTGGCCGCGCTTGCCCAGCAGTAAGCTCAGCAGCTCCAGGTTTTGCGGCACGTCGTCGGCCGCCAGCACGCGCAGGGGCGGCAGGCGCACGCTGCGGCGTTCGCTGGCGGGCAGCGCCGCCTGGCGTGCCGGCAACAAGGGCAGCATGACGTGGAACACGCTGCCGTGCGGCAAGGCGGCGTCGGCCCAGATGCGCCCTTGCATCAGGGTCACCAGCTGCCGGCTGATGGTGGTGCCCAGGCCCGTGCCGCCAAAGCGCCGCGTGGTCGAGGCGTCGGCCTGCACGAACGGATCAAAAATGGCGTCGCGCCGTTCCGCGGGGATGCCGATGCCGCTGTCCTGCACCAGCAGGTGCAGCTGGCCATCGTCGCGGCGCGCCGTCAGGCTGACGGCGCCGCCGGGCGTGAACTTGATGGCGTTGTCGAGCAGGTTGCCCAGCACTTGCCGCATGCGCAATTCGTCGCCATGCAGCACGGCCGGCAGTTGCGGGTCGTACTGCACCTCCATGCGCAAGCCTTTGGCGCGCGCGTGGATGCCATACGTGGACGCCAGTTCATCGACCAGCGCCAGCAGGCTGTAGTCGCGCAATTCCAGCGCCACGGCTCCCTTGTCCAGTTTGGCCGTGTCGAGCACTTCGTTGAGCAGGCGCAACAGCGAGCGGCCGGACTGGCGCACGGTGTCGAGGTGACGCCGCTGCTCCGGCGCCAGCGGCGAGTCGAGCAGCACATCCGTGAAACCGAGGATGGAATTCATCGGCGTGCGGATTTCATGGCTCATGTTGGCGACAAAGCTGGCCCGCGTGGCGGCCGCCAGCTCCGCTTTTTCCTTGGCCATGCGCAAGTCTTCCTCCATTTGCCGGCGTTCGCTGATGTCGAGGATGACGCCGTCGACCCAGCGCACGGCGCCGGCCGCATCGTGCACGACGGTGCCCCGTTCCCACAGCCAGCGCGCCGTGCCGTCGGCATGCAGCAAGCGGTATTCGAGCAGGTAGGGCTCGCCGCTGGCGACGCTGCGGTTGAAGACGTCGATGACGTAGGCGCGCTCTTCGCTGGCGATCAGGCCCGTGATGCTGCGGCGCGGCGCCGCGCCGAGAAAGTCGGCGGGCGGATAGCCGGTGACGGCTTCCACGCCATCGCTGATGAACAGCATGGGCTGGTTTTCCGCCGTGGTGCAGCGAAAGGCGATGCCGGGAATGTTGCCGATCAGCGAGCGCAACTGCTGCTCGCTTTCGCGCAGGGCGGCCAGCATGGCGCGCCGTTCGCTGATGTCCGTAATGAACAGCACATATAAATCCTGGTCGGCCAGACGCGCGCTGGCCATTGAGCGCTGCACGGCGACCGGGGCGCCATCCTTGCGCAGGTAGACGATTTCCTCGCTGGTGTGGACCGCGTCGCCTTCGCCCGTGCGCAGGTAGTGCAGCAGGCCGTGCTGTTCCGACTGGCGCACGTCGCTGACCAGCACGCTGACATGGCGGCCGACAATTTCCGCCGACCGCCAGCCGAGGATGCGCTCGGCGGCGCCGTTGAAGTCGACGATGTTGCCGTGGCGGTCGATGGTGATGACGCCGTCAACCGTGCTCGTCAGCAGCGAACGGGTCCAGTGTTCGCTCTGGTTCAGGTGGCGAAACAGTTCGCGGTAGCGCAAGATGCCCACGGCCGAGGCGACCAGGATGGTCAGGGCGATGGTCAGCAGGGTCACGCTGATCACCAGCATGGGCCGGTTGGCATCGGCATCATTGCCTGGGGGAATCGTCCCCACGAAGCGGGCCGCCTGCATGCCCATGTAATGCATGCCGGTAATCGCGCACCCCATGACGCAGGCGCTGATCAGCGTGCGCTGCGCTGCGACTATGCGGCTGCTCCAGCCGCGCAGGCCGAAACGTATCCACAGGGCCAGGGTGGCCAGCGCCACGGCAACGGCAAGCGACAGCGCAAACAGCAGCGGATCGTAGCGCAGCGACAGGCCCATGCGCATGGCGTGCATGCCCGTGTAATGCATGGCGCCGATGCCCAGGCCCACCAGCAGGCCGCTCCCGAGCAGCAGCGGCGCCGTGACGGCGCGCTGGCTGATGGTGGCCAAGGCGACGAACGAGGCCGCCACGCTGGGCACGATGGACAGCAGGGTCAGGCCGGGATCGTAGGCGACGCTGGTGCCCAGCTCGAAGGCCAGCATGCCGATGAAATGCATGGCCCACACGCCGCAGCCCAGCGCCAGGCTGCCGGCCAGCAGGCACAGCAGGTGCAAGCGGCGGCTGATGCTTGCCTGCGCGCGGCTGTACGCCGTCATCTGGAAAGCCATCCACGACGTGAAAATGGCGATCACGAGCGACAGCAGCACCAGGCCCGGCGCATGCTGGCCGTGATGCAGCTGGGCCGGATCGGTGGGAAGGTGGAACAGGTGCTGGACGCTGGCAGGTATCATCGTAGGAAGCAGGTGGCGCGTGTGGCGCTGGCGTGTGCGCCTGCCGCCACGGCGGGTGATCGATGCGGATTACCTTACCAGATTTCCGGAAACAAATATCTTAATTGTAATTATTCTCCCTGTCGTGCAAGTCATTTCCAAGCGGATGAGTGGGGCGCTCACCTTGTCGTGCCCGTGGAATGGCCGTGCTGACGAGGAAGTTGCCATCAGGAATTGTGTGGTTTTTTTGCAAGGTGCGACGCCTTGCCATGCGTCATGCTACATTCGCGTCCTGTTTTTTCTGAAAGGATGACTATGCCTTTAAGTAACAACTTCTTGCGGCATAATCAGCAAGCCTGGGATGCTCAGGCTGCACAGAACAGCCCATGGTCGCAGCCTGTCGACAGCGCCACCATCGCCGCGGCGCGTGCCGGGCAGTGGCAAATCCATTTGACGCCCGGCCCCTTGCCGGCCGGCTGGCTGGGCGAGGTGCATGGCAAGCGTATCCTGTGCCTGGCCGGCGCCGGCGGACAGCAGGCGCCCGTGCTGGCGGCCGCCGGCGCGCACGTGACCGTCTTCGATTTGTCCGGGCAGCAACTGGCGAAAGACCGCATGGTGGCTGAACGTGACGGCTTGCATCTGGCCACCGTGCAGGGCGATATGCGCGACCTGAGCCGCTTTGCCGATGCCAGTTTCGATGTCATCGTCCATCCTGTATCGAACCAGTACGTACCCGACATCGGCCCCGTATGGCGCGAATGCGCGCGCGTGCTGGCCGACGGCGGCGTGCTGCTGAGCAGTTTTTTCAATCCGGCCGTGTTCATCGGCGACCGCGACCCGCAATGGGCACAGCAGGGCTTGATACGGCCCCGCTTCGTGCTGCCGTATTCGGATCTGGAGGATATGGACGCCGATGCGCTGGCATTGCGCATGGAGCAGGGCGATGCGCTGATCTTCGGTCACGGGCTGGACAGTCAGATCGGCGGCCAGCTGGCGGCGGGCTTCGTGCTGGCGGGGTATCACGAGGAAATGCATCCGCACCCGCGCTTTGAAATTGAAAAATACTTGCCCAGCTTTATCGCCACGCGCGCCATCAGGCAGGCGCGCGCGGTGTAGTGCTTATCAGTTGTACGGCTGCAAATCGAGCCACACGGCATATGACAGGCGCTTGCCATTCCACAGTCCGCCACCGCGGATGACGGCGTCGCACGAAGTCAGCTGGCCCACCAGATCCATGCGGCCCAGGTTGCGGCGCAGGCGCAGCGCGTCGTTGTGCGACAGGTAGCCGACCAGCAGGCCATCGATGAAGACGGCGATGGCCTTGTCCTGGAACGGGTTGGCATCGTCGCAGACGAGCAGGGCCAGGCATTTTTCTTCCGCATTGCCGGGACCATGCTCGCCGGCCAGTTTGGCGATGGCGCCCTGGTACATGGCTTCGTTTTCCACTTCCGACGCAAAGCGTCCCTCGTCGCTCCAATGATGCGCGGGGGCGCCCGCAGGAATCGCCGGTACGTACTGGCGCACCGAGACGAGCGGCTTGTGCAGCGGTTTGACGGGCGTGCGGCCGCTGAAGACGTAGTACAGCAGGGCGATGACGATCACGATGGCAAGCAGGTAAAGCATGGTATCTCTCTGATTTCTAAGGGGGGAGCCGGGATCGCGGGCGCGCCGCGCGGCGTTGCCACTACTATAGCAAGTTCGCCGCCCGGTTCCGCGTAAATCTGGCCATGATTTGCCGCCGGCGCCGCAGCGCCAGCGGGTCGTTCAGCACGATGGGCGAGGCGCCCGTCAGACCCGAATAGTACTGGCCGTGCTGGCGCAGCACGATGGCATAGTCGCGCAGCGCGTGGCCGTGCGCCAGCACGCGCGTGTCGCAATCGACCTCGATGGCAAAGCGCAGCCGGTGCAACTGCCACCACAGGGGCAGGTTCCACGGCATGAGAATAATCAATGCGTACGCCACGGCCAGCAGCAGCGGATCGTGCGCGGCCAGCCGGCATTGTGCGTGCGCCAGCAGCAGCGCCTGTTGCTGGGGCGAAATCAGTTGCAGCCAGACGGGCATCACGATGCGCGGCCGCAGCAGCCCCGCCACGCAGGGACCGATGCCGCCGCTCAAGTACACGGGCGTGCCCAGCAACGATGTTTTCTGCCAGCGACGCTGGTGCGACAGCAGCCAGACGCTGCGCAGCGCCAACAGCAACAGCATGCCGCTCGATAAGACAAACCAGCCCAGCTTCAGCTGCGCCTGTTCCGCCGGCATGGCCGCCAGCACGCCGGGCAGCCACGCCAGCGGCAAGATGGCGGACGCGGCGATGGCCGCCAGCCACAGCCAGCGCGTCGTGCGCCCGCGCCGCTGCAGCAGGCGCTCGGCGCGCCAGGCGGCAGCGCTCAACATCAGCGCCAGCGCCATGCTGGCAGCCAGCCAGGCCGGCACTAGCGTACCAGCGCCATGCCGACGGAGGCGGGCGCCGTGTGCTTGAAACCGAATTGCGCATACAGTTCTTGCGCCTGGCCATCGGCGATCAGGCTGACATACGCGCTTTGCGGCACCTCCGTCTCGATGAATTGCATGATCTCGCGCATGATGCGCTTGCCCAGGCCCTTGCCCTGGTGGGCCGGCAGCACGGCGATATCGGTGACCTGGAAGAAGCAGCCGCCGTCGCCGATGATGCGCCCGATCCCCACCACCTCGTCGCCATGCAGGATTTGCACGGCAAACAGGGAATTCGGCAAGCCCTTGGCCGCCGCCGCCGTGCTTTTCGCGCTCATGCCGGCGGCCACGCGCAGGTGCTGATAGGTGGCGATGGAGGGGATGGCCAGGCGGGTGGTGTAGGACGATGCTGCGGTCAAGGCGGTCTCCTGTGCAATATGGATGGAATGACCATTATAGGGGCACGCTTTATTCGCCGCGCGCTATGTCGTCCGCGCCGCTTTTGCGCTATGGTGGCGTCATCCATCTATTTGTTGAAAGCACGCCATGTCCGCAGGATTTACCGCCACCGAGTTGTCCGTCATCAATGAAGACGACGCCCTGATCACCACCTTGGCCGCGCCAGCCGGCAAAGGCGAGCCCGTCTACCTGATGCTGCAGCGCGCCGACGAGTATGACGAGCAGGACGTGGCCATGGGCATGGACGAACCGTACATCGAATACTGCGGCCAGGAATTTGCGTGGTACGGCCACATGCACGCCGTGATCCTGCACCCGAACCGATTGTCCGTGCAGATGGATGCCGAGGCCGCCATGCAGATGGATGACGATGGCCAGATCGACGTGCGTTTCAACCTGACGCCCGAACGCTACGCCCAGCTGCAGCAGGCGCTGCGCACCACGTTCGAGGGCTGCGATTATTATCGCGAGGAGCGTTGAGGCATTCATGCTCGCGCTCAAAAGACAATTTTTTTATTGTCGTGCTGAAGGGGGCGGCTGACAATACGTATCAGTTGTCTTTGTGCTGTGCCTTCAGCATCACCCCAATAAAATCATTGATAAGTTGTTGATTCGATGGCGTTAGCTGCATGAATTGCGTGACTACGCATTCAAGGCGACGCGTAATCTGCTGCATTTCATCTTTATTTCCTACTATTTTATTTGAAAGACTGGTTTGTTCTGCAATCAGGTATAGCGAAGAAACCGGCAAGCCTAGCGCTTTCGAGATGCCTTCTAGCATTTCTGGGGTTGGTTGCTGTAAATCACGTTCCACCTTTGATAAATTTCCTGGGTCGGTACCTGCAGCCAATGCGATCCTCTCCAGCGTCGCGCCTTTATCTTTCCTGATTTGTCGGATAACTTGGCCAATTTTCATCAAGCAATTTTCCAGCCTTCACCGTAAGTAAGACAAAGTCCATCAAGCAAATTTAAACACTATAATTTGCGTATAGCGCAAATTATTGGTATAAGTTTGATCCTTCTCCTATTTTTTTACCTAGTCACTCATTCCGAGCGCCTAGCGCGCCAGCAAAAGATGGGATTTGCCGCCCATCATTTATAAATCAGATGTTCACCGCTTACCACGCCAAATATTACGCGCAGGAATTAGTACTAAAGCATGCTGCTGACGGGGTGGATCGATTGTCGCAAGCGCTGTTTGACGCCAATGTCGACCTGAATCCTCACCAGATTGAGGCGGCGCTATTTGCGTTAAAAAGTCCGCTTAGCAAGGGCGTGATACTGGCCGATGAAGTGGGCCTGGGCAAGACCATCGAGGCAGCTCTGGTGCTGGGGCAGTACTGGGCGGAACGTAAACGTCGTTTGCTCATCATTGGTCCAGCCAGCTTGCGCAAGCAGTGGTCGCAGGAGCTGCGTGATAAATTCAATCTTCGCAGCCTGATCCTCGATGCACCGACATTGCGAAAAATCGGCTCAGGCCAGTCTCTCGATGCTCTGTGTTCAAGGCAAATCCTAATCATGTCCTACCAATTTTCGCTGCGGATGGAGGTGGAACTGCGCAGCGTGCCATGGGATCTGGTCGTCATCGATGAGGCGCACAAACTGCGCAATGCACACCGTCGTACCAATCGCATCGGACAGGCACTTAAACGCGCATTGGCCGGTCGGCAAAAGCTGCTATTGACTGCCACGCCGCTGCAGAACTCCTTGTTGGAGTTGTATGGGCTTTCTACACTGATCGACGAGCACCAGTTTGGCGACGAAACCGTATTCCGTCGCCAGTACATGCAAAGCGGCGCCGATCTGCCCGCGTTGCGCGCCCGCCTGCAAACCTTCGTTCAGCGTTCATTGCGCAAGGACGTGCTGGAATACGTCAAATATACCGAGCGCAAGCCGCTGACGCAAAAATTCAACCCGACCGACGAGGAGCAGCAACTCTACGACGCCATCTCCGTTTTCCTGCAAAATGAAGTGTCCTACGCCTTGCCAAAAAAGCAGCGCCATTTAACCGCATTGATCCTGCGCAAGCTACTGGCATCGAGCGCGCACGCCGTCGTTGCCACCTTGCGCACCATACGCACAAGGCTGGTCAGGCTGGAGGAATGCGATGAGACGGCAGGGCAAGACGACTTGGTCGTTCAATTGATAGCAGACGAAGACCTGGAACAAGACTACCTCGACGATGCCGAAGATGATAACGGCGATGGCGATGATGAACATAAGCCAGGTGGCGGGACGCCGGACAGCATCGATGTCAACCGTGTCCGCGCCGAGATAGCCGAGATCGACAGTTTCATAGCTGCCGTCGGGGCGTTGACAACCGACACCAAGGCCCAGTCGCTGCTGCACGGACTGGCTGCAGGGATGGCAAAAATGGTCGAACTGAAGGGACCGAAGAAAGCCATCATCTTCACTGAATCGCGTCGTACTCAGGAATATCTGGCGCAATTTCTCGCAGTACATGGCTATAGCGGGCGCATCGTCACCTTCAGCGGCAGCAATAATAGCGAACAGGCCACACACATCTATCACGCCTGGCTGGCACGGTATAAAGGCACTGACCGTGTCACCGGCTCGCCGCAAGTGGACCGACGCACCGCACTGATCGATTGCTTCCGCGACGACGCCGACATCATGATCGCGACAGAAGCCGCCGCCGAAGGCGTCAACCTGCAATTTTGCGCACTGGTTATCAACTACGACCTGCCGTGGAATCCGCAGCGCATCGAGCAACGCATAGGGCGCTGCCATCGCTATGGCCAGCGCTTCGATGTCGTGGTCATGAATTTCCTCAACACCCGCAACTACGCCGACCAGCGGGTGCTGGAATTGCTGACCGAAAAATTCAGCCTGTTTTCCGGTGTCTTCGGCGCTTCTGACGAAGTGCTGGGCACTATCGAGAGCGGCATCGATTTTGAAAGGCGCATTCTGCAGATAGTCGAAAGCTGCCGCGAGCCGGAACAGATCGAGGCCGCCTTCAATGCCCTGCAAGCCGAGCTGGAGCAAGATATCAATGTCCGCATTCGTGACACCCAGACGCAACTGCTGGAACGCTTTGACGAAGACGTGCATGACCGCCTGAAATTGCGCTTGAACGAGGCCGAATCCAGGCTCGACAAGGTTGGCCGCTGGTTCTGGGGGGCGAGCCGTTACATCTTGGCCAGCCACGCGCAGTTCGACGATGCGCACTACGCTTTTTCGTTGCTGCGCCCGCCTATCGCCAGCGTCGCTGCCGGCCGCTATCAATTGCTGCGCGGCGCGCTCCAGCCCGACATGCTGGCGCATGCTTATCGTTTGACGCACCCGCTGGGTGAATGGACGCTGGCGCAGGCACTGGCCGGCGCCACGCCCCCAGCGGAAATCATCTTCGAACACAGCCGCCATCCCAGCCGCATCAGCGTGCTGGAACCACTGCGTGGCACCTGCGGCTGGCTGCGTCTGATCCGGCTGCGAGTCACCGCCTTCGATGTTTGCGAGCGCCTGATGTTCATTGCCCGCACCGATAGCGGTAGCGTGCTCGATCAAGAGACTTGCGAAAAAATGTTGATGCTCGAAGCCGCGGCCAAACCAGCGGGCATCACCGCGAGCGCGCCAGCCTGGCTTGATAGCAACGGCCAGCGCCGCGTGGAAGCTGAAGTCGCCGTCATCCTCGACACCAACCAGCGCCTGTTCCATGAGGAGCGCAACAAGTTGGAAAAATGGGCGGATGACAAATTGCTTGCAGCAGAAGAGCACTTGCGCAACACCAAGCAACAAATTGCCCAGACCAAGCGCGACAGCCGTCAGGCGCTATCGATGGAAGAGCAGGCCGGTATCCAGGTTCAGCTGCGGGCGCTGGAACAGCAGCAGCGCAAGCAACGCCAGGAAGTGTTTGAGGTGGAAGACGCCGTCCTTGAAAAGCGAGATGCGCTGATCGCGCAACTCGAACAACGGCTGACGCAAAGCGTCCACGCCGAAACCTTGTTTTCCATTCGGTGGTGGGTGCAATGAGCGACAGCACCACCCATGCCAGCCGTCATCCCTGCGCAAGCAATACCCCATGCCGCTACCCAATCGGGCAGAACCGAACCACAGCAGAATAACCAACCAAGCTAAAAATGACACAAGCCAGTACTGCCAATAAACAACGCGACCGCTTCATCCAATTGCTGCGCGAGCTATTCCAGCTCAACCAACCCGATCTCGATTTCGGCCTGTACCGCATCATGCATGCCAAATCGGCAGAGATTGAAAAATTTCTGAGCGAAGACTTGCTCGCAGTGATCGCAACCACCTTCGGCGGCAGCGCGCAGGCGGGCATCGACACAGCCCGCGCCAGCTATGAACGGGAGCTTACCACCGCCAAAGAATACGGCGCGGTCGAGCCTGACAATCTGCCGAAAGTGCAACAAGCTCGTGCGGCATATGAAGCCGCACGCGACAGCGCCGGCGATGATGCAGAAATTTATGATCACCTGTATCGATTTTTTGAACGCTATTACGACCAGGGCGACTTTCTGTCGCGCCGTTATTACGCCCGTGAAACCCACGACCGCGCGGCGCCGTACTCGGTACCCTATGATGGCAGCGAGGTCTATCTGCACTGGGCCAACAAGGATCAGTACTACATCAAGACCAGCGAAAGTTTTAACAACTACAGTATCGACATCAGCAAGGCCGCCGGCAGCGACGGGCAAAATCCCCTGTTTGGCGATGCTGAAGCCACCGCGCCGCGCAGGCTGCACTTCAAATTGGTGGAAGCGGAAGAGGGCGAGCACAACAACGTCAAGGCCACCGCCGACAAGGACCGGTTTTTCCTGCTCGACGCCACGCCGATTGCGTGGCAAACAGGCGCGGATGATGCCGCCGAACTGGTCGTGCGCTTCCAGTACCGGGCGGATGACGAAAAGACCGGCAACACCGGCACCTGGCGCGACAAGCGCAATACGCAATCGGTAGTAGATATCCTGACTGCGCTGCAGCAACAAGCGCAGGGTGGCGATGCGCAGGCCGGCGACGCCGCCGCCTATCATCTGGCCCTGGCGCAACTGGTGAGCAAAGGCGCCAAGAAGGCTGGCGGCAAGCAGGATACCCAGCCGCTGCTGGCCAAATACCTGCACCAGTACACGGCCAAGAACACGATGGATTATTTCATCCACAAAGACCTCGGTGGTTTCCTGAAACGTGAGCTGGATTTCTACATCAAGAACGAAGTCATGCGGCTTGACGATCTCGGCACCGCCAGCGCGCCACATGTCGCCAATTTTGAAAACTACCTGAGCAAGCTGCACACGCTGCGCGCCATCGCCCACAAGCTGATCGCGTTTCTGGCGCAGATTGAAGACTTCCAGAAAAAACTCTGGCTGAAGAAAAAATTCGTCATCGATACACAGTGGCTGGTCACCCTCGACAGGGTGCCGGCGACGATGTATGCGGAAGTTGCCGCGAATGCAGCACAGTGGGTGGAATGGCGGCAGCTTGGATTCTTGATCGAGCCGTCGCAGGATCTGCTGGCGAATGCGAAACCGGGCACGCTGGAATATTTGCAGGCGAACACCACGCTGGTGCTGGACACGCGGTTTTTTGATGCGGAATTTACCGCGCGCTTATTGGCGAGTATCGACAATCTGGATGACGCGACCGATGGCGTGCTGGTGCATAGCGAGAATTTCCAAGCGTTGAATTTGATGCAGGAGCGATATCGGGAACAGGTGAAGTGCATTTATATTGATCCACCGTATAACACAACTGAAAATGCTATCCCATACAAAAACACATTCAAACATTCATCATGGATTTCATTAATTCAAAATCGTTGCGAAATTGGACGAAAAATGAATTCAAAAGATGGGTCTATATTGTTTGCTATAGATGATACGGAAATGGCTAATGCTCGTCTTCTCTTGAATGGCATTTATGGAATTAATAACTATATATCAACAATTTCGGTTGAGGTAAACCCTGCTGGTCAAAATATACGTGAAAACGAACCGGCAAAAAGTCATGACTATTTTCATGCCTACGCAAAAGATATTAATTGTAGTTCAATTAATCTTCGTGGATTAACTCCAGAAGAAAAACAGAGCTTTAATCTTGTAGATGATATCAGTGCATTTTTATGGGATAATTTAAGAAGGCGCGGTGGAAATTCGCGACCAGATGATCGGCCAAATCAGTGGTATCCATTATATGTAACACTAAATCCACCCAAAGTATCATTAAAAAATTTTAGTGATGCTATAGAAATTTTTCCTCTTGACCCTCATGGTGAACGAAGAATTTGGCGAGTTAGCCCAGATGGTGCACGTAAAGATATTCTATCTGGAGATATTTCTGTATTGGAAAAAGCTGGTCGGGTTGAGGTTGTAAAAAAAACTAGAATTCCGGAGGGGAGAAAACCAAAAACAATGTGGTATGGAGGTGCGTACTCTGGAACGACGTATGGGTCGAAATTACTCAAAGATATATTAAATACGACAGAATTTTCATATCCTAAATCAGTAAATTTGGTGGAAAATGCACTTATTTATTGGGCAGATAAAAATTCACTAATTTTGGATTTTTTTGCAGGTTCAGGTACAACTGGACATGCGGTTATTTCGCAAAACAAAAAAGATAATGGTAGTAGAAAGTATCTGTTAATTGAAATGGGGGGGTATTTTGATTCGGTATTAAAAAGAAGAGTTTCCAAAATAATTTTTTCAAGCGATTGGAAAAATGGCAAGTGCACGGGCAACGATGGTATCTCTCAACTCGTCAAAGTCATTCGTCTGGAATCCTACGAAGATACGTTGAACAATCTGCAATTGGCTGAGATGGCCCCGCGCCAGCAAGCGATCACCACCAATTCGCAATTGCGCGAGGATTATTTCCTCAACTATATGCTGGCGCTGGAAACCCGGGGTTCTCCTTCGCTGCTCAATGTTGCGGCCTTCACCGATCCGACTGCCTACCAGCTCGACGTCAAGCGGCCCGGTTCGGACGCGCATGCATTGCGCACGGTCGATCTGGTGGAGACCTTCAATTGGCTGATAGGTTTGCGCGTCGATAAGCTGCATGCGCCGCAGACCTTTGCGGCAGAGTTCGAGCAGGAAGCCGATGCTGATTTGCCGGCAGGCAGCCCAACGCGCTTGCTGGTCAAAGGCAAGCTGAAGGAAGTCGCCGTCAATGCGGAGCTGCCATCGTGGTGGTTCCGCAGTGTGGAAGGCCGTGTGCCGGGCGCGGCAGGCTCGCTGATCGATCAGCGGGTGCTTGTCGTGTGGCGCAAACTGAGCGGCAACCTGGAGCAGGATAACGCGGTGCTTGATGCCTATCTGCGCCAAGTATTGCGGCTGGATTTGTCCAATAGCCAAGATAAGAACCAGTTCGATGTGATTTACGTCAACGGCAGCCATACTTTGCCGAAACTGCCGCATTGCGATATCCGCCTGCTGGAGCAGGCTTTCCATCAGCGCATGTGGGAGTCGCAAGATGTCTGACCTTATTACACTTCCGCTGCCGGCCAGTACGACGCTCAAGAAACGTGGTAGGCCCGTCAAGGCCGCCACTGGTGGCGCGCAAGGCGTGAGCGGTACTGTCGGTGCGGAAAAGTCGGCCAAAAGCCGCAGTCTGGCCAAGGAAAACGATCATTTCCGGCACAAGCTGGTCTTGAATGCCTGGCTGATACGCGAATTTGGCGTAAACCCGCTGCTGCATCTTACGGGTACGCCCATTTTGCCGATCCGGGCGCTGGGCGAGAGCATCCGCCACGTCGCCGAGGGCATCGGCGCGGATGGCTTGCATCATTTTTTCCATGCATTCCAGTTGTCGCCGCAAGCCGTCGTTACACGCGCCGAATTGCTGCGCTATGAAGAAAATATCGTGCGCCATACCGAGGCGATCAATGCCCAGCGCGCGCGCAAGATCAGCTGGAAATACTTTCAATGGATGACGCTATTGTTCGTCGAGCGTTACCTCGACCTGTTTTTTCATCGCAAGCATGACTTGCTGGAAGGCTTGAATCAATTTGTCCCGGCCTTCAACACTTGGCGCGGCGAGCAGGGCTTGAGCAGCCAGATCGACCTGTTCACTCTGGATGAATTGAACAAGGTGTGCCTGCAAAACGCGACCGGTAGCGGCAAGACGCTGCTGATGCACGTCAATCTGCTGCAGTTCCGCCATGCCGCAGCGCAGTCCGGCAAACTCGGCGAGTATGGCAGGGTGATCTTGCTGACGCCGGGAGCGGACTTGACCGAGCAGCATCTGCGCGAATTGGGCGCCAGCGGCATTGTGTCGGCGCGCTTTGTGGCCGGTGATTTGCTGTCGCAGACCGCACCCGAACTGACGCGTGTCGACGCGCTGGAAATGAGCAAGCTTGGCGATGAAGACAAGGAAAACATCGTCGCGGTACGCAATCTGGGCGACAGCAATTTGCTGCTGGTCGACGAGGGCCATGTCGGCCTTGGTAGCCAGAACGAAACGGGCTGGCTGGCGCGGCGCGATGCCTTGTCAGCCAAGGGTTTTGTGTTCGAGTATTCAGCGACGTTTGCGCAGGCGGTCGAGGCGGCAAAAGAAGACGTGGTAACGCAAGCCTATGCAAAGAGCGTGCTGTTCGATTACTCGTATCGCTACTTTTACGAAGATGGCTATGGCAAGGATTACCGGATATTTAACCTGTCGGGCAGCGGCCATGCGCACGATGCGACGCAACGCCTGTATTTGATGGCAAGCCTGCTGTCGTATTACCAGCAGCTGCGCTTGTTTGAAGAGCAGCGAGTGGGCTTTGGCGCTTTTAATCTGGAAAAGCCGCTATGGGTGTTTGTCGGTGCCAGCGTGACGAAGGCGATGGGCGGCACCAAAGACGATGTTGAAACGATGACGGACGTGGCGCGCATCGTGAATTTTTTTGCGGGGTTCCTGCATGAGCGCAGCCTCAGCGTGAGCGAGATCGAGGCCTTGCTGACTGGAAATGGTCAGGCGACCGGCTTGCTTGATGAGACTGGCCACGATATTTTTGCTTCGTCGTTCAAGATGCTGAAAGAAAAACGCCTGGCTGGCGAGGATGCTGCCGCGCTGTACCAGGATATCTTGACGCGGATTTTTCAGCATGCGGCCGGCGGCACCTTGACGCTGACGCGCGTCAAGGGCGAGACCGCCGAAGTGCGCTTGCAGGCGGGTACTTCCGACATTCCCTTTGGCGTGATCAATGTCGGCAACGCGCCTGCGCTGATGAAAGTGCTGGAACTGAGCTGTCCGCAGGCGATTGTGCGTGAAAGCGAATTTGCATCGGGGGCCTTGTTTGGCGATATCAGCGCTTCGACCTCGCCAGTCAATCTCTTGATTGGTTCGCGCAAATTTGTCTCGGGCTGGGATTGCTGGCGCGTTTCTACCCTGGGATTGATGCACGTCGGCAAAAGCGAAGGCGCGCAGATTATTCAATTGTTTGGCCGGGGCGTGCGATTGAAGGGGCATGCTTGGAGCCTCAAACGCAGCAGCGCCACACCATTGGTGCCACGTCCACCGAATATCGAGCTGGTGGAGACGCTGGGCGTATTCGGCGTGAAGGCCGATTATATGCAGGAATTCCGCAAGTTTCTGGAGCAGGAAGGCCTGCCTGGCAATGAAAAGAAGGAGACGCGGACGATACCCATGAACCTGACGTACGACTTCGGCAAGCAATTGATGATGTTGGGGCCGAAGACCAAAAAAACCAACGGACGCGACTACAGTTTTAAGCTCGATGGCCCGGTGCCGTCGGCGGGCGAGGTGCCAGCCAAGCTGAGGCAGAACCCGATAGTGGTCGATTGGTATCCGCGCATTGAAGCCATCGTTGCCCGGCGTGATCTGGCCGCTACCGGACAGGAGTCGGAAAAGCATAGCGGTGTGCTGGGTGCGACGCAGCTGGCCTTCATCCGTTGGGATGCGATCTGGTTTGAACTGGAAACGTACAAGCGCTTGCGCGGCTGGACCAATCTGAATATCGATCAGGGCAAGCTGGCCGCTTTGTTTGATGCCGGTTGCCAAGGCTGGTACACGCTGCTGATTCCGCAGGCGGCTTTAGCTACCAGCCACTGGGGTAATGTCGAGATTTGGCAGCGGGTGGTAACGGAGTTGTTGAAACGCTATGTCGAGGCTTTTTATAACCATTCGAAAAAGGCATTTTACGAGCCGCGTCTGGAATTGAAGCCGCTCGCAGCAGGCGACAAGAATCTTCCCGCGATTGGCGATGAGTATCAATTGATTGCCGATGCCAGCGATGAAGCATTGATTGTCGATATCAAGTTGTTGGAAGAAGAAATCAAGCAATCCGCTGGCGGCTTGATTGGCGAACACAAGGATCTGAAGGCGTACAAGCTGGGTGTGCATTTGTTTTCGCCGTTGCTGCATGTTGCGCGGGGCCGCAAGGTCAGTGTCGCGCCGGTGGCATTGAATGAAAGCGAGTTTGCCTTTGTCCGTGACCTGCACCATTTCATTGATCAACCCGGCAGCAAAACGCTGCTGGAAGGGTGCGACGTGTTTCTATTGCGTAATCGTAGCCGCGGTGGCGGGCTGGGCTTCTTCGAGGCAGGCAGTTTCTATCCCGATTTCATTTTGTGGATCGTGCGCGGTACGCATCAGTATGTTGCCTTCGTCGAGCCGCATGGCTTGATGCACGAAGGGCCAGCCAGCCAAAAAATCCTGTTCCATCGCACCATCAAGGAAATCGAACAACGTGTCCAGCGCGCCGGCAAGAAGGTCGCTCTGGAAAGCTTCATCGTCACGCCGACCCTATTGCGCAACTTGAAATGGGATGTCGGCACATTGGACGCCTTTGCGCAGCAGCATGTGTTGTTCATGGCTGATGACGCGGATGCTTATGTGCGGCGAATTTTCGAGATGACGCTGGCGGTCGATGCGGGAAAAATTCCGGTAGCGGCGTAACACCCGGTTTTGGCTTTTTTAGTGGCTGCCGGGTCAGCCACTTGGACACGACATGAACCAAGGCGCCTGGTTGGAATTTTGGTTGTTATTAATGCAACCTCAACTAATCAACATTGAGTTGGCTCAGATGTCGTCAGCTTGAGTATCGGTGCTCAAGGCTGAGAGCGTGTCGGAATGGCAGACCTGCGTACGATTTTTTAAGCTGAGAGGGCCGCGGCTCGGAATTGCAGGCCAAGAGCATGCGTTACCTTCAGTATTGTGTCGAAGCTTGGATTACCTTCGCCGGACAGGGCTTTGTACAAGCTCTCCCGTCCCAGTCCGGTATCTTTGGCGAGTTGTGTCATGCCGCGCGCCTTGGCAATATTGCCGAGCGCTTTGGCGATGAAGGATCCATCGTCGCCAGCCTCTTCAAGGCAGGCTTCGAAGTAGGCGACCATGTCCTCTTCAGTTTTGAGGTACTGGGCGCTATCCCATTTATTTAGTTTCTCTGCCATAACGACCTCCTAGAGTTCTTGTGCGAGTTGCTGTGCGGTTTTGATGTCTTTCGCCTGGGTTGACTTATCTCCACCAGCGAGCAGGATGATAATTTCCATGCCGCGTTGAGTGAAGTAGATGCGGTAACCCGGGCCGCAGTCAATTCGCATTTCCGAGACGCCGCCACCGACAGGCTTGCAATCTCCAAAGTTGCCGTCTTCGGCGCGGTCAATGCGCGCCTGGATTCGAAAAAAAGCCTTCCTGTCCTTCAGTTTACTGAACCACCCATCAAAAGTGACCGTGGTGTGGATGCTTTTCATACATACGATTGTATTATTTGGGATACATATAATCAAGCGAATTAATCAAATTTGAGCAGTTTAACCATGCCTGATGCGCTTGGTGATCTGAGCTGCAGCGGAAATGACAGCGGTGGCGCGGCGCCATGGATGAACCGTATATCGAATGTTGCTGCCAGTAATTTTCTTGGTATGGCCACATGCATGCCGTGATTTTGCATCCGAATCGCCTGTCTGTGCAGATGGATGCCAAGGCGGCCATGCAGATGGGCGACGAAGTCAGATCGATGTGCGCTTCAATCTGGCGCCGGAGCGCTACGCCCAGCTGCAGCAAGCGCTGCGCACCACTTTCGCGGGCTGCGATTATTATCGTGAAGAGCGTTGATCTGCGATGATGGCGCCGCGGCTGCCGGCGCGACCGTTTGGTTGTTGACAGAACTTAAACGATGCAATCCGCCTTGCGTGGCCAACTGGCGACAAGGGGAATCCCATGCATCGTGTGCGTAGCGCAAAGGCTGCGCGGTGGGCCTTTGCGTTGAAATGCATGCAGTAAAAAATTCAGGAAAAACAATAGGACGAAAATGAAAAAAGCACCGACCGAAGTCAGTGCTTTTCTACTTTAATTCTGGTGCCCGAGGCCGGACTTGAACCGGCACGCCTTGCGGCGGCGGATTTTGAGTCCGCTACGTCTACCAATTCCATCACTCGGGCAGCGCGAGACGCATTATCACTTATTTGTCACAATTCGGCAAGTTTTTCGCTTGCTGTTGTCAGCCCAAAGTAGAAACGCCGCCCCGAGCGCAAGCCTGGGACGGCGTTTCTCACTGCTGCGTGGCCAGACTTAGTTATGCACGCAGTTCAGCAGACGCGCGATGATGTCGTGGTTGAGCCAGACGACCGGTGCTGGCGGTTCCGACATGGTGTGGAACATCAACGGGCCCGTGCCTTCCAGCACCAAGGAACTCAGGTGGTCGGTGATCAGTTCCTTGCGGTCCTTGTGCAGCTTGGTGATGTCGTCCGAGGTGCCGATCATGACGTCGGCCAGCTCTGGCGTGTTGTCCATCGGCCAGGCGGCGAAGTTGCGGAATTGCACGCTGGTGGCGTCGCCATTGTAGGCGGCGATACGGTCGAGCAAGTCTTGCAGCGAGACGCCGTCTTCCAGCAAGCCCTGGCAGATTTTCCATTGCTCTTCGGCCCAGGCCGCGCCGCCTTCTTTTTTCAGCGCGTCGAGCAGGGGGAACAGGGACAGTTCCACGCCGACAAAAATGTCGGACGAGTTCGTGCGGATTTCCGGGCAGTTGAAGACGGTGGCCTTGATGCCTTTGTCCCACGCGGCCTTGGCCACGTTTTCCAAGCGCATCTTCGCCAGGCCTTGCGTGTAGTTGCTGTAGGTTTGCCACTGGTACTTGCCGTCGATCAAGATCTCGGTGCCGTGGTAGCCGTAGGCGCTGTAGCGCACCTGGCCGCCCGTTTGCTCGATGCGGGCGCGGATGGCGGCGCTGCCGTCGATCAGGTGTTGCAGGGTGTTGGCCGTGACTTCGTCGAAGTTCATCAGGATCAATTTACCCAGATCGCTGTCGAGCAGGGCGCGCGAGGACATGAAGCGCTCGCCGCGGCCTTTATAGATGCGGTTGGCGATGGCCAGGAAGACTTTGACCTTTGGAATGCCGCCAGCCATGGTGTGGGCGAAATACACATTGCTGCCGTCAGGAATCAGGCTGTCCAGCTCGGCCATGGCTTTTGCTACGGAAGCGCTGAAGCGGGCGATGCCGGCTTCGCGGCAGCGTTCGATCTGCGCCCAGTCCAGCTTGTCTTCCTGCCAGCTTTTCAGGGTCATGTCGGCCAGCAGGGCCGTCGGCGTCGGTTCGCCGGCTGGCGCGTCGAGGTCGAAACCGGCCATCAGCGGCACATTGATGATGCGGCCGCCCAGGTTGGCTTCGGCTTCGGCCAGCTCTTCCGCGTTCAGCGGGCGCAGCGCCATGTTTTCATCGCGGCGGCCGACCGTCATTCCGACGATATTCATGCCCGCCTTGCGCGCTTCGTCCAGCAAGCCATTCACATAGCCGCGGCCGAACAGCTCGCCGAACAGCACAAAGGTGTCGCCCTTGCGGAAGATATTTTTTTGCGGGATGTCTCTTAGGGACGTGATCTCGGTCATGGTGTCAATTCATTCAAAAAATAGCAGGGGAGGCGCATACCGCACAGCCTGCTGGTTCAACATAGTGATAAATTATGCGCCCTTTCAGTGGCGACAATCTTCTTGCGAACGATTCTCGTCTGGAGCGGCATCTTCTTCTTTGGAACAGCTCTTATTCTTTCGCCATGGCGTATTTTACGCTGCCGCGGCGCACAGCGCCCGTGGACAGGGTCAGATAAGTCCGGCAGGCGCCGATATTACCTCAGCTTGGCCGCGCAGGTAAGCAGAATTGATCTAAAACAAATCCTGCTGGCCCGACACCAGGCGCGAAAAATCGTCGCCCAGGAAGGGCAGGATCGCGTCGGCCACCGGTTGCAGCTGGCGCGTCAGGTAATGGTGGTAGTCGATGGGCGAGCGCTGCGTTTCCAGCGGTTCCGGCCCGGCCACCGTGATGACATAGCTGATCCAGCCGCCGTTCTGGTATTGCAGTGGCCGTCCCTGCGCCAGGTTGTAGGCGTCGGCCGTGCGCGCCGCGCGCACATGGGGCGGTACGTTGCGCTGGTAGTCGTCGAGCGGACGGCGCAGGCGTTTGCGGTAGACCAACAAGGCATCGAATTCGCCGCGCACGGTGCGCGCCACGTAGTCGCGCACATAGTCCTGGTAGGCGGCGCGCTGGAAGATGCGCCGGTACAAATCCTGCTGGAATTGCTGCGCCAGCGGCGTCCAGTCGCTGCGCACGGTTTCCAGGCCCTTGTAGACCATGTCCTCGCTGCCGTCCGGTTTACCCACCAGGCCCGCGTAGCGCTTCTTGCTGCCTTCTTCCGAGCCGCGGATGGTGGGCATCAGGAAACGCCGGTAATGCGTCTCGAATTCCAGCTCCAGCGCGTTGTCCAGGCCGAATTCATCGCGCAGATAGGTATTCCACCAGGCGTTCACATGCACCACCAGTGCGCGGCCGATCTTGCCCGCCTCTTCGTCGCTATGCGCCGTTTTCAGCCACACGAAGGTGGAATCCGTGTCGCCATAGATCACCTGATAACCCTGCCCGGTGATCAATTCTCGCGTGCGGTGCATGATGTCGTGGCCGCGCAGGGTGATCGACGAGGCCAGGCGCGGGTCGAAAAAGCGGCAGCCGCTGGACCCCAGCACGCCATAAAACGCATTCATGATGATTTTTAACGCTTGCGACAACGGTGCATTGCGCTCGCGCTTGGCCGTCTCGCGGCCTTGCCACACCTGTTCCACGATGGCCGGCAGGCAATGCTTGATCCTTGAAAACTGCGCGCCCCGGTAGCCGGGCACGGTATCGGCTTCGTCGCCGCTGGTGCCCACCACCAGGCCGACTGGGTCGATCAGGAAGGTGCGGATGATGGACGGGTACAGGCTTTTGTAGTCGAGCACGAGCACGGAATCGTACAGGCCCGACTGCGAATCCATGACGAAGCCGCCGGGGCTGTTTTCGCCGGACACATCGCCCAGGTTGGGCGCCACGTAGCCTTGCCGGTGCATCAGCGGCAAGTACAAATGTTCGAAGGCGGCCACGGAGCCGCCGCTGCGGTCGGCCGCCAGGCCCGTCACGCTGGCCCGTTCCAGCAAGAAGGTCAGCAGCTCGGTCTTGGCGAAGATGCGCGTGACCAGTTCGCAATCCTTGAGGTTGTAGCGGGCCAGCGCAGGTTTGTCTTCGCGAAAACGCCGGTCGATCTCGGCCATGCGCTGGTAGGGATTGTCGATGGACTTGCCTTCGCCCAAGAGCGTTTGCGCCACGTTTTCCAGGCTGAAAGAGGAAAAATTCCACGTCGCCGATTTCAAGGCTTCGATGCCGTCGATGATGAGGCGCCCTGCGGCGGCGGCAAAATAGTGTTCTTGCTTGCCGCCATGTTCGCGCCATTCCATCACGGCGCCGCCGCGTCCCAGCTTCAACGGTATTTGGTAGCGCTCGGCGTGCTGGCGCAGCACGCGCAAGTCGAACTGCACCAGGTTCCAGCCGATGATGGCATCAGGGTCGTGGCGTTCCATCCACGTGTTCAGGCGTTCGAGGATTTGCGCGTGCGTGTCGCAGTATTCGAGGTCGAAGTCCAAGGCGTCATCGCCGCCGTTTGGCGGCCCCAGCATGTAGACCTGGCGCTGGCCGCAGCCTTCCAGGGCCAGCGAATACAGCTCGCCATGCGCCGTCGTCTCGATATCGAGCGACACCAGTTGCAATGTGGGGCGATAGCCGGGTGCCGGTTTCAGCTGCACTTCCGTTTCTCCGCTGAACGTGACCGGCGCCGTGATGAAACGCTCCATCAGGTAGCGCTCGGGCGGGCGGATGTCGGCTTCGTAGACGTCGACGCCGTGCGCGCGCAGCTGCTTTTCCAGCTTCAGCAAATGCCGGTATTGCTTGCAGTACAGCCCCAGCACGGGGCGGTGATGAAAATCGCACAGCGACAGGGGACGCAGCTCTGCGTGGCGCTCGCCGCGCAGCAACTGTTGCGCCTGTTCCTGTTGCTCCATGGGAAGGAAGGCGACGGCCGTTTGCACGGGCAGGCGCACGTGGCGGGGCCCGGCATCCGTTGCCAGCCAGAAATCGACTTCCGTGCCGTCGCGCGTGTCGCGCCAGTGGCGGGTCAGGATGAAGCCCTGTTCGAGCGGGTGCTGCGTGGTGCCTGTCATGGTGCCGTGAGTGTCTGGTGTACTGGCCTGCACATTACAGCAAGCTGCGCAGGGCGGGGGCGGTTGCGGCTATAATTTTCTGCATCGAAGACGATAACAAGAGCGCGTCGCGCCATACACCCTGGAGACAGCATGCAAGCAATGAGTTATGTACACGGCGCCCACGAGACGCCGTTGATCGGCGAAACGATAGGTGCCTACCTGGACGGCATTGCCGCCCGCTACGGCCAGCACGACGCCCTGATCGTGGCGCACCAGAACGTGCGCTGGACGTATCGTGAGTTTCAGCAGCGCGTGCACCGCCTGGCTGCCGGCTTGCTGAAACTGGGCTTGCAGCCGGGCGACCGGGTCGGCATCTGGTCGCAAAACTGCGCCGAATGGGTGCTGACCCAGTTTGCCACGGCGAAAGCCGGCTTGATCATGGTCAACATCAATCCCGCCTACCGGCGCTCGGAACTCGAATACGTGCTCGACAAGGTGCAATGCAGCGCGCTGATCCTGTCGCCCAGCTTCAAGTCCAGCGATTACCTGGCCATCGTGCAGGACGTGGTGCCGGAAATTGCCCGTTCGCGCGCGGGCGCCCTGCAGTCGCCGCGCCTGCCGCAATTGCGCCACGTCATCCGGCTGGGTGCGGCCGCCACGCCGGGCATGCACAACTTCGACGCCCTGATGGACGGCATTGCCGATGCCGACCTGGCGCGCCTGGAAGAAGTCAGCGCTGGTTTGCAGTTTGACGACGCCGTCAACATTCAGTTCACGTCCGGCACCACGGGCGCGCCGAAAGGCGCCACCTTGACGCACCACAATATCCTGAATAACGGCTTTTTCATCGGCGAAGCCATGCGCCTCACCGAACAGGACCGCCTGTGCATACCTGTGCCGCTGTACCATTGCTTCGGCATGGTGCTGGGCAACCTGGCTTGCGTCACGCATGGCGCGGCCATGGTGTTTCCTGGCGAGGGCTTCGATCCGAAGGCCGTGCTGGAAACCGTGCAGGCCGAACGCTGCACGGGGCTGCACGGCGTGCCGACGATGTTCATCGCCATCCTCGACCATCCTGACTTCAAGCAATATGATCTGTCCCAGTTGCGCACCGGCATCATGGCCGGTTCGCCCTGCCCGATGGAAGTCATGACGCGGGTTATCGAATTGATGCACATGGCGGAAATCACGATTGCATATGGCATGACGGAAACGTCGCCCGTCAGCTTCCAGACGGCGATCGAGGACCCGCGCGAAATGCGCGTGTCGTCCATCGGCCGTGTCCACCCGCACCTGGAAGTGAAAATCATCGATGCGGAAGGGCGCATCGTGCCGCGCGGCGAGAAGGGCGAATTGCTCACGCGCGGCTATTCCGTGATGCAGGGCTACTGGGGCGATCCGGAAAAAACGGCCGAGGCCATCGACGCGGCGCGCTGGATGCACACGGGCGACCTGGCCGTCATCGACGACTACGGCTTTTGCAGCATCGTCGGCCGTTCGAAGGACATGGTGATACGCGGCGGTGAAAACATCTATCCGCGCGAAGTCGAGGAATTCCTGTACCGCCACCCGAGCGTGCTTGACGTGCAATGCGTGGGCGTGCCCGATGCCAAGTATGGCGAAGAGCTGTGCGCCTGCATCATCCTGCGTCCGGGCACGCAGGCCACCAGCGATGACATCCGCGCCTTTTGCGATGGGCAGATCGCCTATTACAAGATTCCCCGCTATGTACGTTTCGTCGAGGAATTCCCCATGACGGTGACGGGCAAGATCCAGAAATACCTGTTGCGCAAGCAGGTGGCGACGGATCTGGGCTTGAGCGTGGAATAAATTTTTCGTCAGCGCATAAAAAAACACCGGGACGCTCGCGCGGCCCGGTGTTTCGCATTGATTTAGCGTAAAGCTTAAGCCATCGCGGCTTGTGGTGCGCGCGCTGGCGTGCGGCGGCGCACGAAGGCGAGCAGGCCCAGGCCGGCCAGCAGCATGGCGTAGGTGCCTGGTTCCGGCACGGCCGAGACGCTCACCGTGTTGAAGCCGGCGCCGTTCATCGAGACGTGGCCATAATTGATCGAGCTGACCGAATTGGCGACCAGGGTGCCGTTCATGCTGCCCGAACCGGAAAACGCGCTGTTCGGTGCGAGGATGCTGCCGTTGATGCCGACGTTGTTCAGGTTGGTGGTGGTGGCGTTGGCGAAGTTCAGCAGCGTACGGTCGGCGAAGCTGCCGAAATTGTCGAAGCCGCCGCTCATGGTGATGTTGGTGGCCGTGCCGTTGATGATGATGCTGGCCGTGCTTTTCAGCGACGATACGTCCAGGGTCAGGTTATGCAGGTCGTTCGCCGCGATGGTGAAGACGTTGACGTCGGCGTTGACATCGCCGACCAGCTTGAAGCCGCCGTATTGCGAGATCACGGTGCCGTTCGATTGCAGCTTGGCCACATCGCCCGACAGGGTCGTCAGTTGCTGCTGGGCCGCCGCAAAGTCCAGGGTGGAGGCATTGCCCTTGCTGAAGGTACCCGATGGGTACCACGATGGCGCCGTCACGCTGCCGCTGGCATTGCTCACGCCATACACGCCCGTACCATTGATGGTGCCGCCGCCGATGTTCAGGCTGTTACCGGCGACCAGGGTGTTGACGGCGCTGCCCGGCTTCTTGTTCGAGCCGACGCTGTAGCCGTCCAGGTAGATATTGCCGCCAGCGGCCAGGCTGCCGCCGACGCTGGTAAAGCCGCTGGCGTTGCTGCTGCCGATGTTGCCGAAGATAAAGGCCGAGTAGCCGTTGGCGACGCCGAGGTCAATCACGGTCGCCTGGGCCGAAGCGCTGAAGGAGAAGGCGAACAGGGCGGCGCTGATGAGCGGCAAGGTGCGGGTAGTAAATAATTTCATGGACAATCTCATGGTGAATGGGGGGACGAATCGGGCGGGAAAGCAAGACACCGCCATCGCGCAAGCCATCATTATAATCTAAAAAACAATTTTAGTTCAATTTAGGTAATTAACTATATTTAAAAGCAACACTTTTTCTGTCGCCAGTGTTTGTCTGACGGACATGAAAAAACCGGGACTGGCCCGGTTTTTTGCTGTTTATCTGACGCGCTGGTACAGGCGGAAACGTTCCACGTCATCCGTGGGGCGGCGTCCTTCCCACAGCTTGATCCAGTCCGCGCCATGGTGCTCGGGCAATTGTTCCTTGCTGTCGGGCACCTTGATGCTGTCTTGCAACAAGAACACATCGCATTGCTGTTGCCCCACCTTGGCGAACGGCAAGTGGCCGAAGTAGGCGAACGAGGCACGCTGGGCAGCGCCGACGTTGCTGTTGATGCACTTGCTGCCTGGCGGCAGGTGGACGGAAATCTGGTGCGCCACGCTGGCGTAGCTCTTGCTGTAGTTCAGCGGCGGCAGGTACAAGGTCATGATCAGCACCCAGATCAGGATCAGGCCACCGGACGACAGCACCACGGCGCGCCACAGCACGGCCGGCTGGCGCGAGATGCGCCAGTGCACGAGCGCCACCCAGCCCGCGCTGGCGCAGGCGGCCACGAAAAAGGCCAGCAAGTCCAGTTCGGGCTTGAAGCCGGGCATGAGTTTCAGCGCATTGTGCGATAGTTTTGGCGGCCAGCCCGTCAGGATGGCGAACCAGAACACCCACAGCGCGAGGGCGCAGATGGTCAGCACCATCACGGAGAACCAGTCGATGGCGTTGATGGCGCCCCGTTTCATGGTCAGCAGGCCGAACGCTGCCATCACGGCCAGCGGCGGCAGCAGCGGCAGCAGCTGGCTCGGATCCGGATCGGGATGGCACAGGCCCAGGATGGCCAGCATGGCGACAAAAGTCAGCGGCACGACGATGTGCAGCACGTGGTGCTGGCGGCGCCAGGCATACACGGCCCAGGCGGCGAACGGCCAGGCGGGCCAGAAGAACCAGATGCCGACACGCAAGAAATATTGCAGGCTCTTCAGGCTCGGGGCGCTGAACTGGCGGCAATTCCATTCCATCCACGCTTGCAGCGGCGAATGGCCGTACGGCTGCAGCCACTCGCCCGGCAGCAGCCAGACGAGGGTCAGCGCGACGCCGATCAGGATGGCCAGCGCCAGGTGGCGTATGCTGCGCAGCAAGGGCAGGCGCAGGAAGATGGTGCACAGCAGCAGGGCGATGCTCAGCGCCGCCGGCGTGATCCAGCCGCGCGCCAGGGTCAGGCCGCCCATCGCCAGGCCCAGCAGGGCCGCATTGCGCACGGACGGGCCTTCCATGTAGCGCACGGCGCGGTACAGCAAATAGGCCATCAGGGACACGTACAGCGCTTCGGCCGTGATGTCATGGCTGTGCTGCAGCAGGCCCAGGCAGCCCAGGTAGATGAGCACGGCGGCATCGGCCAGGGTGCGGCCGAAGTCGTCGGGCTCGGGCTGGCCGCCAAAGGCCAGGCGCAGCGGCTGGGCGTCGTTGCGGCGGCCCAGGTTGAAGGCGGTGTACCAGACGGACAGGGTGCTGACGACGAAGATGCCGATGGTCGACATGCGCGCGCCGAAGACGTCGCCGTCGATCCAGCCGAACAGCTTGATGAAAATGGCGCCCAGCCAGAAGGCCAGCGGGCCTTCGTCGGGCAGCGACAGACCGGCCACGTTGGGCCACAGCCAGTCGTTCAGGCCGCCATGCGCCATGGTCCACATGATGCCGAAACTGGCGGCATCATCGTTCTTCCACGGTTCGCGGCCGATCAGGCCAGGCAGGATGTACAGCAGGCCGAGCGCAAACAAGGCCCATCGTGGCAGCGCGAGTGTGGCAGCGGCGGGAAGGCGGACTGGCTTCATCGATAATCGGTATCAGAATAGTGGCAAGACGCGACGAATGGCGTCGAGTATGCGCGAGTATAAAGTAAAGCGGCCAAAGACAAAAAAGGCAGCCGTGGCTGCCTTTTCTCTGGCAGCCGAAGCTGCCCTTTTTTGCCGCAAAGCGGCAAAAATCAGCCTGCTGCGACTGCGGTTTTCGAACCAACCGAACCGAACTTCTGACGGAACTTCTCGACGCGACCAGCGGTATCGACGATTTTGTGCTTGCCCGTGAAGAATGGGTGCGATTCAGCCGAAACCTCGATCTTCACCAGTGGGTATTCTTTACCGTCGTGGGTGATTTTTTCGCGGGTCTGGATGGTCGAGCGGGTGACGAATTTGAAATCGCACGACAGATCGTGGAAAACAACTTCGCGGTATTCTGGATGGGTATCGACTTTCATGGTCTTCTCTCTAGTTTGGTAGCCAAACAGCACTTCGTCGGTCGTCCAGCTTCTTGACCCGATTGCCGATCACTTGCCAGGGTTTAAAATAATGCAACCGTCGATTATATAGCGCTTTCGGGCCGGCGGCAATAAAAAAGCCGCTCAGGGAGCGGCTTTGCATGATCGCGTATGGTCGGCGCGGCGCAACGTAGGTCGGATTAGCGCGCAAGCGCGTAATCCGACAACACCACCGTCTTCGCCAACAATGTTGTCGGATTACGGCCCTGCAGGCCTAATCCGACCTACGTCTTTGGTGGCAGCATGTTGCCACCGGGGAGGGAGAAACCGTAGCGAGCAGGCCGCAGTTGCGATTGAGTAGCGCAACCGTACAAAAGTACGGTGAGCAACGGAGATCGCAAATGCGGCCGCGCAGTAGGTTTATCCCCCGCGGCGCATCATGTCGAAGAACTCCGCGTTATTCTTCGTGGCTTTCATCTTGTCGAGAATGAACTCCATCGCCTCGATCTCGTCCATCGAGTACAGCAACTTGCGCAGGATCCAGATTTTTTGCAGTTCGTTCGGCTTGATCAGCAGTTCTTCGCGGCGGGTACCCGATTTGTTCAGGTTGATTGCCGGGTAGACGCGTTTTTCGGCCAGACGGCGTTCCAGATGCACTTCCATGTTGCCGGTACCCTTGAATTCTTCAAAGATCACGTCATCCATGCGCGAGCCCGTTTCGATCAGCGCCGTGGCGATGATGGTCAGCGAGCCGCCTTCTTCGATATTGCGCGCGGCGCCGAAGAAGCGTTTTGGACGTTGCAGCGCGTTCGCGTCGACACCACCGGTCAGGACCTTGCCCGAAGCAGGGATGACGGTGTTGTAGGCGCGCGCCAGACGGGTGATCGAGTCGAGCAGAATCACCACGTCTTTTTTCATTTCGACCAGGCGCTTGGCTTTTTCCAGCACCATCTCGGCCACTTGCACGTGGCGCGTGGCCGGCTCGTCGAAGGTCGAGGCGACGACTTCGCCGCGCACGGAGCGTTGCATTTCGGTCACTTCTTCCGGACGTTCGTCGATCAGCAGCACGATCAGGGTGATGTCCGGGTGGTTGGCCGTGATCGCATGGGCGATGTGCTGCAGGATCACGGATTTACCGGATTTCGGCGACGCCACCAGCAAGCCGCGCTGGCCTTTGCCGATCGGGGCGATCAGGTCGATGATGCGGCCGGTGATGTTTTCCTGGCCATTCATTTCACGTTCCAGGCGCAGCGGCTCGTTCGGGTGCAGCGGCGTCAGGTTTTCAAACAGGATGCGGTGTTTCGACATCTCCGGCGATTCGCCGTTGACCTTGTCGACTTTGACCAATGCGAAATAGCGTTCGCCATCTTTCGGGGTCCGTACCTCGCCTTCGATCGAATCGCCGGTGTGCAGATTGAAGCGGCGGATTTGCGAAGGGGAGATGTAAATGTCGTCGGTGGACGCCATGTAGCTGGCGTCGGGCGAGCGCAGGAAGCCGAAGCCGTCAGGCAACACTTCCAGGGCGCCGTCGCCAAAAATCTGTTCGCCGGACTTGGCGCGTTTTTTCAGGATAGCGAACATCAGCTCCTGTTTGCGCAAGCGGGCTGCGTTGTCAATGTCAAGACCGATCGCCATCTCAAGCAGGGCGGATACGTGTAGGGCCTTTAGTTCGGATAAATGCATATATGTTGAGTGTCCCGAGACGGGAGGTAAAGGTAGGGGAGGGGACTGCGTGGCGTTGATTAATTATTGGGGAAGGCTGTGCACGAATGAGGGCAAAGCCGCTTCCCGGTGGTTCCAGTCAGGCGGCGCTGCGGGCGCAGCGCTGCCCATCATACATTAAATGTTGCTGTCGACGAAAGTGGTCAACTGGCCCTTGGCCATGGCGCCCACTTTTTGAGCAGCTGCAACACCATCCTTGAACAGGATCAGGGTCGGGATGCCGCGGATGCCGAACTTGGCAGGCACTGCCTGGTTCGCGTCCACGTCCATCTTGGCGATCAGGATGCGGCCAGCGTATTCCTTGGCCACTTCTTCCAGGATCGGGGCGATGGCCTTGCAGGGACCGCACCATTCCGCCCAGAAGTCGACCAGTACTGGCAACTCGGATTGCAGGACGTCTGCTTCAAAAGATGCATCGCTAATGTGTTTGATATTTTCGCTCATATTTTCCTCAAATGAGGGTGGGATCAATAATGCCTGGAATTAACCATACGCTGGTTCGCCATCCATGCTTCCTGGAATGCAATGAGAAGATGGGGACAATGGGCACGAATTCAATGTTCTTGGAAGGTGCGACCAGAGGTATGCAGGCGGGGATGGCTGAAATAATAACCCATTTTTTCAAAGCGTGGCGATTATTGCAGAAAAACTTGAGGCATATCGTCGCCGCAGGTGCCGGCAGGGCGGCAAAGCCGCATGCCTGCTGGCCTGCAGCGCCGTGTCCGCCCTCCCGGCCGGCCTGCGCGCTCAGGCTTGTACGCTGGCCTGACGCGCCGTGTGCTGCAGTTGCAAGTTCACCATCAGCTGCAATTCCGCGCTTTCCATCGGCTTGCGGAAGGTGCCCAATATATGCAGGCCGTTGGCCATGGCCAGGCGTTCGGCCGCCAGGCGCACGGCCGAATGCAGGCCCGACAGCAGGACCACGCCGCCGCGGAAGCCGTTTTCCGCCGCCATGCGCAAAAATTCGATGCCGTCGATGTCGGGCATGGACAGGTCGCAGATCAGCAGGTCGGGCTGGTGCTGCTTCAGGGTCGACAGCGCCTGTTCGCTGTGCGATTCGCAGCGGATGTCGAACGAGCCCATCTGCTCAAGCATGTCGCTGAGCACGTCGAGCATGAAAACGTCGTCGTCCAGCAGCAGCACGCGCAATGGCGCCAGGCCTGCTTCGTTGTGTTCCTGGCTTGCTTGGTTTGATACAGTGTTCATCGTCATGTCTTTCTGTTGATATGCATCGCTGTCGATGCCGATACCTTGCCGCAATCCAATTTGGCGGTAGCTAATCGTCATTGGCAAAGCTGGTGTTATTCATGATTTGTTCGGTAATCTGTTCCAGCAGGGGCCACAGGCGCGTGACGATGCGCCGCGCCCGCTCCGCCTCGTCGGCCGGTTCGCCCGGCGCCAGGGTTTCCAGGTTGTGGCACAGCTCGGCCAGTCCCAGGGCGCCCACGGTGCGCGCCGACGACTTGATGCGGTGCCCCAGTTCGCGCACCTGGTGCACGTCGCCGCGCGCCAGGGCCGCATCGATGTCGCCAAAGCCATCCTGCGTGGTCTGCAGGAACTTGAAGGCGAACTTGCGCACCTTTTCCGGGTTGTAGCCCAGCAACTTTGCCAGGATGGACAGGTCGATCACTTGCGGGTCGCCGGCCAGCGTGGTCTTGAAGGCGGGCGCGGCGCGGCTGCGCGCCGGTGGTGGCGGCGTCTCGCGCGCCGGCAGCCAGCTGGCGATGGTCTGGTACATCATGGCCGGCTGGATGGGCTTGGAAATGAAATCGTCCATGCCCGCCTCCAGGCAGCGCACGCGGTCTTCGCTGGTGGCCGTGGCCGTCATGGCCAGCACGCGCAGGTGCGCCAGCTGCGGGTCGGCGCGGATGTGGCGCGTCGCCTGCAAGCCATCCATCAGCGGCATCTGCACGTCCATCAGCACGCAGTCGAATTGGGTCTGGCGCAGCAGGTCGAGCGCCTCTTCGCCATTGTTGGCTAGACAGACGGAGGCGCCCGCTTCTTCCAGCAATTCCAGCGCCACCTGCTGGTTGAAGGTGTTGTCTTCCACCAGCAGGATGCGTGCATGCTTGAGCGTGCGCATCACCAGGGCCGCGTCGGCGCTGGCGCGCATGGCGGCCGCCGTCTGCACCATGCTGTCGAGCATGGCGGGCGCGGCCTGGTCGGAAATGCCCAGGTTGGCCGTGAACCAGAAGGTGCTGCCGGCGCCGGGACGGCTGTCGACGCCCACGTCGCCGCCCATCAGCTGGGCCAGCTGCTTGCAGATGGCCAGGCCCAGGCCCGTGCCGCCATATTCGCGCGTGGTGGAGGTGTCGGCTTGCTGGAAGGACTGGAAGAGTTTGCTCATTTCATCCTGCGACAGGCCGATGCCGTGGTCGCACACTTCAAAGCGCACGAGGCAGTGTTTCGCGTCCGCCACCACCCTGCGCACTTTCACGGTAATGCTGCCCTGTTCGCTGAACTTGATGGCGTTATTGGCGTAGTTGATCAATACCTGCCCCAGGCGCAGCGGGTCGCCCACGAGCACGGCGGGCAATTGCGGGTCGATCTCGAACAGCAGTTCCAGGTTCTTGCCGGCGGCGCGCGGCGCCACCACCGTCATCAGCGTTTGCACGACATGGTCGAAACTGAAGTTGACGTGCTCGATTTCCAGCTTGCCCGCCTCGATTTTCGAGATGTCGAGGATATCGTCGATGATGCCCAGCAAGTGTTCACCGGCGAAGCGGATTTTCTCCAGGTAATCGCGCTGGCGCGGTTCCAGGTCCGTTTTGAGGGCCAGATACGCCATGCCAATCACGCCATTCATCGGCGTGCGGATTTCATGGCTCATGTTGGCCAGGAATTGTCCCTTCGCCAGGCTCGCTTCCTCTGCCACCTGCTTGGCCTGGTCGAGCTGTTCCGTGCGCTGCGCCACGCGCTCTTCCAGATGTTCATTGAGCTCGCGCAAGGCGCTCTCGCTGCGCTTGTGATACGTGATGTCCGTCAGGCTGGCCACCACCATGCCCACCTTGCCGTACTCATCGCGGATGGCCTCGGTATTTACGGACAGCCATGACAGGCTGCCATCGGGCTGCAGCACGCCCATCAGCACGTCGCGCATGGCTTCGCCCGTCGACAGGGTGATGTGCACGGGATGGCTGCGCTGGTCGAAGGCGGAGCCGTCTTCGCGGATGGCTTGCCACAGGCTGTTGCCGGCCGGACTGGCCGCCAGCATGCGCTCGGCGGCGGCATTGCTTTCCAGGATGTGACCGTGGCTGTCCTGCACCACCAGGCCATTCGTCACGGCGCCGAACACGGACGCCATGCGCTGGCTCGAGTTCGACAGCGCGATCGACGCCTGGCGCCGCTCGGTGATGTCGGTGATCATCGCCAGGGTGCCGCCCGGCTCGCCATTGTCCGACTGGATGCTGGTGCTCGACAGCAAACCCCACAGGCTGGACTGATCCTTGCGGAAGAAGCGGAAATCGACCTGGTCCGGCTGGCTGGCCTGACTGCCGTGACTGGCCAGGCGGCGCTGCATCAGCAGCTGGCTGTCGCGGTCCATGAAGTCGAGCAGGGGACGGCCCAGCATTTCCTGCACCGTGTAGCCGAGCATGTGCGCCATCTTCGGGTTGACGAAGGTGGTCTTGCCGTTCGCATCCGTCATCCAGATGCCTTCGGCGGCCGTCTGCACGATCAGGCGGTAGCGTTCCGAACTGGCGTGCAGCGCTTCCTCGGCGCGTTGCCGCTGCGTCATGTCGCGCAGCGAGACGATGGAAAAAACTTGCCCGGCCATGCGCAGCGGCGACAGGCTGACCTTGGCGGGGAAGTGCGTGCCGTCGCGGCGGCGCGCCATCATCACCCGGCCAGGCAGGCTGTGCCGTCCTTGCGGGTCGCCTGCGGAGTGGCTGGTCGTGCTTTCCGGCACCAATTGCTCCAGCGACATGCCAATCAATTCGGCCAGCGGATAGCCGAAGCAGCGCGCGCCGATCTGGTTGGCGTAATGCACCTTGCCCTCGACATCGGCCACCAGCATGGCTTCGGGCGCCGCTTCCAGCATCGAACGCATGCGCGATTGCTCGTCCTGCTTGCGTTCGCTGATGTCGCAGACGATGCCGCTGGCCTGCGTGGCGCTGCCATCCGAGGCGCGCGACAGGACGGCGCCGCGTGCCAGCAGCCAGCGCCAGTGGCCGTCGCTGTGGCGCAAACGGAATTCGCAATTGAAGGTGCCAGGCGCCTGGCCGTCCAGATGCTGGCGAAAGGCCAGGCTCAGGCGCGCGCGGTCATCGCGGTGGACTTCGGCCAGCCAGTCGGCCAGTGCATGTTCGAGCCTGGCATGTTTGTCGCCCAGGACGTCCTGGTACTGGGGCGCGAACTGCAGCCGGTCGGACTGGCGCCGCCAGGTCCAGCCGGCCATGGTGGCGCCGCGCAAGGCTTGCACGGCATCCTGTTCGGCCTGGGCCTGCGTGGGCTGGGGCTGGTGGCGCAACTGCTGGCGCAGGCGCCAGGCTTGCCAGCAAGCCAGTCCCGCCAGGGCGGTGGCGCTGGCGGCGGCATACGGCCACAGCAATGCCGGCGTCATGCCGTGCGCCGCCGCCTGCACCGGCAGCGAAAGCGTCATGCCTGCCGCCAGCATCGTACGCGCGAGCCGGCGCAGCGCAGGGCGCCGTGGGCGTGGTGCGCCGAAACTCGTGTGGCTGCAATACGACAAATGCATCCCTTTCTGGGGCGTGATTGGACTAGGCTGGCAGTACATGAGGCGCGCTCAAATAAACGCCTGCGGCGCTTTCTGGCGGCAACTATAGCATCGAATATTTACTCGGAGTATTTAAGTTCGGAAACGGCCAAAACGGGATTTTTTTTGCCCCGAAATGGCTGTTTTTTTCGCGATTTAGTGAGAATTCGTGAGAAAGTTTGCGCGAAATCGTGCTACTCAATCGCGGTGATAGCCTCAGGTAAAGCTGCCGGCGAACTGATAGCGGTGTCCGGGATGCCACATGGTGGCGGTCGAGGCGATCTTGCCGCCTGAACGCGTCTGGCGGCGCAGCACCAGGCAAGGCTGTTTGGTGTCGATGGCCAGCATTTCGGCGATGTCGCGCGGCGCCGACAGCGCTTCGATGCTGTAGGTGGCGCCTTGCAGGGGGGCCGCTGCCATCAGGTATTCGTTTGGCGTGATGCTGGAAAAATCCTGCGTCATGTAGTCGGGCGCGCATTCGGGATTGACCCAGCGGTCTTCCACCTGGATCGGCACGCCGTTTTCAAAATGCACGATCAGCGAATGAAACAGCGGGTGTTCCGGCGGCAGGCCGAATTGCTTGGCCAGCAAATCGGAGGCCTTGGTGCGTTCCAGCAATTGCAAGCTGCTGCGATGGATATGTCCGCGCGTCCGCACTTCATCGGCGATACTCTTGATTTCCAACAAGGTCGCCTGGTATTTTTGCTGCGCCACATAGGTACCGGAACCCTGGCGCCGCGTCAGTATTTGCTCGCTGGTCAGTTCGCGCACGGCGCGGTTGACCGTCATGCGCGAGACGCCGAATTGTTTTACCAGTGCTTGCTCGGAGGGAATTACGTCGCCTTCCTTCCAGCGTCCGGCGGCGATGCCGGCCAGCAGAAAATCCTTGATGCGCTGGAAAATGGGCGTATTTTCTTGTGTAGTGTGGTCGTCCAATGCGGTTTCTCCGGGGCACGGGCAGGGCGCGCCGCCGGCTGGAGGCGCGATGGCCGATTTTAGCACCGAGCACGATGCCTGCCGCCAGCCTTTTTTTGAATTCAAAAGCAAGCGCCGGAGTGTGGCGCCGGCCAGCGCTGGCTATGCTGGCTACTTGCCAATGACAAGCACGGAGTCCGACATGGATCACTCTTACACCACCGATGATGAGCGCTGGGATGCCCTGCAGCGGCGCGCGCCCGACGCCGACGGCGTCTTTTATTACTCGGTACGCACGACGGGTGTGTATTGCCGCCCTTCCTGCGCCGCGCGTCCCGCCTTGCGCCGCAACGTGGCTTTCCACGCCAGTTGCGAGCAGGCGGAGGCGGCCGGTTTTCGCCCTTGCCTGCGCTGCAAGCCGAACTTGCCACCGCTGGCCCAGCGCCAGGCGGCCATCGTGGCCGACATCTGCCGGCTGATCGACGCCAGCGACGAGCTGCCCGACCTGGACTCGTTGGCGCAGGCTGCCGGCATGAGCCGCTTTCACTTTCACCGTGTCTTCAAGGCGCACACGGGCATCACGCCGAAAGCGTACGCGGCGGCGCGGCGCGGCGAACGCCTGAAGGCCGGCTTGCAGGGCGAAGCGAATGTCACGGAAACGCTATACGCGGCCGGCTTCAATTCCAGCGGCCGCCTGTATGCCGCCACGCCGGGCTTGCTGGGCATGACGCCGGGCGCCTTTCGCGCCGGCGGCAGCGGCGCCGTGATCCGCTTTGCCATCGGCGCCTGCTCGCTGGGCGCCATTCTCGTGGCCAGCACGGACAAGGGCATTTGCGCCATTCTGATCGATGACGACCCGGAAGTGCTGCTGCGCGACTTGCAGGACCGCTTTCCGCAAGCCGAGTTGCGCGGCGCCGAGCCCGAGTATGAACAGACGGTGGCGCAAGTGGTCGGCCTGGTCGAGGCGCCGGGCCTGGGACTGGACTTGCCGCTGGACGTGCGCGGCACGGTGTTCCAGCAGCGCGTGTGGCAAGCCTTGCGCGAGATTCCCGCCGGCAGCACCGTCAGCTATGCCGAGCTGGCGCGGCGCATCGGCGCTCCGCAAGGCGCGCGCGCCGTGGCCGGTGCCTGCGCCGCGAATGCGCTGGCCGTCGCTATTCCCTGCCACCGCGTGGTGCGCAACGATGGCGCGCTGTCCGGCTACCGCTGGGGCGTGGAGCGCAAGCAGGCGCTGCTGGAACGCGAGGGCGAACGGTGAGGGCGCTGGACTGGCGCCAGATCGAGGATGATCTCAATCAATACGGCTGCGCCGTCGTGCCGGGCTTGCTGGATGCGGATGCCTGCGTGGCGCTGGCGGCGCAGTATGACGACGCGTCGCGCTTTCGCAGCAAGGTGGTGATGCAGCGCCATGGTTTTGGCCAGGGCGAGTACCAGTATTTCGCCCGTCCGCTGCCGGATGTGGTGGCCGCCTTGCGCACGGGCTTGTATTCCCCCTTGGCGGCGATTGCCAACCGCTGGCACGCCGCCATGGGCATCGAGACGCGCTTTCCGTCCAGCCACGCCGATTTCCTCGCGCGCTGCCATGCGGCGGGGCAGACGCGGCCCACGCCCTTGCTGCTGCGCTACCGTGAAGGCGATTACAACTGTTTGCACCAGGATCTGTATGGCGAGCACGTGTTTCCGCTGCAACTGGCCGTGCTGCTGTCGCGCCCGCAAGACGATTTCTCGGGCGGCGAGTTCGTGCTGACGGAGCAGCGCCCGCGCATGCAGTCGCGCGCCGAAGTGGTGCCGCTGGCGCAGGGCGACGCCGTCCTCTTTCCCGTCGCGCAGCGTCCCGTGAATGGCACGCGTGGCACTTACCGCGTGAACATGCGCCACGGCGTGTCGCGCCTGCGTTCGGGCTTGCGTCACACCTTGGGCATCATTTTTCATGATGCGAGCTGAACGCTAGCTGCGGCGCTTGAGTTTCCAGGATTACATGGCATGATGGCTACTCCCTGTCACTTTTCATTGCTGCCATGTCCGCGTTGCTCCGCCTGTTATGCCTGTTGACCATGTTTTTGTTGCCCGCAGCCCATGCGGACGAGGGCGTGCCCGCGCTCGTTGCGGAGGCCGCATCCGTCGTGGCGCCATCGCAGCTTGCGGCGGCCAGGACGGCGCCGCTGATGTTTGCCAACCGCAAGGTCTTCGTCTTCCGCGCCGCGCTGGCCGGCTATCCGCCCGATGAGCGGGCCATCGGTGCGCAGCGCCGCCTGGACAGCGTGCTGGCGAAGAATGGTCCTTTGCAGACGAGCACGCGCATGATTCCCGAAGGCACGCAAGTGCTGCTCGACGGCGTGCAACTGTTCGTCGTCGTGCCTGGCGACGTCAACCAGCTGGCCGGCGACACGACGGAAAGCGTGGCGAAAACGGCGGCCGGCGAGCTGAGCAAGGCTGTGCTCGACTACCGCGAACAGGGCAGCTGGCGCTACCTGGCGATTGCCGCCGCCGTGTGCTCCGTCGCCACCCTCGTGTTCTGGCTCGTGTGGATGGGCCTGACGCGTTTGCACCATTGGGCCAAGCGCCGCAGCGGTGTGTTGCTGGCCTCGCGCCTGCGCGATGTGCGCCTGAAAAACGTGCGCGTGCTCGACGCCGAACACTATATCGCTTTCGCGTATCAACTGCTGAGCGCCGTGCTGTGGGGCTTGCGCCTGATGGCCACTTATCTGTGGGCCGCCTTCGTGCTGGGCCGTTTGCCGTACACGCGCTCGTGGGGCGAAAGCCTGAGCGGCTATTTGTTCGATGTGGCGGCCGACGTCTTCCACGCCATCATCGGCGCCTTGCCGGGGCTGGTGCTGGTCTGCGTCATCTTCGCCATCGCGCGCCTGATCGCTGCCACGGCCGCCTCGCTGTTCAAGCGCGTGGAAAGCGGCGAATTGCAAATCGGCTGGCTCGACAAGGACACGGCCCTGCCGACGCGCCGCATCGCCAGCGTGGTGATCTGGCTGTTCGCGCTGGCCATGGCGTATCCCTACCTGCCAGGCTCGCACACGGCCGCCTTCCAGGGCCTGTCCGTGCTGGTGGGCCTGATGGTGTCGATCGGCGCGTCGAGCATCGTCGGCCAGGGCGCCAGCGGCCTGATCCTCATGTACACGCGTGCCCTGCGCAAGGGCGAATATGTGCGCGTGGGCGACAGCGAAGGCACGGTGGTCGACGTCGGCATGTTCGAGACGCGCTTGCGCACGGGTCTCGGTGAGGAAGTCGCCTTGCCGAACGCCTGGGTCATGTCGCAAACGACAAAGAACTATTCGCGCGCCCAGCCCGGCGGCGGCTTCGTGCTCGACTCCACCGTCACCATCGGCTACGCCACGCCGTGGCGGCAAGTGCACGCCATGCTGGAACTGGCCGCCTCGCGCACGCCGGAACTGTCGACCACGCCAAAACCGTACGTGATGCAACTGGCCCTGCAGGATTACTACGTGCAATACCGCCTCGTCGCCTACGCCAGCGCCGAAGTCCCCCGCCAGCGCGCCGAAGTGTTGAACCGCTTGCACCAGAACATCATCGACGTCTTCAATGAATTCGATGTGCAGATCACGTCGCCGCACTACATCGATGATCCGAAAGAATCGCAGGTGGTGCCGCCGGAGGAATGGTTCAGGGCGCCGGCGAAGCGGGGGGAGGAAGATAAATGACGTCGGACTATGGGAGGGATGGATGGGGTGGGCAGATTTCAGTGCGCCACTCCTGCATGTCGCTGCTAATAGGAATGACTTGCTGACCGTCAGCAGCCGTAGCTTTCACGCAGAATTTTCCTTGATAGCCATAGGTTGGATCGGATGGATCTTTGGGGCGGCCATTCAGGAATACGCTATAGAAATGTCCGGGTATCAGCTTTCCAGCGCGTATGCCCGTCGCACCGGTAGGCACGTTTCCATAGCGGATGCATGTGCTGGCACGGATGGATAAGGGCATGTCTGGCGGTAGGGAGAACCCCCATACTTCCTTTACCGGTTGCACGGACATGTCAGAAACCATGAGTGCGCCAAGAAATGGCAGGCCATTGCGTGCCTCTTCTTTTTTTGTAATGGAGAAGCAGGGCATGCCGTTGACAGAGTGAATGAGGGCATCAGCGATGCGCGACCACGCCGAGGCATCGATAGCCGTCAGGGTGGCAAGCAGGAATAGCAGCGTGTGACGATATGGCATGGCGACCCTCGCACTATCTGATGAGCGAATGTTCTGGACAGATTTCATCTATCCAGGCTTGGCTATCGCTGTCGATACGGAGAATTTTTCGCTCCCCGGAGATGCCGGTGATTAAGCAAAATTTCCCCACGTAACCGCGAGTAGGGTCCGATGGATCGGCTGGCCCACCGTTCAGAAAGACGTCATACATGCGCCCCGTTTTCAGTGGCGGGGCTTTGGGTGGTTTGACCTCTGCTGTTGCTGGTGCAACTCCATACAGAAGACAGGACTTGGCATGCACAGGAATAGTCGCTGCGCCCGGTAAAAGAAAGGACCATACTTTGACTGCTGGCTTGACGGATACATCTGTCAGTACGACCGCACTAATCTGCGGAACCCCGTTACGCGCTTCTTCCTTTTCAGAAATAGAGAAACAGGGAGTGCCATTTTTTAGCTGTACTTCCGCGTATGCCATGCGGGACATGCCGAAAGCGTCATGGTATGTCAAACAAAGGCTCATGCTCAGCATTACGGCCAGGCAGATTTGCCTTGCTTTTCCTATCTTTAAAAAACTCATGTAGTACCTCTTCATAAAGTTTTAGTGAGTGTTGATATTTAGGTTGACGCATTGCGTCTGGATCTTTTAAGTACTTCAATGTGTGATAGTCGGCGAGCAGATCACCCTGGGCTTCCATGTTGTAGTCTGATAATTTTTTCTTCGGAAGTAGCACATACTTGTAATCCAAACCTAGCCTGACAAGTCCCCGTATCGCTACTGGATAATTCAATTGATGCTGCCAAACATGCACCATTTCATGCATGAACCAGTTTTTTGGCCTTGGTTTCTCCTTTGAGAAGTCCTTTCGGAATTCCGACTCATGAAAATACATCTCCCCATCCGGTGTCATGGCCACATTTTTGGGCTGCAAGCCAAACCATAGATACGGCTCCCCATGCACCTTGACCTTGTCGTAGTCGATCGCATCCTGGAACAGCATCCACGCCATGTCGATCTCTCCCTTGGTTAGCGGGCGAACCTTGTCCTTCACTTTGACCTGTTTCACGGACGAACCGACATCCTTGTCGGTCGTCTTGATGCCTTCCAGCTGAATGACCTTGACCGCAGGCGCAGCGTGTTTTGGCGCGGCGGCGCAGCATGGTGATTTATCCGCGTGCGGCAGGAATTCGGCCTGGATGATTTGCGCCTCAAGCTTGCTGGTGACGCGCCCCGTGCGCCCCTTCGCATCCGTCGTGCCCGTCCACGTTTCGCCATTGCTCAAGGTGAGCCGGTAGTCGGCGTGCGCCAGCGGCACGTCGGCTTGCGAGACGAATTCCAGCTGCTCGTCATAACCGCAGCACCAGCATTCGTCGGGCTGGCCGGCCAGGCGGTGCAGTTCGCAGCCGCTTGTCGCGTTGCGCAGGGTGGCGCCCAGCACGGGCTGGCCACCGGCGCTGAAGGTGACGATCATGCTGTCGAAGCGCGCGCCCAGGCTTTTCTTCTGGTGGGCCACGAGCTTGAAGAACACGTCGCACGCGGTGGTGCTGATGACATGGTGCCTGGCCATGGGAGCTCCGCGACAAAACGCCAGCGTAGGACAGCGGCGGCGGGGAGGTATTGACTGGGCGCAAGGCATGCGCGCCTGTGTCTGCCTGATTGACCATTTTGCCAATTTCTATACACTCGTCTTTTCATTCATTCACGAAAAGACCTGGAGATGGAAATGCCGACCCTGCCCTTGCGCCGTACCCTGCTCACGCTCGCCTGCCTGGGCGCCCTTGGCCACGTGCATGCCGACACGGTGATCGACAACGCCAACGGCTACACGCTCAATGCTGCCGGCAAGGTGGTGCGCTTCACGGCGCTGGCCTTTGACGATGCGGGCAAACTGCTCGCCGTCGGCAGCGCCGCGCAGGTGAAACGCAAGGCGGCCAAGGGCGCCCTGCACGTCGACGGGCAGGGAAAAACCGTGCTGCCGGGCCTGATCGACGCGCATGGCCACGTGTTCGGCCTGGGGACGATTGCCAGCGGCGTGATGTTGTACGGTTCGTCCTCGCTGCCGGCCGCCGTGCAAGCCGTGGGCGACTTCGCGCGCGCGCATCCGGATCGCAGCTGGGTCGTCGGCAATGGCTGGAACCAGGAAATCTGGAAGCTGGGGCGCTTTCCCATGGCTTTGGAACTCGATGCGGCGGAAAGCGCGCGGCCCGTGTGGCTGCGCCGGGTCGACGGCCACGCGGGCTGGGCCAACAGCCGCGCGCTGGCGCTGGCCGGCATCACGCGCGCCACGCCAGATCCGGCCGGCGGCAAGATCGAACGCGACGCGGACGGCAACGCCACCGGCGTGCTGGTCGATAACGCCATGGACTTGATGGACGCCGTGCTGCCCAAGCCGGGCGACGTGGAAAATCGCGCCGCCCTCGATGGCGCGCTGGCGCAGCTGTCGCAAGTGGGCCTGACCAGCGTGCACGATGCGGGCATCGGCCAGATGCAGGACCGATTGTTCCGCGACTATGCGGACCATGGCAAGCTGACGGTGCGCGTGTACGGCATGATTGCCGATACGACGGACGACTTCGACGCGCTGGCGAAAAACGGTCCCCTGAATAGCTATGCGCGCGACCTGTACGCGCTGCGTGCCGTGAAACTGCTGTCCGACGGCGCCCTGGGCAGCCGCGGCGCGGCCTTGCTGGCGCCGTACAGCGACGATCCAACCACCAGCGGCCTGCTGTTCTTCAAAGATGACGCCATGCGCGCGAAGATGGAAAAAGCCATGCGGGCCGGCTACCAAGTGAACGTGCATGCCATCGGCGACGCGGGCAACCATCAAATCCTCGACGGCTATGCAGCCTTGACCGCGCAATACCGCAGCGTGGGCCTGCGCCACCGCATGGAGCATGCGCAGGTGGTGCAATTGAGCGACATCCCCCGTTTCAAGGCGCTGGGCATCGTGCCATCGATGCAGCCGACGCACGCCACGTCCGACCAGAACATGGCGGAGCAGCGCGTGGGCCACGAGCGCATCAAGGGCGCGTATGCGTGGCGTACCTTCCTTGCGCAAGGCTCGCGCATCGCCTGCGGATCGGACTTCCCCATCGAGTCGCCGAACCCGTTCGAAGGCATCCACGCGGCCGTCACGCGGCAAAACAGCGAAGGATTCCCGGCCGGCGGCTGGTATCCCCAGCAAGCCATGACGGTCACCGAGGCACTGCGCTGCTTCACCCTGGACGCAGCCTGGGCAGCGCACCAGGAAAAGGTCATCGGCACCCTGGAGGCGGGAAAATGGGCGGACTTTATCGTCGTCGACCAGGACCTGTTCACCGTCGCGCCGGCCGCCATCGGCAAGACGCAGGTACTGCAGACGTGGGTGGCGGGCAAGCGCGTGTACGAGAAAAAATAGGCAGTTTTCGCTTGCAAAAATCTGTTGACTTGGTTGTATAGACAACCTATGCTGGGAGCACCAGAGCGGACCACGCATGTCCGCTCGCACCCTACGAGGAGACAGCATGAACAGCACAATGGACACCGATCCACGCTTTGATGCCAGCCGTACCATCCGCGCCCCGCGCGGCACGGTCATGGCTTGCAAGAGTTGGCAGGCCGAGGCGGCCTACCGCATGTTGCAAAACAACCTGGACCCGGAAGTGGCGGAAAATCCGCAGCACCTCGTCGTCTACGGCGGCATCGGCCGCGCGGCGCGCAACTGGGCCTGCTTCGACCAGATTCTCGCTTCCTTGCGCGAACTGGAAGACGACCAGACCTTGCTGATCCAGTCCGGCAAGCCGGTGGGCGTGTTCCAGACCCACGCGGATGCGCCGCGCGTACTGATCGCGAACTCCAACCTGGTGCCGAAATGGGCCAACTGGGAACACTTCAACGAACTCGATCGGCAAGGCCTGTTCATGTACGGCCAGATGACGGCCGGCAGCTGGATCTATATCGGCACGCAGGGCATCGTGCAGGGCACGTATGAAACCTTTGCCGAAGCGGGCCGCCAGCATTTCGGCGGCGACTGGGGCGGGCGCTGGATTCTGACGGCGGGCCTGGGCGGCATGGGCGGCGCGCAGCCGCTGGCCGCCACCATGGCGGGCGCCGTCTCGCTCAATATCGAATGCCAGCAAAGCAGCATCGATTTCCGACTGCGCACGCGCTACCTGGACAAGCAGGCGGCCAGCCTGGATGAAGCCCTGGAGCTGGTCAAGTACCACACCGAACGCAAGGAAGCGATCTCCATTGGCCTCTTGGGCAACGCGGCCGAAGTGCTGCCGGAACTGGTGCGCCGCGCGAAAGCGGGCGGCCTGGTGCCGGACCTGGTGACGGACCAGACCTCCGCGCATGACCTGGTCAACGGCTACCTGCCGCGTGGCTGGAGCGTGTCGGACTGGAAGGCGGCGCAGCAAGACCCGCAGCGCCACGCGCGCCTGACGGTGGCGGCCGCCGATTCCTGCGCCGCCCACGTGCAAGCCATGCTCGATTTCCACGCCATGGGCGTGCACACCGTCGATTACGGCAATAACATCCGCCAGGTGGCGTTCGACCAGGGCGTGCAGAACGCCTTCGATTTCCCCGGCTTCGTGCCCGCGTATATCCGCCCGCAATTTTGCGAAGGACGCGGGCCGTTCCGCTGGGTGGCCCTGTCGGGCGATCCGGAAGACATCTATAAAACGGATGCGAAGATCAAGCAGCTGTTCCCGCACCACACGCAGGTGCACCACTGGCTGGACATGGCGCGCGAGCGCATCGCCTTCCAGGGCCTGCCGGCGCGCATCTGCTGGCTGGGACTGGGCGAGCGCCACATCGCCGGCCTGGCCTTCAACGAGATGGTGCGCACGGGCGAACTGAAGGCCCCCATCGTCATCGGCCGCGACCACCTCGATACGGGCTCCGTCGCCAGCCCGAACCGCGAGACGGAAAGCATGAAGGATGGCACCGATGCCGTCTCCGACTGGCCGCTGCTCAACGCCATGCTGAACACGGCCGGCGGCGCCACCTGGGTCTCGCTGCACCATGGCGGCGGCGTGGGAATGGGGTATTCTCAGCATGCCGGCATGGTCATCGTGGCCGACGGCAGTGAAGCGGCGGCGAAACGCCTGGCCAGGGTGCTGGTCAACGACAGCGGTTCGGGCGTGATGCGCCATGCCGATGCCGGCTACGAAACAGCGGCCGCCTGCGCCAAGCGCAACAATCTGAACCTGCCGATGCTTAATACGAAGTGAAAGCAAACATGACACAGCACTCCAAAAGTTGGACCCTGAAACCGGGCGCGATGACCCTGGGCGACCTGCGCGCCGTGTGGGCCGCGCCCGCGAAACTGATCCTCGCCGCCGAGGCCTATCCCGTCATCGAGGCGTCGGCCGCCGCCGTACAAGCCATCGTCGCCAAGGGCGATGCGGCGTATGGCATCAACACGGGCTTCGGCCTGCTGGCCAAGACGCGCATCCCCGATGAAAAACTCGAGCAATTGCAGCGCAACCTGATCCTGTCGCACTCGGTCGGCACGGGAGAACTGCTGTCGGACGCCGTCGTGCGCCTGATCATGCTGATGAAGATCGGCAGCCTGGCGCGCGGCTATTCCGGCGTGCGCCCGTTGATCGTCGACACCCTGATCGCCCTGTACAACGCGGGCATCATGCCGGCCATTCCCGCCAAGGGTTCCGTCGGTGCCTCGGGCGACCTGGCGCCGCTGTCGCACATGACCCTGGCCATGCTGGGCGTGGGCGACGTGCGCGTCAACGGTGAATTGATGGCTGCGCCCGAAGCGCTGGCGCAGGCGGGCATCGCGCCCGTGGTGCTGGCGGCGAAAGAGGGCCTGGCGCTGATCAACGGCACGCAAGTGTCGAACGCGCTGACGCTGCATGGCTTGTTCATGGCCGAGCGCCTGCTGGAAGCGGCCATGGTCACGGGCGCACTGTCGCTCGACGCGGCCAAGGGCAGCGACTCGCCGTTCGACGCGCGCGTGCACGCCGTGCGGGGACAGCCAGGGCAAATCCTGGCCGCGCAGATGTACCGCCAGCTGGTGGCGCACAGCGCCATCCGCGCCTCGCACCTGGAAGGCGACGAGCGCGTGCAAGACCCGTACAGCCTGCGCTGCCAGCCACAAGTCATGGGTGCCTGCCTGGACCTGATTGGTAACGTCGGCCGCACCCTGCTGATCGAAGCCAATGCCGTCACGGACAATCCGCTGATCTTCCAGGATGGTCCCAACGGCCAGGCGGAAATCGTCTCGGGCGGTAATTTCCATGCCGAGCCGGTGGCTTTTGCGGCCGACACCCTGGCGCTGGCGATTTCTGAAATCGGCGCGCTGGCCGAGCGCCGCATCGCGCTGCTGATCGATGCGACCCTGTCCGGCCTGCCACCGTTCCTCGTGCGCGACCCGGGCGTCAATTCCGGCTTCATGATCGCCCATGTGACGGCGGCCGCGCTGGCGTCGGAAAACAAGTCGCTCGCGCATCCGGCCAGCGTCGACAGCCTGCCGACGTCCGCCAACCAGGAAGACCATGTGAGCATGGCCACGTTCGCCGGGCGCCGCCTGGACGACATGGCGCACAACACGGCCGTCATCGTCGGCATCGAGCTGCTGGCCGCCGCGCAGGGCATCGACTTCCACCGTCCGCTGAAAACCTCGCCGCACCTCGAACATGTACACCAGCAGCTGCGCCAGAAAGTGCCGTTCTTCGACGCCGACCGCTTCTTCGCGCCGGACATCGAAGCGGCCAAGCAGATGGTGCTGCAGGGTGAGTTGAGCAGCACGTGCAAGAATTTGTTCGCCCCGCTGTACGCCTGAGCAGGCGCAAGGAGACAGGCATGGAATTCCGCTTCAACGAAGGCAGCATCCCGTTGCTGGTGTCGATGCCCCACGTGGGCACCGACATACCCGACGATATCGCCGCGCGCATGACGCCGCAGGCCCTGATCAAGGCCGACACGGACTGGCATTTGCGCGAGCTGTATGGCTTTTTGCAGGAGATGGATGCGTCCGTGCTGTCGGCGCGCTGGTCGCGCTACACCATCGACTTGAATCGCCCGCAGGAAGACACGAATCTGTATCCGGGCCAGGATACGACGGGCTTGCTGCCCAACGATACCTTTCACCGCGAGCCGCTGTACCTGGTCGGCCGCGAACCCGATGCGGCCGACGTACAGCAGCGGCTGCGGCGCTACTGGGCGCCGTATCATGCGCAGCTGCGCGCGGAACTGGACCGCCTGCTGCGCGTGCATGGCGCCGTGGTGCTGTGGGATGCCCATTCCATCGCCTCGCGCGTGCCGCGTTTTTTTGACGGCAAGCTGCCCGACCTGAACTTCGGCACGGCCGATGGCGCCAGCTGCGATGCGGGCCTGACGTCGACCGTGGTCGATATCGCGCGCGCGCAGGAGACATTTACCGTGGCCTTGAATGGCCGCTTCAAGGGCGGCCACATCACCCGCCATTACGGCCAGCCGGCCGGCCGCGTGCATGCGATCCAGCTGGAGATGTGCCAGTGCCTGTACATGAATGAGCCTGGCATGGATGACGCGGCGCCATTTGGCTACCGTCCCGACCTGGCCGCGCAAGTGCAGCCGCTGCTGCGCCAGATGATGGCAGCGGCCGTGGCATGGGTGGCGCGTTGAGCGGCTGTCTGTTCGCGCGCCATGCACTGCTGCCGCAAGGCTGGCGCCGCGACGTGCTGCTGGAGTGGGACGCGGCCGGCGATCTGACGGCGGTGACGGAAAACGCCGCAGCGCCTCTTGGCGCGGAAGTGGCCGAATATGTCTTGCCCGGCATGGTCAACCTGCATTCGCATGCCTTCCAGCGGGCGCTGGGCGGCATGACGGAAGTCGCCGGCGATGGCTTGGACAGTTTCTGGACCTGGCGCGACCTGATGTACCGTTTTGCGCGCCACATCACGCCGGAGCAGATGGAGGCAATCGCCGCGCAGCTGTTTGCCGAATGCCTGCGCCATGGCTACACGGCCGTCTGCGAATTCCACTATCTGCAGCGCGATATGGCCGGTGCGCTGTATCCGCGCCCTGCCGAAACGGCGGAACGGGTGCTGGCCGCGGCGCGCCTCAGCGGCATCGGCATGACCATGCTGCCCGTGCTGTACGGCCATGCGGGCTTTGGCGAGCAAGCTTTGAAAGAGGAACAGGCGCGCTTTCGCACCAATGCGGATGACGTGCTGCGCATCGTCGAGGCGCTGGCGCCGCAGCGCGGCGGGCAGGTGGAGGTGGGCTTTGCGCCCCACTCGCTGCGCGCGGCCGGCGTGGCGCAGATCCGTGAAGTGGCGCAAGCGCTGCCCGCGGAGCGTCCCATCCACATTCACATCGCCGAGCAGCAGGGCGAGGTGCGCCAGTGTCTGGACTACAGCGGCCGGCGCCCGGTGCAGTATTTGTACGATCAGATCGACATCGATGCGCGCTGGTGCCTCGTGCATGCGACGCATGTGCAGCCCGATGAAGTGGCGCTGATGGCGGCCAGCGGCGCCGTGGCGGGCCTGTGTCCGACGACGGAAGCGAACCTGGGCGACGGCTTGTTTCCGCTGGCCGAATTCATCGCCGCCGGCGGGCGTTTCGGCGTCGGCAGCGACAGCCACGTGTCGCAGTCGCCGGTGGAAGAATTGCGATGGCTTGAATATGGCCAGCGCCTGCAACGGCAGCAACGCAATGTGGCCGCCACGGCAGATGAACGCCGCGTGGGAGATTACCTGTGGCAGGCGGCCTTGCAGGGCGGTGCGCAGGCGTCCGGGCGCAAGCTCGGCGCCCTGGCGCCCGGCTGCCGCGCCGACTTGCTGGTGCTCGACGACGCGCATGTGAACCTGTGCGGCGTGGCCATCGCCGATGTGCTGGGCAGTGTACTTTTCTGCGGCAACGACAAGCTGGTGCGCGACGTGCTGTGCGGCGGCCGATGGCAGGTGCGCGATGGGCGCCACGTGGCGCAGGATGCCATCGCCGCCGCCTACAAGCGCACCCTGACGCAACTGAGGGCGCTCTGATGGCGATCTTCATCCCGCAGGAATGCCTGCGCGCCGCGCCGTGGAAAAACGGCGGCGGCAGCACGACGGAAATCGCCATTGCTCCCCCCGGCGCCGGCTTCGATGATTTCGACTGGCGTATCAGCCTGGCGACGATCACGGCCAGCGGACCGTTTTCCAGCTTTCCCGGTATCGACCGCAGCCTGATGCTGGTCGATGGCGACAGCGTGCAACTGACGTTCGACGGCGCGCGCAAGGTGGTCTTGAGCGCGGCGCAACCGATGCTGTGGTTTCCCGGCGAGGCGGCCGTGGAGGCGCAGGTCAAGGGAACGACGACGGATTTCAATGTGATGACGCGGCGCGACCGCTGCCGCCACCAGCTGGAAAAAATCACGGCCCCGTGCAGGCTGGTACGGCGCAGCGCGGCGACCTTGCTGTTTGTCGCCGGAGAAGGCCACGTGCTGGCGCGCGGCGCGGAACAGCAGTTCGCGCTGGCCCGTTATGACGCGCTGCTGCTCGATGCCGACGATGCGTCGGAGTGGCGGCTCGACGCCTTGCAGCGTTCGGCCGTGTTGTGCGTCGACCTGTTCATCTAGGAGAGAAAAGCCATGCAAGACTGGGATATGGTCATCCACAACGTCCACCTGGCCACCATGGTACACGGTTATGGCGAATTGCTCGACGCGGCCATCGCCGTCAAGGATGGCCGCATCGCGTGGTTCGGCCCCGGCGACGAGCTGCCGGCCAGCGGCGCCGTGCTGCACGATGGTCAGGGTTGCTGGCTGACGCCCGGCCTGATCGACTGCCATACGCACATCGTCCATGCGGGCAACCGCAGCGACGAATTCGAGGCGCGCCTGAATGGCGCCAGCTATGAAGACATCAGCCGCGCCGGCGGCGGCATCATGTCCACCGTGCGCGCCACCCGCGCGGCCAGCGATGACGAGTTGCTGCGGCAAAGCCTGCCCCGCGTGCTGGCGCTGCTGGCCGAGGGCGTGACGACCCTGGAGATCAAGTCCGGTTATGGTCTCGACGCGGACAGCGAGGCGAAGATGCTGCGCGTGGCGCGCAGGATAGGGCAACAGCTGCCCGTATCTGTGCGCACCACCTTCCTCGGCGCGCACGCGCTGCCGCCCGAATATGCGGGCCAGGCCGACGCGTATATCGACCTGCTGTGCGCGCAGATGCTGCCGAAGCTGGCGGGCGCTGGACTGGTCGACGCCGTCGACGCGTTTTGCGAGCGCATCGGCTTTACGCCGGCGCAGACTGAAAGGGTGTTCGAGGCGGCGCGCGCCTTGAATCTGCCCGTGAAACTGCATGCGGAGCAGCTGTCGGACCTGGGCGGCGCGGCGCTGGTGGCCCGTTACGATGGCCTGTCGGCCGACCATCTGGAATTCCTGTCGGAAGAGGGTGTGGTCGCCATGGCGCAACATGGCACGGTGGCTGTGCTGCTGCCGGGCGCGTATTACTTTTTGCGCGAAACGCAGCCGCCGCCGGTGGCGGCTTTGCGCGCGGCCGGCGTGCCGATGGCCGTGTCCACCGATTGCAACCCGGGCACGTCGCCGATGATGTCCCTGCTGCTGGCGATGAACATGGCGTGCACCCTGTGGCGCCTGACGCCGCAGGAAGCGCTGGCCGGCTGCACGCTGCATGCGGCGCGCGCGCTGGGCTTGCAGCATGAAACGGGCAGCCTGGCGGTGGGCAAGCGCGCCGATTTTGCCCTGTGGCGCATCGCGCGCCCGGCCGACCTGGCGTATGCGCTGGGCCTGAACCCGTGCGCGGGCGTGGTGCATGGCGGTGTCTGGCGCGCGCCGGTGGTAAGCTTGCCGGATTGATCATCCGTCCTGGAGCGCCGCGTGCGTGTTGTTTACCTGTTGTTGTTGCTGGTCTTTGCCGCCGCGCCCATGTCCTCCCTTGCCCAGGATGGCGGCACCCTGAAGGTGGGCTCGAAGCGCTTCACGGAATCGTACATCCTCGGCGAAATCATCCAGCAGAGCGCCGCGCCGCACGTCAAGGCGCAGCACCGCCAGGGCCTGGGCAACACGGCCATCGTGCTCGCTGCGCTGCAGGCGGGCAGCATCGACGTGTATGCCGAATACATGGGCACCATCGGCAGCGAAATCCTCAAGCACGACAAAGCCATCGACCTGGCGCAGATGCGGCGCGAGCTGGCGACGCTGGGCTTGGGCGTGGCCGTGCCGCTGGGCTTTAACAATACCTATGCGCTGGCCGTGCGCAGCGATGAAAAAACCATCGCCAGCCTGGCGCAGCTGGCCCAGCACCCGGCCCTGACATTCGGCCTGTCGCATGAATTCATCGGCAGGGTCGATGGCTGGCCGGGCCTGGCCGCCCGCTATGGCTTGCCGCAGCGCCCGCGCGGGCTCGATCACGGCATCGCTTATGAAGCGCTGGCGCAGCGCCAGGTGGACGTGATCGACATCTATTCGACGGACGCGAAGATACGCCAGTACGGCTTGCGCGTGCTGGCCGACACGCAGCAGTATTTTCCCCGCTACGACGCCATGCTGCTGTACCGGCTCGACGTGCCGCAGCGCTTTCCCGCCGCCTGGCTGGCGCTGCAAGGCTTGCAGGGGCGTATCAGCGAGAGCGACATGATCGCCATGAATGCGGCCGTGGAAATCGATGGCAAGACTTTTTCCGACGTGGCGCGCCAGTGGCTGGCCTCCGGCACGCAGGCGAACAAACCGGCCGCCGCGCGCGGCAAGCTGCTCGATAAAATCATCGGCGACGATTTGTGGACACTGACGCGCCAGCATCTGACCCTGGTGCTGCTGTCGGTGGCATTGGCGTGCGTGATCGGCATTCCGCTGGGCGTGCTGGCGGCGTTTTCGGCGCCGCTGCGGCAAACGGTGCTGGCCTTCGTCGGCGTGCTGCAGACGGTGCCCTCGCTGGCCCTGCTGGCGATATTGATCCCCGTGCTGGGCATGATCGGCACCGTGCCGGCACTGGTGGCACTATTCGTGTATGCCTTGCTGCCCATCGTGCGCAACACGTGCACGGGCATCTTGCAGGTGCCGCAAGGCTTGCGCATGGCGGCGCTGGCGCTGGGCTTGAGCAAGCGCGACCGCCTGCTGCACGTGGACTTGCCGCTGGCCTTGCCCGTCATGCTGGCGGGCGTGAAAACGGCGGCCGTGATGAGCGTGGGCACGGCCACCATCGCCGCCTTCATCGGCGCGGGCGGTTATGGCGAACGCATCACCATCGGCCTGGCGCTGAACGACAACGACATGCTGCTGGCCGGCGCGATCCCCGCAGCCGTGCTGGCCCTGCTGACGCAAGGCTTGTTCGAGCTGGTGGAGCGCTGGGCCGTGGCCGGCCGGCAGCACTGACGGCATCACGGTTACAGCGAATGCAGTTTGGAGCGCACCGAGACGACGGCCTGGTGCAGGATGCGTTCAGCCTGGAAGTCGTTCTCGCGCTGTTCGGCGATGGCTTGCAAGTCGCGCGTATAGCGCTCCAGGCGGGAGCGCAGGTAGGCGCGGTAGATTTTCATGACGAGCGGTTTGGCAGAAACATTCATGATGTGGCTCCCAGGTGCGTAATGATGCGTTCATTTTGTGTGAGCGGAATGCCGCCACTTTGCGCCATATCAAATGCCATGACCCCGTCAAATTGGCGTGTTTGACATTGCACAATGCCCGCCAGGGCGAAGATGCCACACTGAATCTTCCCTGCTCGCCTGGTCATCATCAGGTGCCGCAGGCCCTGATTCCTTCAAGCATATTCAAGGAGCGTCGCATGGTTATTTTTGCCGTGGTTGCTGGCTGCATCGCCTGCCTGACAGTGTACCAAATCTATAAAAATGCGCAGGGTGGCAGTGGGGTTGCGCAACAACATATCGGCTTGCACGGCACATTGATTGAACCACGGAAATAATCAGTGTCTTTCAAGCGACACTTGGTGAAACTTGGTTAGCAGATTTAAGTCAAATGTAAGGCCCGGTAAGCAAATGTAAAGGTCTGCGCTATCGCAAGCGACAGCGTTTATATTGATAACCGTTGATTGCATTCTCCCCCTCCCACTTGACAATGGGTTCTACCCCGCGGTGCCGCTAGCCCGCGGGGATTTTTTTTGGGCAATTGGTTTATGCAGATATCGGCGTACCCGCCGACAGTTGCGTCAAGGCATCGCCAGCGACCCGGCAGATGCGCCAGTCCGGCATCACGTCCGCGCCCATGCCCTTGTAGAAATTGATCGCGTTTTCATTCCAGTCCAGCACCGACCATTCGAAGCGGCCGCAATCGCGTTCGACGGCCAGTTGCGCCAGCGCTACCAGCATCTGCTTGCCATAACCTTTGCCGCGCACCGATTGCTTCACATACAGGTCTTCCAGGTACAAGCCCTTGCGGCACAGGAAAGTGGAAAAATTATGGAAGAACAGGGCGAAGGTCACCACTTCGCCATTTTCCGTGCCGACCAGCGCTTCGCATGCGGGATGGGCGCCGAACAGGCTGTCGTGCAACATGGATTCCCTGGCGATCATCATGTGTTCGAGTTTTTCAAACACGGCCAGTTCGTGGATCATGCCAAAGATGGCGGCCACGTCGGATGCGGTCGCGGGACGGATGGCGAAGGAGGAAGAGGTGCTCATGTTGCCTTTGTTGATGGAGTGGTGGAAAGGGAAGCGATGGGACTCGTCTTGCGCGCCCCCGACGTCAGGGCCCAGGCCACGCTGGACAGGCACAGCACCATGCCCACCCATTCGATGGCGGCGGGCCGGTAGTGTTCGAACTGCACCGACAGCAGGACGGAAATGACGGGCGTGACGACGCCGATGTACACGGTCTTTTGCGTGCCGATGCGGGCGATTAAGGTGAAATAGGCGCTGAAGGCGATCACCGAACCGAAGATGGCCAGGTACACCAATCCCATCCAGTAACTGGGGCGCGCGGGCAATTGCCAGGACTGTTCCGTGGCGACGGCCCAGACGGCCACCATCAAGGTGCCCCACAGCATGGTCCAGGCCATGGTCAGCATCACGTTGCCGGAGTGTTCGCGCACTTTCATGACGAGGGCGTTGCCTGCCGTGCTCGACACGGTGGCCACCAGCGCCAGGATAAAACCGAGCAGAAAATGGCCATTGCCGCCGCCCAGAATATCTTGCAGCGCCGCGCCGATGGACTGGTAAAACAGCAGCACGATGCCGCAGATGGCGACGAATGCGGCGCAGCAGGTGCTCCAGGTGATGGGTGTGCCGAAGGCGATGCGATTGAGCAACGGCGTCCAGAACACCATCAGCGCAAACAGCACGCTGACAAGGGCCGAGACCAGGTATTGCTCCGAGCTGTAGGTGCACACATAGCTGAGGGCGAACGAGGCCAGTCCCTGCAGCAGCATCCATTTTTGCGCGCGCCAGGGCAGGCGCAGGCGGTCGCCGCGCACGGCGCACCAGGCAAACAGGGTGGCGGACGCGAGGCCGAAGCGGTAGACCACGGAAACGGCGGGGGCGACATCGCCCAGCTGCAAGGTGATGGCCCAGAAGGTGGAGCCCCAGATCAGGCAGGCAATGATGAACAGGAGAGGAGAGGACATCGCGCAAGTATACGGGCATCGCGCGTCCCGGTCGAGTTTGGCAAATGCGCAGGCAGGCATTGAGCCAGCGCAGTGCTTCTGGAAAATGTTGAATTTATGAAAATATTTACTTTATTATCAAGTAAATATTTTCTGAATTGCATTTTTGAAGGGGACCGCCATGCCAGCCTCACTGCAGATCAAAGTATGGAGCGTGCTTGTGTATGTCGTCGTGACGGCTGTGATTGCCATCTGGCTGCACCCCTCCGCCTTGCTCGCTGCCGGCGCATTCGGCTGAGCGCATGCGCCGGCAAGCGGATCAATGCGTGACGCGGGTCTTGCGGCCATCGGACAGCAGGCGCACGCGCTCGCCCGGGCGGAACAGCTCGTCGGCGTCCTGCACGATGGCGCGCATGTCGCCATTGTCCAGGCGCACTGTGATTTCCAGGCCGGCCTTGTTCGAGGCATTCGCTTCGATGCTCTTGCCGGCCATGCCGCCGGCGACGGCGCCGAGGATGCTGGCCGCGATGGCGCCTTTGCCGCCGCCGATAGTCGAGCCGGCCACACCGCCCAGCGCCGCGCCAGCCAGCACGCCCGTGCCCGTTTCGCCCTTGTCGATGGTTACCTGGCGCACGGATTCAACCGTACCCATGCGAACCGATTGTTCATTCTGCGCCTGGCGCGCATTGTAGACATTTGCCGAGTTCGGTTGTACGGCGCAGCCGGCCAGGGTGGCAAGCAATGCCACTGCAATAATTGGTGCTTTCATATGGGACTCCCTTGGACAAAAGTTGCTTGCCGATTGCGTCGACCGGCAGATGGTGACTTATCATAAGGACACTTGCCTCAGATAACTAGTTACGAATGGTAAAAATCTGTTACCAACTTCGCGTAAGCGCTTGCCGCTCAATACGCCAGCCGCAGGCGCCGGTATAAAAATCCCAGCACGAACAGCGGCCCCACCAGTAAAAAGCGCAAGTCGTCGAGGAACGACGGTTTCTTGCCTTCGATCTGGTGGCCGATGAACTGGCCTATCCAGGCCAGCACGAACAGTGCCAGCGACACGGGCAGGATGGTCAGCGCCGGCATGAGCAGAAGCAGGCCCAGCATGGCGGCCAGCATCGCCAGCATGCCCGCAGCAAACGGGCGCGACAGCTTGTAATAATAGTATAAGGCCAGAATACAGCCGAGCAGCGCCACGCTGGGATGCACGCTCCACAGCAGCCCCAGCAGACTAAAAACGATCAGCGGCACGCACACGATGTGCACCCATTCATTGACGTGGTTGCGGTGGCTTTCGCCATACTGGGCCAGCAGGGTGTCGATGGTGCGCATGGGCGGTCTCTTGTGTGGTGTTCTGGCTGGAAATTCTACACCGGAACACCAGCCGCCGACCGCAGCGTTCTGTGGTGGAATTGCTCAATTGCTCAATTGCTCAATTGCTCAATTGCTAATTTTGCGTTATTATTTCCCGTTGGAAATATTTCCGTTCATCTCAAAGACATCCGTGACATCGCCCGCCAGTCTCCCTGATTACCAGCGCTATTCCTTGGCGTCCCTGCAGCAAGCCCTGTCCGGCACCGACGGCGCCGATGCGGCACGACGCCAGCGCATTGAAGCGGAAATTGCCCAGCGCCAGCAGGATGACGATGCGGCGGAGCAGCGCCAATGGGCCGCGCGGCCGCAGGACAAGCCGCTCGATCCGGCCACCGCCGCACTCGCGCAGGCGGCCAAGCCCCACTTGCAGTCAGCCGGCTATGTGTTGCTGGTCACGTGGGTCGTGTTGACAGTCAGTGCCTGGTCTGAAATCGCTCTGGCCGATAGCCGGATTTATTTTGTTGGCGGCATCGAGTTGCTGATCTTTGGCATCTTTTTGTTGCGTGGCAACTTGCGCGCGGCGAGATGGCTGCGCGGGCTGATTGTTCTCTTGGTGCTCCCCACCGTTCTGGTGCTCGATTTCCTGTTCATGCAACCGCTGTCCCTGACCGTCACGCAGTTCAAGCTGGCGCCTGTCCGTCATGGCTGGCTGGTGCTGGAAACCGTGCTGTCGCTGTGGACCATGCATTACTTGTACCGTCAACTGGGGATGCCTGCTGTCATGGCCGCCTGCGATGCCAGGGGATACCGGCGGCGCGATTTGCGCATACCCGCCATTCTCGGGCTAATCCTGGGGATCAGCAGCGTTGGCATCGGGCTGGCGACCTTGCGTGGCGAGACGGCGCGGCAGGCGCGCATGATCGTGGCGCAGCGCTATGGATCGGGCTACCAATACCATGTCAATGGCGTCGGTGAGTCCGTCACGCCGCAAGGCAGATTTCATACGGCACAGGTGCTAGTGTGGGATGACAAGGGCATCATGTCCGTGCCCGTGCAATGGCCCGATTAAAATAGGCGCCCCCCACTGCCGCAGGATGCCGCTTTTGCCCCGCTTATTGTCTGTTGCACCGGCCATGCCGGACCCGCGCAAGCGCTGTTTCGATCCCGTCGTCGACGCCAATACGTGCTTGCTGATACTGGGCAGCTTGCCCGGTGAAAAATCGCTGGCGCACAGCCAGTATTATGCGCATCCGTAAAATAGTTGGAGCACCTAATAGATTAATAAGAACTTAATGATGACCAAGCTAGTGAATTTGGACGATGCTCTTGAGAAGTCATCGCGGAAACGATGTTTCGATCCGGTGGTCGATGCTCAAACTCGTCTGCTTATACTTGGAAGTCTGCCCAGTGAAAAGTCGCTGGCGCTTCAGGAGTACTATGGTAATCGGCAGAATAAATTCTGGGAGCTGATGTCTGAGGTGATCGGGGTGGAACTGGTCCCGCTCGACTACGCGTCCAAGCTTGAGGCGCTGTTGCACCATGGGGTGGGGTTGTGGGACGTGGTGGCGGAGGCGAGCCGCCAAGGCAGCCTCGATAGCAATATCCGCGAGCGCAACGACAATGACCTGCCTAATCTGTTGACGCGCTTCCCCAACATCAAGGTAATCGCCTTCAATGGAGGGACGGCAGGACGTTTGGGGATCAAGGTGCTGGGCGCCAAGGCGGCGGCCTATAACATCGTGGCGCTGCCATCTAGCAGCCCTGCATATACCTTGCCGTATGCTAATAAGGCAGAGAGCTGGCTTGCGCTACGATCGCTCATTGCGGTTTCGTGAACAGGCCGCGACTTCGCTTCTTTTTTGCTGCCATTTCACCTGTACGTCAACTGTAGTGACATTCCGGCGGAACCATCGACTAGCGAATTGTTTCTAAAAAAAATGAAGATAATCCAATTTGATCATGGCAAGTGGCATTACGAGCTCATAGAAGCGCTTGGCTGCTATGGAACGCTTTACGCATACTGCTCAAATGATGATGCAATTCGAAGCCACCTCATGTCGGCTGGCAGGCCGAAGCGGAGCTCCGAAGATGGTGATCTAGAGGGCGTTGCTGATGCTGATGCGGAGAGTTTTCTTGAACCCGTGGCTGAGTCAATCAGCATTGCTTTGCGCGCTTACAGTCGCCAATTAGTAGTGGTGATCGTTTCGCTTATCGAAGGTGCAATTGGTGAAGCATTTGATGTCCTTTTCACCTTTAGGCCAGAGACAATCAAGTCTTTGGAAGGCGACAGTTCTGACAGATCATTTAAAGCCGTAGTCTCAGTCACGGAGCTAATTTCTTCGTCGAGCTTGGACGAGCTTCGTCGCTCAATAGTAGAGCGCGCAATCAGCACTGCTATGCAAGGTAGCAGTGCAACAGTTCTTAAGCGGCTTGAGCGACTTCTGAAAGCTGAAATTTCCCTCGACCAAAAAAAGGCTTTCCTGGAACTGGTAGCCCTACGCAATCGAATAGTGCACGATAACCTGGCTTTGCAACTGGATCACGGCGAAGTGCGAAGGTACTTCGATGTTGGCACTGATTTAGTGGAGCAGCTCGGAAGTATGATTCATCAAAATTCGTTACCGCTCAATGACCCGATGTACTTGTTTGGTCAATGGGCCCCTGATCAAGACACGTATGTCGTCACCGAGTTTACGGCTCTTTGAGCTGGACGATCTCTTGTCAGCCGGACTGTTGAGAGAAACGCATCTGGGACGATGGAACAATGTGCGGCTTCGTGCCGCCTCAAATAGAGTTTAGAGAGGCGAATTTGAAAGAAGAATATCGTAACAAGCTACGCCTCCGACTCGCGAACACAGCCATTGGTCCATCAACCATCCGTCGAATGGCGCCCGCAGGAACGATTGATCCAGCACGCGCCTTCTTGGAAACTATTGATCTTAGAAAGGTCGGCGTTTGTAATGAAGAACAATTCGCCACGCTTATCGATGCGCTTACGAGTTCTTACATTGAAGTCGTGCCAAATCTGCCATGGGGAGCTGCACGAAAATTTCTCAATATTTCTTGCGAGATTGCCTATATTGCCGGTTTATATGCGAAGAGTACGATCTGACTTGGATCGAAAGGTATTTGGAGGTGCCACTGGACGGGGACGTGATAAAAGAGCTTAAAAGTGGCGCTGGACGCGGAGTACTACCTCGATGGAGCGGGGTAAGCAAGCTTACAAGCATTGATTCTGAGCGCTTTCAGAAACATGCTCAGGTTGTGGCTGATGCCAAAGGGGTTTTGCGTGTATATCTGGATATCGAGTATTGGCGTGGCGAGAAAGCGCAGCAATGAAAGCTCAAGGCGAACATGAGAAAGTCAGCATCGAAGATTGCGTCTAGGGATAACGACTTCTGGCAAGTGTAATGACCCAGCAGTTACTGCACATGCTAGCTGAACTGCCCTAAGTAAGTATCAAATTGTTCAAAACATCAACAAATTCTGGATGCTGCTTGGTGAGGTGCTGGCGTGGACTTGTGGGACGCGGTGGCGCAGGCGTAGCGCGCGGGCAGCCTGGACAGCAATATCCGTTTCCGCGATGACAATGACCTGGTGGCCTTGGCCGCCAGCCTGCCACGGCCGCATATGATCGCCTTCAACGGCGGCACGGCTGCGAGGCTGGGCATCAAGGTGCTGGGCGAGCACGCGCAGCGCTGCCGCATCGTCAGCTTGCCGTCGAGCAGTCCGGCGCATACGCTTGCGTATGCGCAAAAGCTAATATCATGGAAATTATTATCGGAATGAATGACCTGGAATATCTGCCCAGTGTTCTTGTATTTTTTTTATGAGTTATAAGATCGTATTGAATTCACTTTCAATTATTTTCCATGTAAGGAATATTTTATGTCGGACAATGAATCGTCTTCCAGTCGGCGAGCCGAACAAGCAATAACACTGTTAGATCGAGTAGTGCAATATCGATGGGCATTGCTCGTTACATCTGTTATGTTGGCAATGGATGATGTCTTGGTGGTTTTTTTTAATATCGGAATTGTTAATTTTGATTTTCAATTGTCCAATGATGTTGTGGGTAATAAATTAATTTCAACTGGTTCCTATATTGTTTTTTTTGGTTGCTACGTATTTTTCATGGGCGCTTTTTCGCCATTAATGGAGGGTATTTTGAAGTGGCTGCTTAGGCAAATTCGTTACTCAAAAATATGGCCTGCAATATTTGACCATACTGATTGGCATCGGGAATACCGTGAAAAACTAAGTTATGGTTACGTCCGATTATATGATGCGGAAAAGGAAGCTCTCAAAGGGAAGGATAGCTTTTGGATTGGGCGTATTGAGGCAGCGAAGGAGGAGAGAAGGAAGAGAGATAGTGAGGAAGTGATGTTGTCAAAATTATCTTTCTCGTGCGCACTTTTATTGTTGATAAATTTAGTGGCCGGCGATAATTCTTTTTCTCAATTGTTGCTGGGGTGGAATGAAAAACAATCAATTTTGTGGCATTGGATTCCTAACTTTATGTTTTTATTGTGTGCTGGAATTTTGTTTTCACCATGGTTTGTGAGTTTTGTAAGGGAAGACGAATATTCTGATTGGATAGCGCATCCAGAGATGGCAGAGCGAAGATTGCGGGAAATGACAAATAAAGACTAGCGCGCACGCTAAGAATGCCTGCTAGTAAAGATTAAAGGCGATGAGTGAAGTCACGCCCGCGATGAGAAAATCATATATTGATCAACCTACACTATTGTGTCTCAGGTTGACCAATATGAATCTAAAATCGTAGCTTACTTGTGTATGAAGGAAAGTCTATTCTAGCTGGGCGCGTACGGCTGCGCTTCCAGCGGCTGTCCCTTGGCATCGAATTTCAGCGCCACGGACAATTGCGTCACGCCGATGGTGGCCAGCGCGTCGCAGATGTCGTCGACTTCGTCCTGCAGGTCGGCAGCCAGGTCCAGCGGCTTGTCGGCGCTGTGCAGCAGCTGGCCGTTTGCCGTGCTGACATTGACGCGCAGCAGCATTTCGCCGTGCTCATCGGCCGGGCCGACGACGACGGATACATCGCCAGCGTCTACCTTGTTTTCCGCCAAGGCATGGTTGATGCCGGACATCATCTGCAGCATCGCATATTCGCTCATGCCTTGTTCCTTGCCGCCATGGAACAGATCCTGATAGAGGAAGCTCACTTCCAGGGCGTTGCCGGCCGGCGCCAGGCAGCGTTTCACCAGCTCGCCCACTTCCGTCGTCCATTGCTGATAGCGGGCCATGCGTGCGTCGAACCAGGCGTCGAGCGCCGCTTCGTCCTTCGGTTCCGCATAGAAAGGGTCGTCCACGCGTTTTAATGCAAAGCCCAGCAGGAAGCGCAGTTCGACGGCCGTGTCCTGCGGGCCGAAAGCCGTTTCGCTCCAGCCGACGATGCTGCTTTCCAGGCCCGGCGTGGCAACGATTTTCTTGTCCGTCATCGAGCTGTAGGCATCGCGCACCATTTCGTGCAAATGGCTGTAGGTGATGCGGTCGATTTCATCGAGGTCGTAGGCATGGCTCATCAGGACCACCTTGGCCTTGGCGCTTTCCAGTTCTGCCTGCTGGAAACTTTTCACCAGTGCTTCGAAAGCGTCCTGGTCCTGGAAACTGTCCGCTTCCTTCAGGCCACCCGTGCTTTGCACCAGCAGGGGGACGACGAAGGCGTTGATTTCCATGGCCGGGGCATTCTCGCGGCGGATCACGGAAATGGAGGCCGCTTCCTCGATGTGGCTGCGCAAATACTGGTAGGCGCCCACGTCTTCGTATTTCGAACGCTCGATGGCGTCGTACAGGATTTCATCCTTCTTTTGATTCAGGGCCTTGCGGATCAGGCGGCCAAATTCCACGGCTTGCTCGGCCAGCACCGTGCCCTGCGATTCGCTGTCTTCCTGTTCCGCCAGGTTCAGGGCCATCGTGCACAACATGCGTGTGACGGATTCATCCTTGTCTTCAGGCGTGTTGGCGGATTTACGGGGGACAGGGCGCTTATTTTTGGGCATGGCGATCAACAGGTTAAGAAAGACGGGTCAGGCAAACGGAAACAGGCGCCAAGGCTTTGCCAGGCGCCGGGACAGATCATACAGGCGGCCGCGGCCGCCTGATACATCAATGGTCGGTATCGAACATCTCGTGCAATTCGTCGAGGAGGTCGGCGGCTTCTTCCTGCGACAGGCCAAGATGCTGGCAGGCAAGTTCGCCGCCCTTGTCCCACTCGAGCGAGGTACTGTTGCCATGGTAGCGCTGAATGCCCTTTTCGGCCAGCAGCGACAGGGCGACGAGCGAGCGGATAGCGTCGTCCGTGGACGGGTCGGCCAGCACCGTGTAGTCGTGGTGGTGCAAAATGGCCCAGGAGACATCGGAGGACAGGCCCCAGTTGCGCGCCAGCAAGCAGCCGATGGCCGCGTGGTTGGTCTGGTGACGCGCGTCTTCCAGTGCAGTAAAACAATTGTTCGCATCGTTGGCCGCCGCCGCATACGTGTTGACGTAGTCGGGAAAGCGGTTCATCAGCAGGGGCACGCCGATATCGCAGAACAGGCCGAAGGTGTGGGCGATGTCGGGCGGGGCGATGCGCAGCTTGCGCGAAGTAAATACCAGGGCGCGCGCGCGTTTGGCCGATACATCCCAGAAGTTGGTCAGTTCCACGCCTTCCGCTTCCAGCGCCTGGCGTGCCAGCAAGCCCGTCATCATGGCGCTGCACTGGTTGATGCCAAGAAAATTGATGCCTTGCTCGACGGACTTGGCCTTGCGCGCAGCGCCATAGAACGGCGAGTTGGCCAGTTTCAGCAGGGCGCCGGACATGCCGACGTCATCGGCGATGATGCGCGCGATGCGGCGCGGCGACGGATCCTGTTCCGCCAGTTCGCGCTGCAAGTCGACCAGCAGGCTGGGACGCGGCGGGATGCGGATGGAACGCATCAGGGCGTCAACCGGATCTTCCTGCACTACCTGCTTTTGCGCTGCCGCTCTCATCATCACGCTTTCATCATCATTTTTGTGTCCGGTGCTTAGTCTGTCGCGCGCTGCCGCTGCCCGCTTCATGAGCGTCTGGCGCAGTGCCCGACGATTATCGCTGTTTATGCGCGGCAATAGTTCATCTCTGCAATATTTTGTCGCAAAAATCCTCGTTTTGGCCTGCTCCGGCTGCGATTTTCGTCATTTTACGACGCGGCCCATGAAGGCATTCATGATTAAAATAGCAAGTTTCATTTGTTTTCAAGGTGGGACAAGGCGTGCGGCGGGATGCGTGGCGGTACAATTGCTGGATGAAAAAAATCCTCGCGGGTATCGATTTTGCGGACGATTCCAGCAGCGTGGCGCGCCAGCTGATCGGCGTGACGGTGCTGGTCGATGGCGTGGGCGGGCGCATCGTGGAAACGGAAGCGTATGACCGGCTGGACCCGGCTTCGCACACGTATGGCGGCATGACGCCGCGCAATGCGGCCATGTTCGGTCCGCCCGGGCACGCCTATGTCTACCGCTCGTATGGCATCCACTGGTGCCTGAACTTTGTGTGCCGCGAGCCTGGCCATGGCGCGGGCGTGCTGATCCGCGCCATCGAACCCTTGGAGGGCCTCGACATCATGCGCGAGCGGCGCGGCGTCGACGATGCGCGGCTGCTGTGCTCGGGGCCGGGCAAGGTGTGCCAGGCGCTCGGTGTCACGCATATGCACAACCGGCTGGCGCTCGATGCGCCGCCGTTCATGCTGTTGCCCCGCGAACAAGAGGTGACGGTGCAGGCGGGTTTGCGCATCGGCATTTCCAAGGCGATGGACACGCCGTGGCGTTTCGTGCTGGCCGGCTCGCGCTATCTCAGCAAACCGATGCGCGCGCCAGCCGCCTAGCTGCGGCGGCGCTGCGGCGTCGTGTTTGTGCCGGGCAAGGCGGACTTGCCGCGCAGCGGGCTGTGCAGTGCGCGCCTGTCCTGCTGCGCACTGGCCGGATGCTGGAATGCTTCTGCTTCGGTAGGGCCGCTCGGCGCGGCGGGGCGCTGGTCCAGGGTGAAGACGCTGACTGCCGCCGACAATTTGACGGCCTGGTCCTGCAAACTGGCTGCCGCTGCCGCCGCCTGCTCCACCAGGGCCGCATTTTGCTGGGTGACATCATCCATTTGCGTGACGGCCTGATTCACTTCCGTGATGCCGGACGCCTGCTCCGCGCTGGCTTCTTTTACGCGCTGGATGATCTCGTTGACTTGCTGCACCGAGGCCACGATGGCGCCCATGCTGTCGCCCGCTTGCTGCACGGCCACGCTGCCGCCATCGATGGTGGTCACCGAGGTGGCGATCAGGGTCTTGATTTCCTTGGCCGCCTGCGCCGAGCGCTGCGCCAGGGTGCGCACTTCGGATGCCACCACGGCAAAGCCGCGGCCTTGTTCGCCCGCGCGCGCCGCTTCCACCGCCGCATTCAGCGCGAGGATATTGGTCTGGAAGGAAATACCATCGATCACGCCGATAATATCCACGATCTGGCGCGAATTGGCGCGTATCGTCGCCATCGTCGTCACCGCCTGCTGCATCGACGCGCCCCCTTGCACGGCCAGGGTGGATGCTTGTCCCGCCAGCTCGCAAGCCAGCTGGGCATTGTCGGCGTTGTCATTGACGGCTTGCGTCAGCGCTTCCATGGCGCTCGATGTTTCTTCCAGCGAACTGGCCTGCATTTCCGTGCGCGCCGATAAATCCAGGTTGCCGGTGGCAATTTCGTGCGAGGCCGTGTCGATTGATTGCACGGCGTCCATGATGGTGCGCAAGGTCTGGTTCAGGTGGGCGATGGTCTGGTCCAGCACGCGCGAGGTGGCGGCGATTTCGTCATTGCCCTGCTTGGGCGCGCCGGCCGTCAGCTTGCCCGCCGCTAGGTCTTGCACGGCGTCGGCAATGCCGCGGATTTCCACCAGCATGGCGCGCCGCACCAGCATGGTCACGACGATGGAAACGAGGATAGACAGCAGCACCGTCAGCAGCAGGCTCCAGCCTAGGGTGCGAAACTCGGCGCTGGCCGTCGCATGGGCCTGGCTGCTGAGCGTTGTTTCCAGGGCCGACAGTTGCGCCAGCTGCGTATTGAACTGGCCGAATTGGGTTTCCGCCTTGAGCATGGAATTGGTGGCGATCGACTGGTCCATCTGCGCCATTTCCATGGTTTCCAGCACGGCCTTGCGATAGCCGGCCAGCGCTGCGATGGCCGCATCGACCAAAGTGCGCTCGGCGCCCGTGGCCGTGGCGCGCAGCGTGGTCAGCTGGGTGCCGATGGCCGCGTGGCGCGCCTTGATCTGTTGTTCAAGTGCATCAAGGCGGGCCTTGGCGAAGCTGCCATTCGTCCACGACAGCAACTGGTACATATTGCCATGCACCTGCCTGGCCTCGCCGAGTACATCGGCGGCCGCCTTCAAGTGCGTGATGCGCACCCGCACCATGTTTTCCAGCGAGGCATTTTGCCGCACCATGCCATACCATGCGCCGGTCGAGCTGAGTATCAGCAGCAGCAAGACCAGTATGGGCGCCAGCAATAATTTTGGTCCGATGCGTAATTGATTGAGCATGCTTGACTCCTGGCTATGGCTGTTCACACCGGAGGCGGCGCGCGGTGTGTATGCGCGCCGCCCCTGCCTTATTTTTTGTAGATGCCCGCTTCCAGCACCACATCGTTGACGCGCAGGATGTACGTGGTCTTCGGTTCGATCTTGCCGCTGGTGGGATTCTTGTACTGGTAATCGACCCAGCCCTTGCCCTGTTTTTGCGCCAGTTCAATGATTTCACGGCGATATTTCTTGCCATTCGCATCGGGTACATCCGTCAAATCCTTGCCCACGATGGAAGGATTGATGGGGTGGGCCAGCACGATGCCCGTCTTGATGTCGCGCATGTCCACGTATAGCGAGCCCTGCACGAAGTCCGGGTCTTTCGCCGTGATTTTCTTCATCATTTCTTCCTTGCCATGCGCCTTCATGAAGGCGGCGCCCCGTTCGGCCATGGCGATGGCGTCTTTTTCCGTTGGTTCGACGGCGGCACTGACGCTGCCGCCGGCAAATGCCAGGCACAGCAGGCTACCCGTGAATAAGCGTTTCATGAAAGCTCCTTGTGATATCGAGGGATATGTTGCCAAGTCGTAATTTACGTCGCCGACGCTTCCCTCAAATTGCGATGGAACAAACTAAGGTGTTGCTTGTAGGCAGCATGCAACGTATCGACGGCTTGTTGATATGTAGCAATTTGGTTCCGAATGGCAAGAATTATGATGACTTTCACAGCATGCCGGGCGGGTCTGGTATGAGGGGGAAGAGGCTGGAATTGGACGATGTAGGGCTGATTTCATGCAAGTTATCGCTATTTACAGGCAAGGAGCTTATCGTGTCCGCACCCATTACCGAGCCGTTTTCACCCAAGTTCAAGCCGTACACGCGGCAAACCATTCAACAGGCGCGGCAGTGGGAATGGCTGCCGGAAGAGCAGCGTGTAGCCGTGCAAGTGGTGTCGCACGTCTTGCCGTTTCGCACCAATGAATATGTGCTCGATCAGCTGATCGACTGGAACAATATCCCTGACGATCCCATCTATCGCCTCGTCTTTCCCCACCGCGACATGCTGCCACCCGAGCAGTACGCGCACTTGCGCGACCTGGTGCTGGTCAAGCAGGACAAGGCTGCCATTGATGCCTATGTGCATGGCTTGCGCCTGGGCATGAATCCCCACCCGGCTGGCCAGATGACGCATAACGTGCCGAAGGTCAACGATGCGCCCGTGCGCGGCTTGCAGCATAAATATGCGCAGACGGTGCTGTTTTTTCCCAGCGCGGGCCAGACCTGCCACGCGTATTGCACCTTCTGCTTCCGCTGGCCCCAGTTCGTCGGCATGGACGACATGAAGTTCGATGCGCGCGAGTCACATGAGCTGGCCGCCTACCTGAAACTGCATCCGGAAGTGACGGACGTGCTGATCACGGGCGGCGACCCGATGATCATGAACACGCGGCAACTGGCCGCCTACCTGGAGCCGCTGCTGGCGCCGGGTCTGGAACACATCCAGAACATTCGCATCGGCACCAAGGCGGTGGCGTATTGGCCGCAGCGCTTCGTGTCCGACCGCGATGCGGATGACTTGATGCGCCTGTTCGAGCGCGTCGTCAAGGCGGGCAAGAACCTGGCCGTGATGGGCCATTACAGCCACGCCGTCGAGTTGCGCCAGGACATCGCCCAGCAAGCCGTGAAACGCATCGTCTCCAGGGGCGCCACCTTGCGCATGCAGGGGCCGCTGATCCGCCACATCAATGAAGATCCGGCAAGCTGGGCCGAGCTGTGGCAGACGGGCACGCGCCTGGGAGCGATTCCGTATTACATGTTCGTCGAACGTGACACGGGGCCGCGCGGCTATTTCGAGTTGCCCTTGGCGAAGGCGCACGAGATTTTCCAGGCCGCCTACCAGATGGTGTCGGGCCTGTCGCGCACGGTGCGCGGGCCGTCCATGAGTGCGTTTCCCGGCAAGATCGTCATCGACGGCATCGTCACCATCAATGACGAAAAACTGTTTGCCCTGCAGTTTTTGCAGGCGCGTAATCCGGATTGGGTGCGGCGGCCGTTTTATGCGAAATTCGATGCGGAAGCGACGTGGATGGACGATTTGAAGCCGGCCTTTGGCCACGACAAGTTTTTCTTTGAAACGGATGAGCCTGTGCCGCAGGTGCCGCATAAAATCATCCGTCTGGCAAAGGCCGCCTGAGCATGCACGGCGCCGGCGCTTCTTCCCGCTCCGGCGTGGCCGTGTTTTGCCTCGTGTTCCTGCCGTTCGCGCTCGGGCATTACCTGTCGTGCCTGCTGCGCGGCGTGAATGCCGTGCTGACGGCCGAGTTGCTGGGGGCCATCGCCCTGACGCCAGCCCAGCTGGGCCTGCTGACCAGCGCTTTTTTTCTCGCCTTTGCGCTGGTGCAATTGCCGGTTGGCATGGCGCTCGATCGCTACGGCCCCCGCACGGTGCAACTGTGGCTGCTGGCGCTGGCGGCCCTGGGCGTGTGGCTGTTCAGCCGGGGCCACAGCTTTGCCGAACTGATGTGGGCGCGCGCCTTGATGGGGGCGGGCCTGGGCGGCTGTTTCATGGCCGCCGTGAAAGCGATCTCGTGCGCCATCGCGCCAGCCCGCCTGCCGTCCGTGCATGGCTATCTGATCGCCGTGGGCGGACTGGGCGCGGCCACGGCTACCATGCCCGTCAAGCTGGCCCTGCACTATACGGACTGGCGCGGCGTGTTTCTGGGCCTGGCGCTGGCGGCGCTGGCCATCGGCTTGCTGATCCGCCTGCTGTCGCCGGCCATGCCCGCGCCTGCCGTAACCATGAGCAAGGTGAACAAGGTCAGCGTGTGGAGCGTGTACCGGGATCCCGGTTTTCGCCGCACCATCGCGCTGATCCTGCTGCCGCACACGGTGTTCTTTGGCGTGCAGGGTTTATGGATAGGCCGCTGGCTGGCCGACGTGGGCGGCTTGTCCGACGATAACGTGGCGTATTTGTTGTACCTGGGCATGGCGGCCGTCATCTTCGGCGCCATCGGCATGGGTATGCTGACGGAATGGGCAGGCCGGCATGCGATTGAACCGATGCAAGTGGCGGGCGCCGGCATCGTCCTGTTTGTCGCCGTGCAAGTGGCGATGGCATGCAATGTGGTGCCCAGCCTGCCGTTGCTGTCCGTGCTGTTTACCTTGCTGGGCACGGTGACGGGCCTCGAATATGCGATCGTCGCGCAAAGCAGGCCGGCCAGCTTGACTGGCAGGGCGGCCACCTGCCTCAATTTGCTCATTTTCACGGGCGCTTTCCTGGTACAGGCGGGCTTTGGCCTGATCCTCGGCTGCTGGCCCCTGAACAGCCAGCAGCAGTATCCGCCGCAGGCCTACCAGGCGGCGTTTGGCGTGCTGGCGGCCTTGCAACTGCCGGGACTTGCGATGTTTTTCATTCACCGCTGCAGGCGTGCCGGACCATCCGGTAAAATGACAGCCTGCACAGCGGCAATGATCAACTCCAAGGAAGACTATGAAACTCGTTCGTTATGGACGTCCAGGCAAGGAAAAACCGGGCCTGATCGATGAAGAAGGCAAACTGCGCGACCTGTCCGGCGTGATTGCCGATATTGACGGCGCACAACTGTCCGACAAAGCCCTGCGCAAGCTGGCCAAGCTCGACGAAAAGACCTTGCCTTTGGTGCGCGGCAATCCACGCTTCGGCGTGCCGCTGGCGAAAGTCGGCAAGTTCATCGGCATTGGCCTGAACTACGCGGACCACGCGGCCGAATCCGGCATGGCTATCCCGGCCGAACCCATCGTCTTCATGAAGGCCATTACTTGCCTGAATGGCCCGGACGACAATGTCGTGTTGCCAAAAGGTTCGAAAAAAACGGATTGGGAAGTGGAACTGGGCGTGATCATCGGCACACGCGCGCAATACGTGAGCGAAGAAGACGCCCTGAAATACGTGGCCGGCTATTGCGTCGTCAACGACATCTCCGAACGCTCGTTCCAGCTGGAACGGGGCGGCCAATGGGATAAAGGCAAGGGCTGCGACACCTTTGGCCCCATCGGCCCGTGGCTGGTGACGCGCGATGAAATCATCGATGAGCAGGACCTGGACCTGTACCTGGAAGTCAATGGCAAGCGCATGCAGACTGGCAATACGCAAACCATGATCTTCACGGTGGCGCAGATCGTCAGCTACCTGTCGCAATTCATGACACTGGAACCGGGCGACGTCATCGCCACGGGCACGCCGCCGGGTGTGGGCCAGGGCCGCAAGCCGCAGCGCTTCCTCAAAAAAGGCGACAGCATGCGCCTGGGCATCCCCGGCCTGGGCGAACAGCAGCAGGACGTGGTCGCCTGGACTGCCTGATGGCCGGTAGCGATATCGACCGCTTGCCGCCGCTACCGTTGAACCAGCTTGACCAGCAGCAGCGCGCGGCCGCGCAAGCCATCATCGATGGTCCGCGCGGGGCGCTGTACGGCCCCTTCGTGCCGCTGATCCGCAGCCCCGAGCTGATGGAAACGGCGCAGCGCATGGGAGAGTATTTGCGCTACCGCAGCGCCATCGGCACGCGCCTGTCGGAACTGGCGATCCTCGTGACGGCGCGCCAGTGGGACCAGCAAGTCGAGTGGGCCATCCACGCGCCGCTCGCCGTGCAGAACGGCATCGCGCAAGCGGCCGTGGACGCCATCGCTGAACGGCGCGTGCCGCTTGCCCTCAAAGAAGACGAGCAAGCCGTGCACGACTTTTGCATCGAGTTGCAGCAGAACAAAAGGGTCAGCGATGCCACGTATGCGCGGGCGCTGGCGCTGTTCGGCGAACACGGCGTGGTCGACTTGATGGGCATCAACGGCTATTACACCTTCCTGGCCATGGTGATGAATGGCGCGCAGACGGCCGTGCCGGCCTTGGACGTGACGCCCTTGCCCGCATGACGAGAGGAGTTTAGAGGACTTCTTCGGCAAAGATGGACAAAGTGTAATGAAGTTGAAATTATTCAATATATAATTTTACTTCCCTTCCATTGCCAACAAGCTCAATGAAAACTCGTCCGTGTTCCACCCTGATGGGCCGCGCCTTCCTGGCGCTGGCCCTTTCTTTTTGCCCCTTGATGACGGTGCGTGCACTTGCCGCCGAGACGGCCGCCAGCGCCAGTGCTTCCGCCCTGGAAAACTCCGTCGTCAAGGTGTTTTCCACCCTGCGCGGGCCGGACCCCTATAAACCCTGGAGCAAGGCCGCGCCGCAAGAGGTGACGGGTTCCGGCGTCGTCATCGAAGGCCGCCGCATCCTCACCAATGCGCACGTGGTCGGCTATGCCAGCCAGGTGCAGATCCAGGCCAATGGCGCCGGCGACAAGATCCCGGCGACCGTGCTGGCCATCTCGCGCGGCATGGATCTGGCCTTGCTGAAAATCGACGACGACAGTTTTTTCGCCAGCCACAAAGCCGTGCCACGCGCCAATGTGTTGCCCGACGTGCGCGATGCCGTGCTGGCATATGGCTATCCGACGGGCGGCACCTCATTGTCGATCACCAAGGGCATCGTCTCGCGCATCGAATTCGTGCGCTACAACTTCCCCGTCTCCGGCCTGCGCATCCAGATCGATGCGGCCATCAACCCGGGCAATAGCGGCGGCCCCGTGATTGCCGGCGACAAGATGATTGGCCTGGCCTTTGCCGGCATGCTCAATGCGCAAAACATCGGCTACATCATCCCCAACGAGGAAATCGAGCTGTTCCTGCGCGACCAGGACAGTGGCGCGCCCAAGGGCAAGCCGGCCATGCGCGACGTGACGCAAACGCTGGAAAACCCGGCGCTGCGCACCTATCTGAAGCTGGCCAAGGGTGTTGAGGGCGCCGTTGTGATGTCGCCGGCCAGCAAGGATGCGGCCTATCCGCTCAAGGAGTGGGATGTCATCACGCATATCGGCGATTTTCCCATCGACAACCAGGGCATGGTCAAGCTGAATGCCAACAGCCGTGTGCGCTTCCAGTACCGGGTGCAGCAGCTGGCGAAAGACGGCGAACTGCCGCTGACGGTGGTGCGCCAGGGCGCGCCCCTGAAAATCAAGGTGCCCGTCTCGGCCGCGCATCCGATGCTGATCGCCGGCCTGCAGGGCAATTACCCATCCTATTTCATCTTTGGCCCGATGGTGTTTTCGCGCGCCACGACGGAATTCATGGCGGCGCCGAATGGCAACCCGGCGATCCTGGGCGGCATGGCGTTTGCCGGCAATCCGCTGGCTACGCGGCGCGGCGATGCGCCCGATAGCGAGCGCGACGAACTGGTGGTGATCGCCGCACCCTTCTTCCCGCACAAGCTGATGAATGGCTACAGTACCCGTTTCTTCTCGGTCGTCGATTCCGTCAATGGCGTGCACGTGCGCAGCCTGGCGCACCTGGTGGCCTTGCTGCGCGACCAGACGGATGAGCTGCTGACGTTCCGCTTCCAGCAGCGCGATGCGGAAATGGTCGTCGTGCCGCGCAAGGACATGCTGGCGGCGACGGAATCGATACTGACGGACAATGGCATCCGTTCGGAAGCGTCGCCCGACATGCTGAAAATCTGGAACGAAAAAACGCCGGCGAACTGATCGTTCCCGGCGTTTCGCAAGGCAACAGGCGCGGCGCACACCGCGCCTGTTTTATTTTATGCCAGCACTTTTTTCAGCCACGCGCCGATGGCGTCGATCTCTTCCTGGCACAGCGAGTGCTGCATCATGTACTCGTGCCATTCCACCTTGTAACCCATGCCGGTGAGCAAGTCGCGCGACTGCTGTGCGCGGCCGACCGGTACCACGGGGTCGGCCGTGCCGTGCGCCATGAAGATCGGCGTTTCCAGGCTGGCCGGGGTGCGTTCGGCCGCCGTCTTGTCGGCCAGCGGCAGATAGCCGGACAGGCACATCAGGCCAGCCAGCGGTTCCGCGTGGCGCAAGCCCGTTTGCAAGGTCATGGCGCAGCCTTGCGAGAAACCGGCCAGGATGATGCGGCTGGCGAGAATGCCGCGCGCCTTTTCGCGCGCGATCAGCGCTTCAATTTGGGCTTGCGAGGCGCGCAGTCCACCCTCATCTTCGCGTCGCACCAGGTCGTTTTCGCGGATGTCATACCAGGCGCGCATCACGTAGCCGTTGTTGATGGTGACGGGCATGGTGCCCGCGCTGGGGAAAATGAAACGGATGGCGGGACAGCCGCGCAAATCGAGTTCTTTCACCAGGGGCACGAAGTCGTTGCCGTCGGCGCCCAGGCCGTGCATCCAGATGATGGAGACGGTGGGATTCGGTGCGCTGTCAAGTTCTATGGTTTCCAGCAAGGTGCTCATGTGTTTTCCTCAGGTAAAGGTTGCGCCGGACGCAGCGCCGATTTGGGACGGAAGGCCTTGCAGATGGCCGGATCGGTTTCCATGTAGGGACCGCCGATGAGGTCGATGCAATATGGCACGGCGGCAAAGATGCCGTTGACCAGTTGCACGCCGTCGGCATCTTTCAAGCCTTCCAGGGTTTCCTTGATGGCTTTCGGCTGGCCCGGCAAGTTCATGATCAGGGCGGCGCGCTCGGGCGTCTCGCGGATCACGGCCACCTGGCGCGACAGGATCGCCGTCGGCACGAATTGCAGGCTGATCTGGCGCATCTGTTCGCCGAAACCGGGCATTTCCTTGGTTCCCACGGACAAGGTGGCGTCCGGCGTCACATCGCGCCGCGCCGGGCCCGTGCCGCCCGTCGTCAGTATCAAATGGCAGTGGCTCAGGTCGACCATGTCGATCAGGGTGTTTTCAATCTGCGAGCGCTCGTCCGGGATCAAACGCTTTTCCAGGCGGAATGGCGTGCGGATGGCGGCGGACAGCCAGCTTTCCAGGGCCGGGATGCCCAGGTCTTCATACACGCCGCCGCTGGCGCGGTCCGAGATCGACACGAGGCCGATAATCAATTCGTCTTCTATCGTGGTCATGGGGCACCTGTTTATGTCGTAAAAAAACCGGGCTGATCCCGGTTTTTAGCTACTTTCGGGGTCAGACCCGCCGGGTCTGACCCCAGTTTTTTTACTCGTCGTCTTCGCCTTCAACGTCATCTTCGTCGGCATCTTTCTTGCCGCCGTTTTTCTTCTTGGCGATCTCTTTCAAGATCTGGAAGATTTCACGGTAGGCTTTTGGCGGCTTGTTCTCGGCCTGCTCCTTGCGGGCATTGCGAATCAGGGTGCGCAGGTGCTGCACGTCCAGTTCCGGGTTTTCCGACAGCAAGACGGTCAACGCCTTGTCATCCGTCAACAGCTTGTCGCGGCGGCGTTCCATCGCGTGCATATTGGCCGTGTCGGCTTTCGACAAGCCTTTCCAGCTATCGATGGTGCGTTGGATGGCGGCAACTTCTTCCTCATCCAGGGTGCGCATCTTCTTGCCCACGTATTGCAGCTGGCGGCGGCGGCCTTCGTGATCCTTGATTTGCTGGCATTCGAGAATGGCGTCGCGCACGTCTTCCGGCATCGGGACGCGCTTGACGCGGTCACGTGCCTCATTGACGAGTTCTTCGCCCAGCTTTTGCAGGACGGTCATCTGGCGTTTGAGTTCCGACTTCGAAGGACGTTCATATTCCTGTTCGAATTCGGTCGATTGGAAGCCGCAAGCTCCCCGGTTTGGATTTGGCATGATAAGGCGGGATTGGCCGCGTAGGCCGCACCTGTAAACTGTAAACGACTGCTATGATAACCTTTTTAGCGGCTTTCCGAAGAAAACAGCGCATGAACGACTCCGTATTTACCCATAGTCAAGAGCAATTGCAGCAACTGGCCCGTGATGTGTTGTCTTTTGCGCGAGAAGCGGGCGGCACCGACGCTGCCGTCGAAGTCAGCGAAGGCGGTGGCCTGTCCGTTTCTGTACGAAAAGGCAAGATCGAGACGATCGAGAAAAACAAGGACAAGGGCATGGGCGTGACCGTGTTTGTCGGCAAGAAGCGCGGCAATGCCAGCACTTCCGACTTTTCGCCGTCCGCCCTGCGCGCCACGGTGGACGCCGCCTATAACATCGCTCGCTTCACGGCCGAGGACGATTGCGCCGGCCTGGCCGACGCCGACATGCTGGAAATGTCCCCCCGCGACTTGCAACTATTCTATCCTTGGCGCATTTCCACCGAGGAAGCCGTCGTGCTGGCCCAGCGGGCCGAAGCGGCCGCGTTCGCCGTCGACCCGCGCATCACCAACAGCGAGGGCGCCAGCGTGCACGTGCAGCAATCGCACTTTGTATCCGCCAATTCGCGCGGCTTCATCGGCGGCTACCCATTCTCTCGCCACACCCTGTCCGTGGCGCCCATCGCCGGCAAGGGCGCCAAGATGCAGCGCGACGACTGGTATTCATCCGTGCGCGACGCCGCCAAAATGGCTAGCCCGGAAGCCATCGGCCGCTACGCCGCCGAGCGCGCCCTGTCGCGCCTGAACGCGCGCAAACTGGGCACGCGTACTTGCCCCGTGCTGTTCGAAGCGCCGCTGGCGGCCGGTTTGCTCGGTACTTATGTGCAAGCGACTTCGGGCGGCGCCCTGTACCGCAAGTCCACGTTCCTGAACGATTCCTTGGGCACGCAAGTGCTGCCCTCGCACGTGCAGATATTTGAGGACCCGCACGTGATCGGCGGCGTTGGTTCGGCCCCGTTCGATGAAGAGGGCGTCAAGACCGTCAGCCGCGACGTCGTCAAGGATGGCGTGGTGCAAGGCTATTTCCTGTCGACTTACACGGCCCGCAAGCTGGGCATGCAGACGACGGGCAACGCGGGCGGTTCGCACAATCTGTACCTGACCTCGAAGCTGACGGCCGCCAGCGACGATTTTAGCGCCATGCTGAGAAAGCTGGGCACGGGCTTGCTGGTGACGGAATTGATGGGGCAAGGAACCAATTACGTGACGGGCGACTATTCGCGCGGCGCCTCCGGTTTCTGGGTGGAAAATGGCGTCATCCAATACCCGGTGGAAGAAATTACCATCGCCGGCAACATGAAGGACATGCTGCGCAACATCGTGGCCGTGGGTGCCGACGCCTTGCGCCGCGGTACCAAAGAGACGGGTTCCATCCTTATCGAGAGCATGGTGGTGGCGGGCGGCTGAGGCGCAAGCGGTTCGATGCCAGACGGCAGCTGCTGCCTCGGCACGCTTCCCAAACGCTGGCCGCGCGGGCAAAAAAATGCCCCGGCGAGCGGGGCATGGGATCAAGCGGGCCGGCTCGGCCCTGGCGCTCAGGCGCGCAAGGTGGACAGGATAGGCTGCAGCACGGCCGCGCCCAGGGCGGCGCTGCGGGCGCCGCTCCAGCCCGTTTGCGGGTCGGGATCGTTGGCATTGTCCTTGAACGGCAGTTCCAGGGTCAGCGACAGGCAGCCGAAGGCGTGCGTGATGTGGGGCGAACCCATGGTCAGCACTTCCGGCGTGAACGGGCCGTCTTCGTAGCCGTGCTCATCCTGGAAGTCGGGGCTGGCCACCTTGAAGTCGGCGATGAAGCGGTCTTGCTCGGCTTTTTGTGCTGGCGTGAAATTTTCCAGCGCATCGCTGCCAGCCACGAATACATACGGCAGACCTTCGTCGCCATGCACGTCGAGGAACAGGTCGCAGCCGATTTCATGCATTTTCTGTTTCACCAGGAACACTTCCGGGCTGCGTTCCATCGTTGGCGTCATCCATTCGCGGTTCAGGTTGGCGCCGGCCGCGTTGGTGCGCAGGTTGCCATGCACGGAACCGTCCGGGTTCATGTTCGGCACCACGTAGAAGACGGCGTCTTGCAGGCATTGGCGGGCAAACGGATTGGCCTGGTCCAGCAAGGCTTCGAGCATGCCTTCGACAAACCATTCGGCCATCGTCTCGCCTGGATGCTGACGCGCGATGACCCAGACTTTTTTCTCGGCATCGGCGTCGCCGACCACCAGCAGGTTCATGTCGCGGCCTTCCACGGTGCTGCCCAGGTCGATCAGGCGCACCAGCGGCGACGCTTGCGCGCTGTCGATCAGGGCCAGGTGGCGGTCCCATGGATACGGTTCGAAGTAGGCGTAGTACACGCTTTCTTCTTCGGGTGTATGTTCGATCGTCATCACGGTGCCGTCAAAGCTGGTCGGTACGCGGAACCAGGTTTCGCGGTCGTAGCTGGCGACAGCCTGGTAATCTTTCCAGCCGTCCGGGTAGGCCGACTTGCCGGCATTCATGAAGCGGATCGTGCACGCCTCGCCTTGCGCGCCTTGCAGGCGGAAGTAAAACCACTGCGTGATGTCGGCGTGGGAATCCTTGCGGATGTTCAGCTCGATGGAGTGGGCATCGTCGGCGCGCAGCACCTCGATCGCGCCGGCGTCGAATTGCTGGCTGATTTTAATGGTCATGTGTGTTCCTGATAAAAACGTATGGGTTTTGCATCGTGTGCAATGGCGCGATGATACCCGTTTTAGCGGCGCCTTTGTGCTGGCGCAAACGACGGCGGACGTGCTTTGCTAACGTGGAAGCTCCGACACGGGAGATCATCATGGACGACAACGGCAAACACATACGCGAACTGGAAAAGAAAGTTAGCGCCCTCAGCGACGCCCTGGCGCACCTGGGCAAGGGCACGACCTTGCAGGAATTGCTGCGCATCATACGTTTCCCCGGCTATACGACGCCGGCCGAATACACCTTCAACGTCGCCATCCTCGACACCATGCTGGTGCAGGCCAATGCGCTGGAAAAGCTGGGGCAGGATTTGCTGGCTGGTGCCAAGCAAGTAGTGGTGAAACAGTGAGCAGACAGTAACTTATTCCTGAACGCCTGAAAAATGTTCAGGGCAAGGCGCAGGGTCGCAGGCAGTACGAACGTACGCCCAGGCCCTGCAACGCCGCCATGGACGTTTTGTCAGGTGTTCAGACCGCCAAATCGTTCGTAGAACCACGGCTCGACAGATGCCGCCTGCTCATCCTCGCGCCGCAATGTGGCCAGTATATGTTCCTCGGCAGCCGCATACGTGATGCGGTACAGGTCGCGTGCCAGTGCATAGGCTTGCGTGCCGGGCCACGGTTCGGGCAGCAGCTCGACGGGCAGTTGCGGGTCGTGCAATTGCACGCGGCGGTAGGCGTGCGTCAGCAGGGAGCGGATGACGAACGCCTGCTCCGCATCGAACACGGGTTCTTCCTGCAGCAGGGTCAGCAGGGGCTGGAAGCTGGCGATGAATTTTGCGTAGCCGGCCATCACTTCCGACAAGTCCCAGCAATCGCCCACCATGTCGCGCAGGGGACGCGTGCTGACGCCCGGCAATTCCGTGGTGTGGCAAACATACAGCTTGCCCTGCACCTCGTTGCGCACGAGGATATCTTCCAGCGCCTCCGCATTGCTGGCCGGGTGGCCAAAGATGCCGGGAGAAATCAAACCATAGCCGGCCCACAATAATTCCTTGCGCAGTGCCCCCCGCTCGGCGGCGCCGATGCTGCCGGCCGGCCCGATCACCAGGGTCCAGCTGCCATCCCAGTGCACGATCAGCGGCGCATAGATGCGGCGGTAGGCGCGTTCGAAGCGGGCCAGCGCTTCCGGGCGTATCGTATAGGCACTGCGGCGGCCGTCGCGCTGCGAGCTGAGCCAGCCTTCCTGCGCCAAGCGGAACACGCTGGTGCGCAATAGCCGGTCATTGACGCCGAATGGCGCCAGCAGTTCGATCAGGCTGCCCAGCCAGATGGCGCCGCCGCGCGGCACGATGGCGTCGCCAAAGATGGTCATCACCAGGGACTTCGAGCGCGGTGGGTCGCTTTCCAGGAAATCGGCTATCCATGCCGTGCAGCGGGTGTTCTTCATGTGGTTCCGGTCTGGCCGTGTTGCGGTCGAATCAATAAAAGCAGCAGTTTACTTGGCTGCGCGGGTAGCGCGGCAATAATTTGCCGGAAGCGCGGGTGGCGCTTCGTAATGTTTTCTCATAAGCAATATCATACGCACAAAAACCCCGCACAAGATACGAAATTTTAAAATGATTCATATCAAGTGTATGCAAATCGTTTTTTGTATCGTATTATCTGTTCATCGCACCGCGTTGCTGCGCAAAATCAAAGACATGGGAGACAGATCATGTACGCACAAATGGTTGAAACCGGCCTCAAGAACGTCCGTTCCCTCGACGACATGGGCCAGGAAGAGCGCGCTTTCCAGGCGCGCATCGACGAAGGCATCAAGATCGAGGCCAAGGACTGGATGCCGGACGCCTACCGCAAGACCCTGATCCGCCAGATTTCGCAGCACGCGCACTCGGAAATCGTCGGCCAATTGCCCGAAGGTAACTGGGTCACGCGCGCGCCGACCCTGAAACGCAAGTCCATCCTGCTGGCGAAGATCCAGGACGAAGCGGGGCATGGCCTGTACCTGTACAGCGCTGCGGAAACCCTGGGCGTGTCGCGCGACGACTTGCTGGCCGCCTTGCACTCGGGCAAAGCCAAGTATTCCAGCATCTTTAACTATCCGACCCTGTCGTGGGCCGACATGGGCGCCATCGGCTGGCTGGTCGACGGTTCGGCCATCATCAACCAGATTCCCCTGTGCCGCTGCTCCTACGGTCCGTATGCGCGCGCCATGATTCGCGTCTGCAAGGAAGAGTCGTTCCATGCGCGCCAGGGCTACGACATCATGATGTCGCTGTGCAAGGGCACGCCCGCGCAAAAAGCCATGGCGCAGGATGCCTTGAACCGCTGGTGGTGGCCTTCGCTGATGATGTTCGGCCCGTCCGACGCCGCCTCCGTCAACAGCGCCCAGTCGGCGCAATGGCGCATCAAGCTGTTCTCGAACGATGAATTGCGCCAGCGCATGGTCGACCAGACCGTGCCGCAAATCGAATACCTGGGCTTGACCGTGCCCGATCCCGACCTGAAATTCAATGCGGAAACGGGCCACTATGAATTCGGCGAGATCGACTGGTCCGAGTTCAACAACGTCTTGAAGGGCAATGGCCCGTGCAACCGCGAACGCCTGCAAACGCGCGTCAAAGCGTACGAAGACGGCGCATGGTTCCGCGATGCCTTGGTCGCGTATGCAGACAAGCAAGCTGCTAACAAAGCGGCAGCGTAAATACATAAGACAGATAGGGGATAGCAACATGAGCAAAGAATGGCCATTGTGGGAAGTTTTCATCCGCAGCCAGCACGGCCTGGCGCACAAGCATGTGGGCAGCCTGCACGCTTCCGACGCCACCATGGCGGTCAACCATGCGCGCGACGTCTACACGCGCCGCAATGAAGGCGTGAGCATCTGGGTGGTGCGCGCGGCCGACATCGTCGCCAGCAGCCCCGGCGACAAGGGCGCCCTGTTCGAGCCGTCGAACAGCAAGGTGTACCGCCATCCCACCTTCTTCCCGATGCCGGAAGAAGTCAAGAACCTGTGATGGGAGCGCCTGCAATGGACGACAAGGTCAATTATCTTTTTCGCCTGGGCGACAACGCCCTGATCCTCAGCCAGCAGCTGTCGCAGCTGTGCGGCAAGGGGCCGGCGCTGGAAGAAGACATGGCGCTGACCAACGTGGCGCTGGACTTGCTGGGTCAGACGCGTTTGTGGTTCAGCTATGCGGCCGAACTGGAAAACGCGGGCCGCGACGAGGACGACATCGCCTTTTTGCGCGACGCCCACGACTTCAAGAACTGCCTGCTGGTCGAACAGCCGAACGGCAATTACGCCGACACCATGATGCGCCAGTTCTTCTTCGACAGCTGGCACTACTTCCAGCTGCTGGAACTGACGAAATCGACGGATGCGCGCATCGTCGAAGTGGCGCAAAAATCGATCAAGGAAGTGACCTATCACTTGCGCCGCAGCGGCGACCTGATCGTGCGCCTCGGCGATGGCACGGCGGACAGCCACGCGAAAGCGCAGGCCGCCGCCGACCAGCTGTGGATGTACACGGGCGAGATGTTCACGTATGACGCCGTCGACCAGGCCATGGTCGCCGCCGGCATCGCGCCGCCATCGGACGTGCTGCGCCGCGCTTTCCTGGAACACGTGGCCGAGATTTTCGCCGAAGCCACCTTGACCATGCCGGCGCCCGACGCCTGGATGCAAAAGGGCGGCAAGCAGGGCACGCACACGGAGCACCTGGGTTTTATCCTGGCCGAGATGCAGTTCCTGCAGCGCGCCTATCCCGGGGCGGAGTGGTAATGAACACGGCCGCTGGCGCCGCGGCGCTGGACGCCGCCCAGGTCTGGGCCTGGCTCGGCGACGTGCCGGACCCGGAAATCCCCGTCATTTCGGTGGTGGACCTGGGCATCGTGCGCGCCGTCGACGTGGTCAGCAGCGAAGAGTGCATCGTGACGATCACGCCCACGTATTCGGGCTGCCCGGCCATGCAGGTGATCGCCGACGCCGTCACGGAAGCCCTGCGCAGCCACGGTGTGGCCAAGGTGACCCTGGTGAACCAGCTGGCGCCCGCGTGGACCACGGACTGGATGAGCGAAGAAGGCAAGGCCAAGCTGAAAGGCTATGGCATCGCCCCGCCGCAGCAGCAGGTGATCGACATCAGCGGCCTTGGTAGAGGAACAGCGGGTGGCGTCAAGCGTCAGCCCATGCCGAAGCTGGACGTGATCTGCCCGAACTGCGGCTCGACGCATACGCAGCTGACCAGCCAGTTCGGCTCCACACCGTGCAAGGCCCTGTACAAATGCATCGATTGCCGCGAACCGTTTGACTACTTCAAGTGCCACTAAAAAAATCAGGCACACGTTCCGAAGAAACTGGAGATGAAGCATGAGTAAATTTTATCCGCTGTGCGTGGCCAACGTGCGCAACGAAACGCGCGACACCATCGCCGTCACGTTCGACGTGCCTGCCGAGCTGCAGCAGCAGTTCCGCTTCCAGCAGGGCCAGCACCTGACCCTGCGCGCCAATATCAATGCGGAAGACGTGCGCCGCTCGTATTCCATCTGTTCCGCGGTGCAGGACGGCACCCTGCGCGTGGCCATCAAGCGCACGCCGGGCGGAGCATTTTCGACCTGGGCGAACGACACCCTGAAGGCCGGCGCCACCATCGAAGTGATGCCACCCATGGGCCACTTCAATGTGCCGCTCGACTGCGTCAACCGCAAGCACTACCTGGCGTTCGCGGCCGGCAGCGGTATCACGCCCATCCTCTCCATCATCAAGACAACATTGCTGACGGAACCACTGAGCCGCTTCACCCTGTTCTACGGTAACCGCGCCTCGTCATCCGTCATCTTCAAGGAAGAATTGACGGACTTGAAGGATGTGTACCTGGAGCGTTTGAACCTCGTCTACGTGATGAGCCGCGAGCAGCAGGATATCGAATTGTTCAACGGCCGCATCACGCAGGAAAAATGCGAGCAATTCCTGCAGCACTGGATCAAGGTCGAAGACTACGACAACGCCTTCATCTGCGGCCCGGAAGACATGATGCTGGGCGTCTCCGCCGCCCTGCAGGCGGCCGGCATGCCCAAGCAGAATATCAAGATCGAACTGTTCGCCGCCAGCATCCCGAAAAATGCCCACAAGCCGCGCGCCCAGCTGGCCGCCGATACTGTGCAGGAAACGGAAGTGACCGTCATCATGGACGGCAACCACACCACCTTCACGATGGACAAGGACAAGGAATCCCTCCTCGACGCGGGCCTGCGCGCCGGGCTGGACATGCGCTATTCGTGCAAGGGCGGCGTATGCTCGACTTGCCGCTGCAAGATCCTCGACGGCAAAGTCGAAATGGACGTCAACTACGCGCTGGAAGACTACGAAGTGGCGCGCGGTTTCGTCCTCAGTTGCCAGAGTTTTCCTCTCACAGACAAGGTCGTGGTCGACTTCGACCAGG